>JAPKZG010000042.1 GCA_026393895.1 Candidatus Aminicenantota bacterium
GGGTTCAACGGCCTGCGGCCGACGCTGGCCGCGGTGCGGGCCGGGAAAACGATCGCTCTGGCCAATAAGGAATCGATGGTCGTCGCCGGCCCGTTGCTGCGGCGGGAAGCGAAGCGAAACGGGGCGTCGCTCATTCCGGTCGATTCCGAGCACAGCGGCCTCTTTCAATGTCTGGCCGGTCAAAACCCCGCCGACGTACGGAGCGTCATCCTGACGGCGTCGGGCGGCCCGTTTCTCCGCGCGCCGCTTCGGGAACTCCGCCGGAAAACTCTTCGCGAAGCCCTGGCCCATCCCCGCTGGACGATGGGCCGCAAAGTCACCATCGATTCGGCCACGATGATGAACAAGGGGCTGGAACTCATCGAAGCCCGGTGGCTTTTCGACCTGGCCCCGGACATGCTCCGGGTTCTCATTCACCCCCAAAGCATCGTCCACGCCCTGATCGAACTGCGGGACGGGTCGGTGCTGGCCCAACTCAGCCGGACGGACATGCGGATTCCCATCCAGTACGCGCTGACCTATCCCCGGCGGCGGGACGGATTCCTGCCGCCGCTGGATTTGGCCGCGGCCGGACCGCTCGAATTTTCGGTTCCCGACGAGCGGCGGTTTCCGCTTTTGAAAACGGCCCGCCGGGTTTTAGGGGAGAAGGACAGCGCGGCGGTGGCGATGAACGCGGCTAATGAAGTCGCTGTCGAGGCCTTCATCGAAGGACGGATCCGGTTCACCGGCATCGGTGAAACGGTGGAGAGGGCGTTGGCCGGGATCCGGCCGCGCCGCATGGAATCCCTGGACGACATTATTGAAGAAGACCGCCGGGTCCGGGAAAGGACCCGGCGAATGGTCGCGAAAAGGACATGACATGGGCACGATTCTCGGCACGATCCTCGCGTTTTTAATTGTTTTCGGAATCCTCGTCTTCATCCACGAGTTCGGCCACTTCCTCGTGGCCAAACTGGTCGGCATCCGGGTGGAGGTGTTCTCGTTCGGCTACGGCAAACGATTGTTCGGCCTCAAAAAAGGCCACACGGACTACCGGATCAGCGTGCTGCCGTTGGGCGGATACGTCAAATTCCTCGGGGAGGGCGTTTACGAACCGGGCAAGGTCCTGGAGCCGGACGATTTCGCGGCCAAAACCCGTTTTCAACGGTTTCTCGTCATCGTGATGGGGCCGGTCATGAATATTCTCCTGGCCGTGGCGATCGTCGCCGGAATCAACATGGTCGGGGTGACATCGCCGGAGTATCAGGACCAGATCCCGGTGATCGGTTGGATCGAGCCGGGATCGCCCGCCGCCCGGGCGGATCTAAAAGCGGACGACCAAATCCTGTCCGTCAACGGCCGGAAAACCGCGACCTGGACCGACGTGGAAATCGCTGTCGGGACGAAACCCGACCGCCTTTTGACCCTGGAAGTCAGCAGAAGCGGCGGAATCATGAAAGTCCCGTTGACGACGGAAAGCCGGACCAAATACGACATGGGCTACGCCGGCTTCTTCGGCAAAATCCTGACCCAGGTCCAGATGGTTTCCCCCGGATCTCCGGCCGAAAAGGGCGGCCTTCTGGCCGGTGACGTCATCAAGGCGATCAACGGCGAGCCGGTGTATTTTTACCGCTTCATTGAAATCGTTGAGGCCAACGCCGAAAAGGAATGCGAATTCCTGGTCGAGCGCAACGGCCGGGACGTGATGCTTCGGATCACCCCGCGGCGGGAGGGCAAGGTCGGGAAAATCGGAGTGATGCAGACGGCCAAGTCCGTCGTCAAGAAATACGCTTTCTTTCCGGCCATCGGCCAAAGCTTCAAGGAAAATAAGCGCCTGGCCTTCCTGGTCGTCGATTTTCTGAAAAACATCTTCACCGGCCAGGCCTCGGCCAAACAGCTCGCCGGGCCGCTCGAAATCGCCAATTTTTCTTACGCCGCCCTGCGGATGGGGTTCCTCGCGCTGATGAGCTGGATCGCGATCATCAGTCTCCAACTGGGGATTCTGAACCTCTTCCCGATTCCGGTTTTCGACGGCGGCCAGCTCTTCGTGCTGATCATCGAAGGCATCCTCCGGCGGGACCTCAAGCCCAAGGCGAGACAGATTTGGATGCAGATCGGATTTGTCATTTTCATCGTTCTGATCGCCTTCGTCATTCTGAACGACATCGTCAAGCGCCTTCCCAACGGCTGGAACAGTTTGTCGCCGTTTTAAGCTGTTATAATGTCGGTCATGAAGCAAACGCCGGCGGAAATGTTCCCGAGAAGGAAGACGGTCCGGATCCGGGTCGGCAATGTGGAGATCGGGGGAGGGGCGCCGATCAGCGTCCAATCCATGACCAAGACGGATACCCGCGACGTGCGGGCGACGGCCGCCGAAATCCGCCGCCTCGCCCGGGAGGGCTGCGAAATCGTCCGGCTGGCGATTCCGGACGCCGAGGCCGCCCGCGCCTTTGCCCGTCTCAGAAAGCAAGCCACGGTTCCGCTGATTGCCGACATTCATTTCGACCATCGGCTGGCCCTGGCTTGCCTGGACGGAGGAGCCGACGGGCTCCGGCTCAACCCGGGAACGATCGGCTTGATGGACAAGGTCCGCGAAGTCGTCCGGGCGGCCAGGGAACGGTCCGTCCCGATCCGCATCGGGGTCAATTCCGGATCGATCGAAAAAGACCTCCTGAAGACCCATGGAGGAGCGACGGCCGAGGCGATGGCCGAAAGCGCCCTCCGGCATATCCGGATCCTGGAGGATCTCGATTTCCGGTTGATCAAAGTCTCCCTCAAGGCCTCCGACCTGCCGCGGACGCTCGAAGCCTACCGGAATCTGGCCCGAAAAACCGCCTATCCTTTTCACGCCGGAATCACGGAGGCCGGGACGCTGCTTCCCGGCGCGGTGAAATCGGCGGCGGGCTTGGCCCTGTTGCTCGCCGAAGGCCTGGCTGATACGATCCGCGTTTCCCTGACCGCGCCGGCGGCGGCGGAGGTCCGGGTCGCCTACCGGATTCTGGCCGCTTTGGGGCTCCGGTCCCGCGGTGTCGACGTCGTTTCTTGTCCGACGTGCGGACGGTGCGAGGTGGATCTTCGGTCAATCGCCCGCGAGGTCCAACGCCGTTTGACTTCGACGATCACGCCCTTGACCGTGGCCGTGATGGGTTGTGCCGTCAACGGCCCGGGGGAGGCCAGGGAAGCCGATGCCGGGGTCGCCTGTGGCCGCGGCACGGGAGTCCTGTTCGTCAAGGGAAAGATCTTACGCCGGGTTCCCGAAAAAAAGATCGCCGAAGCTCTGGTCCGGGAAGTCGACCGGATCACCGCCGGCCGGGAAAAAACGCATGGCCGTTTCTGACCTTCCATCCGTCGCCCGCCGCCTCGAAGCGAAGGTCGACCGCCTGCGGGACATCCTCTGCGGGATGGAGCGTGTTCTTGTCGCTTTTTCCGGCGGAACGGACAGCGCGTTTATTTTGAAAATCGCCGCCGAGGTTCTCGGCCGCAATGTTTACGCTGTGATCGCCTCGTCCGAGATTCATCCCGCTGCCGAAACCGCGGCCGCGGAGCGTCTGGCCCGGCGGTTCAAAGTCAGGTTTGAAATTATCAACGTCTCGATTCTCCAAAACCCGCGGTTCGTGAAAAATACGCCCCGGCGATGTTACTACTGCAAAAAGGAATTGTGGCGGGCGATGCGGAAAATCGCGGAGCGCGAAGGGATGGCGGCCATCGTCGACGGGCAGAATCTCGACGACGAAGGCGATTTCCGTCCCGGGGCGGCCGCGAGTCGGGAGATGGGGATCCGGTCTCCTCTCAAGGAGTCGGGGCTCGGGAAAACTGAAATCCGGGCTTATTCCCGCAAACTCGGCCTTCCCACCTGGAACAAACCCTCTCAAGCGTGTCTCTCCACGCGGATTCCCTATGGCGTTCCGATCGACCGGCCGACGCTCGCCCGGATCGGCGCGGCGGAAGAAGACCTCCGCCGGCTCGGTTTCGGACAGCTTCGCGTCCGTGATCACGGGTCAATCGCCCGGATCGAATTCGACCCGGCGGATTTTCCCCGGGTGTTCAAAGAGGAGACGCGACGGCGGATCATCGCCCGGCTGAGAAAACGGGGATATCTTTACGTGGCGATCGACTTGGCCGGATATCGGACGGGGAGTTTGAACGAAGGATTATCCGGCCGTTGCCGAAAATAAAAAGACCCGGGCGGCGAACCGCCGCCCGGGTTCGTTAACCGGCGAATCAGCTGCGATCGGTCTTTTTATCGGTGATGATGGCGATGTTCTCGTAACCGGCAACCCGGATCGTTTCGTACAATTCGAGCAGTTTTCCGTATGCGATTTCGCCGTCCGCTCTCAGATAGAGCCGTTTGTCGTCCTCCGAGGACAGGAAGGCCTCCTCCAGCTTGGACGGGAGTCTGTCGATGGTCAGCTTGTCCTGATTCAGGAACAGCGTGCCGTCTTTGCGGATGTAAAGGACGACTTTGGGAGATTCCGGCATGGACACGGAATTGATCGCCGTCGGAAGCGTCAGGTCCACGCCTCTCTGAACGAGCGGAGTCACCAACATGAAGATGATCAGCAGGACGAGAAGAACGTCGCAAAGGGGGACGACGTTCGGCGAGGCTTGGACCGGTTGCTTCCCGGTGCTGATGGAAATGCTCATGGGGCGTCTCTGGTCCGTAAAACAGGCTTACCTGGCTTGTTTGCGGACGAAGAAGTCGATGACCTGAGAGGCCGTGTTGGCCATCTCGGCGTCGAAGACTTCGGCTTTCGAATTCAAGTAGTTGTAGCACCAGAGGGCGATGATGGCCACGCCGATTCCGAAGGCCGTGGTCACCAGGGCTTCGGCGATACCGGAAGCGACGGCCGCGATTCCGCCCGAACCGGTGGCGGCCATGCCCTTGAAGGCGTTGATGATGCCCGAAATCGTCCCGAACAGGCCGATGAAGGGGGCCGAGGTCGCGATCGTAGCCAGGACGTTCAGGCCCCGTTTCAATTCCTGGTTGAAGATCGAAGCGGCGCGGTCGCAGCCGCGGGCCGCGGATTCGATCTGTTGTTCGAAGGCGAGCCCGGCTTCCTTGCCGTCAAGAAATTCCGTCGCAGCGGCCGCGGTTATGCGGGCGAGATGGCTGGACTTGTATTCTTTCTTCGAAGCCAGGGCGAGGGCTTCCTTGATCTGGCCGGCCTTGAGCAGGTCGGCGAGCTTCGGAGCGACGGCCTTGGACAGGTTTTTCGCCTTGCGGTAGAACATCGTCCGTTCGACCAGAAGATAAATCGAAACGATCGACAAACCGATCAGAAGGAAAGAAACCACTTTGGCCAGAACGCTCATGGCCTGGAACATTTCAACTAGACCAAATTGCATTGTCGTACCTCCTTTAAATATGCAAAAGCTGTGGCAAGCTTCTTTTTGCCTTATTTCAGGGTGAAGCGGACGGTCACCGAGAAGATGACGCTGCGGGGGCGGCCGTTGACCACCATCGGTTCATAGACCCACTGCCGCACGGCATCCTCGGCCGCCCGGTCGAGCATGGGGATGGACCGCAGAATCTTGACGGTCTGGACCCGGCCATAGATGTCGGTCTGGGCTTCGATGATGACGATTCCCTCGATCCGGGCTTCGCGGGCGATGTCCGGATAGATGTCCTCGACTCGCTAGATCAGGGTCGGCTGCCGGATTTCGCCGATGGCCCGCACGGGCGCTTCGACTTCGCCGACGACGCCGCCGAGCACTCCTCCGACGACTCCTCCGAGGACGCCGCCGATGACGCCGCCCTCGACGCCGCCTTCGACGCCGCCCTCGATCCCGATGTCCGAGATCTGCTCTTCGGCGATCTCGGTCGGGATGTCGACGGGGGCGACGAGCTTGCCGGCTTCGAATGCGGATTGAGCTTGGACGGGTTTGATCCGCTTGACCGCGGCGGAGGAGGCCTTCTTGGCCGGCGGCGGGGGAGGCGGAGGCGGAGGGGGCGGAGGCGCCAGGAACGCGCTGGTGATCTCGATTTTAGGGAGATTCGAAACGGACAACAGGGGAAGGACGATGAGGGCGGCTACGAGAATCGTGTGAAGGATTACGGCGAAGGGAAACGCGACCGCTGTTCGCCGGCCGCCTTTTCCCGCGACGAAAAAGGAATCCTTGAACATCGCCGGGATCTCTTCCTTCACCGGGATTTGCGGCTTCGTTTGTTCAGCCATATCTTACCTCGTATGAAGAGATAGAAAGTCAGGAATCAACGGAGAGCATTATAAACCAATTGTCCCTTCTTGGCAAGTCAAATTCGCGGAGGTCATAATCACGTTATCTGCGGGCGCGCTTCGACGGGAACCATTTCTGCCAGAACAGGACGACCGGGCAGGCGAGGTAGATCGTCGAATAAACGCCCTCGATCGTCCCGATCAGCATGCAGAAGGCGAAATCGTTGATGACCGGCCCGCCGAAGATGAAGAGGGCCATAACGGTCAGAAAAACCGTTCCCGAGGTGATGAACGTCCGGCCCAGCATCTGATTGAGGCTGAGGTTCATGATCTCTTCCAGAGGCATCTTCCGGAAGGCCTTTTGGTTTTCGCGGATCCGGTCGAAAATGACGATCGTGTCGTTGATCGAGAAACCGACGATCGTCAGCAGGGCGGCGATGATGGGCAAGTTGACCTCGCGGCCGCTGAAGGAATAAAGGGAGATCGTGATCAGGACGTCCTGGGTCAGGGTGAAGATGGCCGCCACGCCGTTGGCCAACTTGAACCGGACGGCGATGTAGATCAGCATTCCGATCAGCGACCAGATCGTCGCCAGGACGGCCTTTTTCCGGAGATCCTTTCCGACCTGGGGGCCGACCGATTCGAGGCTGAGGATATTCAACTTGCCGAGGAAGGTCTTCCCCTTTAGAAAGGTTACGACTTCGGCCGGAACGCCGTCCCGCGACAGGTCCGCGTAATCGGCGAAGGCGCCCTGATTCGCTTCGTTTTTCCGGGCAGAGAGAACCTGTTCGGCCAGGCCGGCGCCTTTTTCGGTAAAAGCGGGTTCGAGGAGGGAAGCGAGGCTTTTCTGGTCGATGGAATTGAGGTCCTTGAGCCCCTGGGCGGTTTCGCTTTGGCCGTCGGTCCCGCGGAGGGCGGCGATGATCTTGTTGCCCAGATCCGCGTGGCTTTCCAAAACGTTTTCGTCCTTGATGTTTTTCACCTCGACGGCCCGGATCTGGAATTCCCGGCCGTTTTTGCCGAGTTCCTGGATCGGGCTGTTGCCCAGACCGACGTCTTCCAACTGCTTCCGGACTTCGGCGATCAAGGTCGGGTTCTTGAAGATGACCCGGATCAACGTGCCTTCGCCGAAATCGACCCCGAGTTTGAGGCCGCGGCCGACGAAGATGTTCAGCATCCCGGCCAGGACGATGACGGCGGTGATTATGAGGGCGATATACTTGTATTTGAGGAACTTGACTTGGGGGAGGGTCTTGAAAATTTCCATGTTAGATGCTCAACTTGGTCGCGGTTTTGGGAATCGTCAGGTCGAACATCAGCCGTGAGACGAAGACGGCGGTGAACATGTTCGCCAGCAGGCTGATGATCAGCGTCACGGCGTATCCCTTGATCGGGCCGGTGCCGAACTGAAAGAGGAACACGGCCGAAATGATCGTCGTCAGGTTGGAGTCGAAGATCGCGGTGAAGTCCCGGCTGAATCCGAGCGAGATCGCGCTCGGGACATTTTTCCCCAGGGCGCGTTCCTCCTTGATCCGTTCGAAGATCAGGACGTTGGCGTCTACGGACATCCCGATGGCCAGGATCAGGCCGGCGATTCCCGGCAGCGTCATGTTGGCCTTGAAGTAGGCCAGGACGCCGAAGAGGATCACGACGTTGAAGATCAGGGCGATGATCGCGTTGATCCCGGCTATCCGGTAGTAAATGATCATGAAGGACATGACCAGGAGGATGGCCACCAGGCCGGCCATCAGGCCCGTTCGGATGGAGTCCGACCCGAGCGCCGGGCCGATCACGCGTTGTTCAAGATATTTGATTCCGGCCGGAAGGGCGCCGGCTTTGAGGACGATGATGAGGTCTTCGACTTCCTGGTTTGTGAACTGGCCCTGAATGATGCCGGAATCACTGATCCGGGTATTGATGTTGGGCGCCGATTGAATTTTATTGTCCAGGATGATCGCCAGGGCCCGTCCGATGTTCGCTCCCGTGACCTGCTCGAACCGGCGGCCGCCTTCCGGGCTGAGGGTGAAGGAAACGGCCGGATTATTCCATTCATCAGTCCCGCGGCGAACTGTCCGAAGATCCTTGCCGCCGATGGTGGCGACTTTTTCCACGAGGTAGAGGCCGGGATGGCCGCGTTTGGGATCGCCCCGGACGATTTCGGCGTCCTCCGGAACGGTCCCGCCGAAGGGCTGAAGCAGCGTCGCTTCATCCTCGGCCGGGCCGCCCTTGACCAGTTTCCAGTTCAGGACGGCCGTGACCTTGATCAGGTCCTTGATATGCTCCGGATCATCGACACCGGGAAGCTCGACGACGATCTGTTTCGTTCCCTGGCGTTGGATGAGCGGTTCGGAGACACCGAACTGGTCGATGCGGTTCCGGATCGTTTCCAGCGTTTGGACGACCGCCTGGTCCTCGAGAAAAAGGACGGCCGTCGGCTTGAGGGTGAAATTCACCCGGTCGGCCATGAAGGATGTGTCCCAATCTCGGGTGTATTGATCGATCAGGTCTTTGGTTTTAGCTTGTTGATCGGCGTCCAGGCCGGTGATGGCGAACTTGCCGGGCTTTTCCTTGGCCCCGGTCGCGTACGTGATGGAGTTCTTTTTAAAGAGATCGGTGAACCGAAGGATTTCCTGGTCGGTTTCACCGTTGAGGGCGTCCTCGGTCATGACCTGGAGCACCAGATGGATGCCGCCCTTGAGGTCCAGGCCGAGCTTGATTTTTTCCCGGATCGGGAGGGCCAGGAACACGCACAGGCCGAGAATCGCGACCGTGAGCAGCGTTTTCCAGCGGAGTCCTTTCTTCATCGGTTGTCTCTTTCCTTATTCAATTGGGCCGCCGCCGTACGGCGAGGGCGTCGCCGGGTTCCCCCGGGAAGGCCGGCCATGGGTTGAGGGTTCCTCAAGACTCGGATTTTTCGACGGAACCGGGTTCGCCGGAGACGAGGATGACGCCGACGGCACTCTTGGTGATCTCGATCTTGACGTTTGCCGCAACCTTGAGTTCGATCCGGTCTTGCAGAACGCCCATGACCGTGCCGAACATCCCGCCGGTCGTGATGATCTTGTCGCCCGGCTTCAGGGCCGAGATGCTTTCCATGTGCTTTTTCTGTTTCTTTCTTTGCGGAAGAATGATGAGGAGATAGAAAATCCCGAAGACGAGGACGAACGGGATCAGGGCGGTCAACATGTTCCCTTGAGGCATCGCCTGCCTCGCCTGAGTTTGGCCTTGTTGGGCCGCGAAAAGCGCGCTGAAAATCATCGGTTCACTTCCTTTAACATGTTCATTAGATTCAACTTAAATCTCTGAAACGAATGTGATTGGATAGATTGCCGCATTTTGGCGAAGAAGTCAAGATAAAAGTGGAGATTGTGGATCGTATTCAGCACGGCCGACGTGATTTCCTTGCGTTCGTACAAGTGGCGCAGGTACGCCCGGGAATAGCGCCGGCACGTCGGACAATTGCATGTCTCGTCGACGGGCCGGAGATCATCCGCGTATTTTTTATTCTTGATGGTCACGATGCCTTGGAGGGTGAACAGGGACCCGTTTCGGGCGTTCCGGGTCGGCAGGACGCAATCGAAAAGATCGACGCCCCGGTCCACGGCTTCGAGAATATCGGCGAGGTAGCCCATCCCCATGAGATAACGCGGCTTGTTTTTGGGGAGCAGGGCGTCGCTCTGTTCCAGGGTTTCGTGAAGCTGAGCCTTGGCTTCCCCGATCCCGAGCCCGCCGATCGCGTAGCCGTCGAAATCCATGGCCGTGAGTTCCTCGGTGCAGCGTCGCCGCAGGTCCGGGACGACTCCGCCCTGGGTGATGGCCCAAAGGTGGGCGTTCGTCTCCTGTTTTAAAAACGCGTCCCGGGCCCGGCCGGCCCAGCGGATTGTCGTTTCGACCGCGTCCCCGACCTTTGCCTCGGGGGAAGCGAAGGGAACGAAATGATCGAGGACCATCATGATGTCCGAGCCGAGAAGGAGTTGAATTCCCAGAACGTCCTCGGGAGTCAGGAAGAGTTTCGAACCGTCCAGATGGGAGGCGAAAGCCACGCCGTCACGGCGGACTCTGGCCAGCGGCCCAAGGCTATAAATCTGAAATCCGCCGCTGTCGGTCAAAATGGGCTTCGGCCAGGAGATGAAGGCGTGCAACCCGCCCATAGCCCGAACGGCCTCCGCGCCGGGGCGCAGAAACAGGTGGTAGGAATTGCAGAGGATCAAGTGAGCTCCCAAAGCGGACACCTGGTCGTGGGTTAAGCCCTTGACCGAGCCCTGGCTGGCGACGGGGGCGAACGCCGGCGTGGGAATGGCCCCGTGAGGCGTTTGGATCAAACCGGCCCGGGCCGAGGAACCGGCTTCGGACGTCTCGACGATAAAGGCTTTCTTCATAAGCGCGGCTTTATTATTAAGGATGCGGAAATCACGGGGGCAGTATACCGAATTCATCCCCGAAGATAAAACGCGGGCCCCCGGCGGTTGAAGCCCCCTTTGATTTGGGCTATAGTATCCCTTCTTTTAAGGAAGTTCCGATGACCGCAAAGAAGCCCGTCGAGAAAAAAAAGCGGACGAAAAGCGTCTTCCGCGAATATTTTGAGCTCATCGCCGAAACGGCCGTCTTCGTCTTTTTCGTGATGACGTTCGTCGTCCAGGCGTTCCAGATTCCCACGGGGTCCATGGAACCCACGCTGCTGGTCGGAGATTTTCTCCTGGTGAATAAATTCGTCTACGACAACGGGACGCCGCCGCTCGATCGGATGTTGCTGCCGCGGCGCGACATCAAGCGCAACGATATCATCGTCTTTAAATATCCGAACGAGCTGTCTAAAGACTATGTCAAACGGGTAATCGGGCTTCCGGGCGAGAAGTTCGAGATCCGGAACAAGCAGGTCTACATCAACGATCAGCCGCTCAGCGAACCCTTCAAGGTCCACAGCGACGCCCAAGTCTACGCGAAAAACGGGTATTACAACTACGAGGACACGATCCGGGACAATTTCGGTCCCGTGACCATCCCGCCGGGGAATCTCTTTGCCATGGGCGACAACCGCGATCAAAGCTCGGATTCCCGGTATTGGGGGTTCGTCCCGCTGAGTTACGTCAAGGGACGCCCGTGGATCATTTATTTTTCGTACGCGGCGGAACGGGACGCCTATCTCAAGACGTCCATGCGCGACCGCCTGAAAAAACTCGTTCAGTTCATCCCCAAAGCCCGCTGGAACCGGATGCTGAAAATCATCCGCTGAGACTCCCTGACTCCGTTGAGGGGGAACCCTTTCCTGGGTTCCCCCTCAACGGGCAACAGCCGCGCATCTTCGAACGCGCAGCTTGCCCTGCTTTCCCCTCCATGGAAGCCTTACACGTTGACCTTTATTAGGAGGGATACATTGAGATTTTCCGGAGGCAGTCTTTTTATAGGTTCCCTCTCTCGGCCTTGCCGGTCCCCCGCGACCTTTTGGAGTCAGGACAGGCTTTGCAGTCCTACACGACCTTTTGGAGTCAGGACAGGCTTTGCAGTCCTACACGACCTTTGGGAGTTAGGACATAATGATTTATCCAAGGCCGTCCGGCAACGACCCCGGGAGTGGCCCCTTCGATCGACCGAGAGGGTTTTTCTTCCCTCAGTGCGATTTCCGGACGGAGACGTCCTCGTAGGAGGATATCGTGATGAGCGGGTTTCTCTCCTTGAATTCCCGGGTGAAGATCGTCGTCCGGGCGAACCCGTCCATGTCCTTGGCCACGGGAAGTCCGGCGTAGTAGAGGAGCGTCGGGGCGATGTCCGCGAGTCGGAAACCGTCGGCGCTCCGCCCGTGGGCAACGCCCTGGCCGTAAAAGAACACGACCCCGTCGGGGGCCTGTTCATGATAGGCCGAAACGTCGGCGTTCCCCAAAACCCATTCCACCAGTCGCTTCCAGAAGGGGAGCGGTTCCACCCCGTAGGGGGAACAGACGATGAGAATTTCGTCGTCCTTCATCGCCGCCGTGTATTTGCTGATGATCTGGTCGTAGTACTGATAATAGCGATCGATGACCATTCCGAACTTCTGGATTTCGTCCGGCCGGATCTCTCCGAATTCAGAGGGGACGCTGTACTTGTAAAAATAGCTTTGGACATCGGCCAAGCCATCCAGAGTGAGGACAAACAGCTGGGGTGGGACGTCCGTCTTTGCCTGAAAAGCCCGTTCCTCCGCGGTCCGGTCGCGGGTCAAGGCCGACTGCAGGTGCCGGCAGATCGGAGCCGTCTCGTCTTGAAGATCCTTGTAGAGCGAAAGAAACAGCTTGTCGCCCGCCGGCGCCGCCGGGGTTTCCGCGGTTTCCGCGAGGAGGGCGCTATGTTCTTCCGACCGGACGACGACGGCCTGCTCCTCGCCATAGATCATCTCGATGTCCTTGACGGCGGGGGGCGGGTCGAACGGTTCGATTCCCAAGAGACCGAATCGCTTGAGCTGACGGAAGAGGATGAACCGCGGCACAACTTCGAGACGTCCGGGAAATCCCGGGATTTTATAACGGACGTCGGAAAAACGGCGGTGTTTCCCGGGAAGTTTTCCGGTTCTCAAAGTGCGCCGCAGAACAGCGGAATCGCTGGGCGTAAATCCCGCGAGATGGCCCCAGGAACCGTTTTCCATCAGGTAGGTGAAATTGGGGAGGAGCCGCTTGTTCGCCAGGGGGAAAACGAAATCGAAGCTCAATCCCTCGAGGTTGAGAATCGTAACTCTTCGGGCGATCTGTTTCGCCTCCAAGTTGGACAAGCGGAACGGGCGCTCCGCGGCCGGATAACCGGACCGGAGGAAGCAGGCCAGGATGAAGGCGATACCGGCCGCGGCTAAATAGGAGCCGAGAAGGGCCGTGCAGCGTTTCCGATGGAAATACCGGATGAGCAGCACCAGCCCGGCCGCGGCCGATATAAACAGGACGGCCATCTGCGTCTGAACGGTCCGGCGGACGGCGGGCGTAAAGAACGAGGCGAAATGGATCGTATTCTCGCGGAAGACGACGAGATAAACGAGCGTGAGGAGGGAAAATCCGAGGGTGAGAAACCGGGGCGAGAGAAATCCTTTGTGGGGGGGGCGGGTCACGAAAAACCGGTATACCGAGGCCGTGAGAATCGCGGCGAGGGCCGCCAGGAGCCCGTACGTCGGGAAGAGAAAGAACGCTAGGCGAGGATAGTCGAGAAAGCCGGCCTGGTGATTGATGTTGAGATCCAGGACCAGAAGCGCGAGCAGGAAACAAAAATAGATTCCGCAAATCAGTCCGTTGGCCAACAGGCGAAGAAAACGCATCGCGGCCTCACGTTAGCACGGGCCCCGTTGGGCGGTCAACCTTCACAGGAATTCCGTTTCCCCGAGGGCCGCCTTCGCTTGACATGCGGGAGACTGTCGGGTAAATAAGATTTGACCCCCATGAACGCCATGCCGGGTTTCTTAAGCGTTTTGAGTTGGCGAACGTTGAACGGCAATTTGAACTTGGGGCGGGAAGGGGGAGGGGCTTCCTTCGAGCTCAGTTTCCGGGAACTCGTCTATATCCCCCGACTCGATCCGGCGATCAAGAATTCGAGGGAATCGTAAGTTCCCCCCATCCGTCCCTTCCAGTCCGCACATCCGCCTTGCCCTTCGGTGGCCCCGACGACGGTTTTATTGTAAGATGTCGGCATGTCCGAAAAGCTCGAGGGAACGATCGAGCATATTCTTTTTTACAATCCCGACAACGGATATTCCGTCCTGCGCTTCGCTCCCGAAGGCGGCGAAGTCGTCACCGTCGTCGGCGACTTTCCGCCTCTTTCGGCCGGCGAGCGTCTCAAGGTGACCGGGAAATGGGAACTGAATCGGAAATTCGGCCGTCAATTCAAGGCCGAAACGTTCGCGCCTTGCCTTCCGGCCGGCCGGGCCGGAATCGAAAAGTTCCTTGCCTGCGGGTTGATCAAGGGCGTCGGCCCGGTCCTGGCTAAGCGTATCGTCGACAAATTCGGCGAACACACCCTTGATATCCTTGAGAAAACGCCGGACCGGATGCGGGAGGTCGATGGCATCGGCGAGGTGAAATTCGAGGAGATCCGCAGATCCTGGGAGGAACACGAGGACATCCGCGGCCTGATCATCTTTCTCCAGGACCATGGCGTCTCGACCAACCTGGCGACGAAGATCTACCGCCATTACGGCCCGAAAGCGTACGACGTCCTCCGGACGAATCCCTACCGCCTGGCCCAGGACATCTGGGGGATCGGATTCAAGACCTCCGACGCGATCGCCCTCAAGCTCGGCCTCGATCCGGCTTCCCTCGAGCGGGTCAAGGCCTTCATTCTTTATCTGTTGGGCAAAGACAACGAACAAGGCCACGTTTTTTCCTTCGCCGGCGCGCTGGCCAAAACCTGCGGCGAGGAGATCGAGACGGCCCGGGACAAATTCGAACGGGCCCTGGAGGTCTTGATCGGGGAACGGGCGGTCGTCGTCGAAACCCTGCCGGAGGATCGGGCCGTCTACCGGCCCTATTTCTACGACGCCCAGGAGGATGTCGTCCGGGCGATCCGGGATCTCGCCCGGGCGCCGTACTTCGTCCCGCCGTTCGACATCGACGCCGCCGCCGCCGACGTCGAGCGTTCGTTCGGAATCGCGTTTTCCGAGCTCCAACGCCGGGCCGTGCGGGAGAGTGTCCAACGAAAGATCCTGGTCATCACCGGAGGTCCCGGAACCGGAAAAACGACGATCGTCCGGGCCATCGTCGCCCTGTTCGATAAATGGGGGAAGACCGTCTTGTTGGCCGCTCCGACCGGCCGGGCGGCCAAGCGGCTCTCGGAGGCGACCGGCCGGGAAGCCAGGACCATCCACCGGACCCTCGAGTTCAACCCGAAAACGGGCCGTTTCCGCCGCGACCCCGGCCGTCCGCTCCAGGGAGACGCGATCATCATCGACGAATTTTCGATGGTCGATCTGGCCCTCATGCATGGTTTGGTCCGGGCGATCCCGGCGTCCATGCGCCTCATTTTCGTCGGCGACAAGGACCAGTTGCCCGCCCTCGGACCGGGCACCCTGCTTCGCGATCTGATCGAATGCGGCCGCGTGTCCGTGGTCCGCCTTGACGAGGTTTTCCGCCAGGAAAAAGACAGCCTGATCGTCGCCAACGCCCACCGGATCAACCAGGGGCTTTCGATCGTCCATCCGAAAAAGGGCGACACGGAGTCCGATTTCTATTTCATCCGGGCGGAGGAAGAGGCCAAGGTTTTTTCGACGATCATGCAGCTTTGCGGATACCGGATCCCGCAGCGGTTTCATCTCAGCCCGCTTTCGCCCCAGATTCAAGTGATCAGCCCGATGTACAAGGGATTCGTCGGTGTGGAGCGACTCAATACCGAGATGCAGGCGCGTCTCAACAAATCCGGGGAGGCGCTGCGTCTCGGGTCGCGCGAAATCCGGGTCCGGGACAAGGTCATGCAGGTCCGGAACAACTACGAAAAGGACGTTTTCAACGGCGATGTCGGGACCGTCCTTCACGTCGACCCGTCCCGGTACGGCCTGGTCGTGCAGTTCGACGACCGGACGGTATTTTACGACCGCGACGAACTCAACGACCTGGTCCTCGCCTACGCCGTTTCAGTCCACAAATCTCAGGGGAGCGAATACGAGGCCGTTGTCCTGCCGCTCCTGACCCAGCATTTCATCATGCTCCAGCGGAACCTTTTCTATACTGCCCTGACCCGGGCTAAAAAGCTGAGCGTCGTCGTCGGCTCGTACAAGGCGCTCTATATCGCCATTAAGAACGACAAGCCCGTCCAGCGAAACAGCCGGATCAAGGAAAAGTTGCTCGCCGCCCTGGACGGCTCCGGTTCCGCCGGCGGGGCGGCGTTTGACATAAAATGACGCCTTTTCTAAGATGAATGCGCAGGCAAGGAGGTCCCCATGAAAATTCCGAAAAGCTCAGCCCTGGCGGCGTGCGTCCTGGCCGTCATCTGTTTGGCGGCTGCCGCCGACGCCTTGGTCGTCAAGATCCAGACGACCCAGCTCCGCACGCAACCCCAATTTTTCGCCCCGGTCGTCGCTAATCTCAAGGCCGGCGATTCGCTGACGCAAGTCGGCGAGTCCGGCGCCTGGCTTCAAGTGAAAACCGCGACCGGACTGAACGGCTGGGTCCACAGGAGTGCGGTGGAAGTTCCCCGCTATGCCCTGATGGCTTCGGCCGGCGGGACCAAGACACAGGCCACGGCCTCGGAAGCGGCCCTGGCCGGCAAAGGATTCAGCAAGCAGGTTGAGGATAATTATCGGGCGGGCCACGCCGAGGCGAATTTCCCCGCCGTGGACCGGATGCTCCTGGTTAAAATTTATATGTCGCAGGTAAAGGAATTCCTGGACCAGGGAAAGCTCGGCGGACAGGGAGGCGGCCGATGAACGCCCGCGCCCGCTCCGCGTTCGGTTTTCTCCTGGCCGTCATCCTGGCGTTCGGCGGCTGCAGCATCATCGACAAGGGAGCTGAGATCATGGGAAAGGCCGGAGACGCCATCGATAAGGGCGACAAGGTCGTGAAAGCCTATGGCAAACTCCGGTCCGCGTTCGGCGATTTCACCGAGGAGGAGGAGTATTACATCGGCCGGTCGGTCGCGGCCCTCATCCTCGGGCGTTATCCGGCCTTGGACAACGCTGCCCTCAATCAGTACGTCGCCAAGGTCGGAAACGCCGTCGCCCTATTTTCGGACCGTCCTGAAATTTACGCCGGCTGGCACTTCCAGGTCCTCAACACGGACGAAGTCAACGCCCTGGCCGCTCCCGGCGGGATGATTTTCATCACCAAGGGATTGTTGAAGCGTTGTCCCGACGAGGAATCGCTGGCCCTGATTCTCGCCCATGAAGTCGGGCACGTGGCGGCCAAGCACGGACTTCAGTCCATCAGGAAGGCCAATCTGACCGGGGCGTTCACGTCCATCGGAATCGAAGCGATTAAAACGTACGGCCCGGCCCAGCTGTCCCAGATTACGGCCGCTTTCGAGGGCGTCCTGAGCGACGTCGTCGGAACGCTGATCGAACGCGGTTACGACCGTAAGTTCGAATACGAAGCGGACGAATCGGCGGTCCTGACCGGCTGCCGCACCGGCTACGATCCGGCCGGGATCACCCGCTTTCTCGCGACGATGGTCGGCGACAAAACGACCGCTTCCGGCAAGGGCTGGTTCAAAACCCATCCGTCGCCGGAACAGAGAATCGACCGGGTGGATTCCGAAATCATCCGCTTGAGACCGGTTCCGTCCATCGCCGCTATCCGGACGCAGCGGTTCAAGGCCGCCGTCGCTTCGGTCCGGTGAATCGCGGCTTGACGAAGTCGGTGTCCGGCCGGGAGGATGATTTCCGGCCGGCGTGTTTTTCATGTTAAAGAAACGAGGGGCGAGGGGATTGGCCGTCGGCGCAGCGGCCCTTCTTATCGTCCTCGGCCTGGACGCGGTTCATGCCTTCCGCCGCCTCGAATGGAAATCGTGGGACTCCCGGATGAGCGCGTTCGCCGACCCGGCCAAGGCGTCCAAGGATATCGTCCTGATTCTCGTCGATCAATACAGCCTCGATTTTTACGGCAACCAGGGGATCACCTGGCCGTGGCCGCGGGAACTTTACGGGACGATCGTCCGCCATCTAGCGGCGGGCGGCGCGACGGCCTGTTTTTTCGACATCACCATGACCGAGGGCTCCCGTTTCGGAGTCGAGGACGATCAGGCGTTTGCGGCCGCGCTCGCGGAAACGGGAAATGTTTTCGTCCCCGTGTTTCTCAGCGCGGAAGCGCCCGGTAGCGGGCCGGGCGTCGATCCGGCCGGATGGGCTCTATTCCGGACGAAAGCGGCGGGAACATCCGGCCCGGCTCGCGTTTCCAAGCGGGCCGGCGAGGTATTCCGGTCATTCACTCTTCCCATCCCGGAGATCCTGGGCGCGGCCAGGGGAGCGGCCAATGTTCGGGTCAACCCCGACGGGGATACGATTTATCGCCGCATCCCTCTCTTTTTCTCCTTCCGCGGAAAAAGCGAGGCGGGTGCAGACGTCCCGGACGAGACTTTTACCGTTCCTTCGGTTCCCTGGGCGCTGGCTTCCGCTACCAGGCCGGGCCTCGATTCCCGGCCGATTCCGGTCGACGACGAAGGCCGGCTGGTTATCCGCTTTTTCGGACCGGCCGGAACGTACCGCGCCTATCCCGCGGCGGCCGTCATCAATTCTTACGCTCAATCCTTGGAAGGCAAAAACCCCCAAGTGCCTCCGCAGGAATTCGCCGGGAAAACGGTCCTGGTCGGCCTGAGCGCCGTGGGCCTCTTCGACATCAAGGCCAGCCCGCTTTCCGGAGTCGTCCCGGGCGTCGAGATCCAGGCGGCCGCCCTGGACACGATTCTGAACGGAAAGGGATTCCGTTTTCCGGGACGGCCGGCGACCTGGATTTATATCGGAATCCTCGCCCTGGCCGCCGGGCTGGCGCTCTCCCTTCTCCGGAAGACGGCGGCCCAGGCGGCGGCGTTTGCCGGTTTTCTTATCCTGCCCGTGTTCGGCGCGGCGGGCGCCTTCAGGGCCGGGTACTGGCTCGATTTCGTCGCCCCGGTCTCAGCCGTTCTTTTAAGTTTGATCGGCGCGGCCGTCATGAATTACGGCGTCGAAGGACGAGAGCGGCGCTTTCTCAAGGGTGTCTTTCATCATTATTTGAGCCCGGCCGTCATCGAACGGATTTTGGAAGATCCCGGCCGGCTCCGTCTCGGCGGCGAACAACGGGAAATCACATCGTTTTTTTCCGACGTGGCCGGGTTCACCTCGATCTCGGAAGCCCTGGGACCGGCCGACCTGGTCTCCCTTCTCAACGCTTATTTGACCGAGATGACCGATTTGATTCTTGACTCGGGCGGGACGCTCGACAAGTACGAAGGAGACGCGATCATCGCTTTTTGGAACGCCCCGTTGGACGACCCGGACCACGCTCTCCGGGCCGGCCGGACAGCCTTGGCCTGTCAGGCCTGCCTGGCCGCGATGGCCCCGGACCTGGAGAAAAAATTCGGCCGGCGGCTTCGGATGCGGATCGGCCTCAATACCGGGCCGGCCATTGTCGGCAACATGGGCTCTTCGCGGCGGTTCGATTACACGGCCATCGGGGACACGATCAACCTGGCCGCCCGGCTGGAAAGCGCCGGGAAACAATACGGCGTCCATCTCCTGGCGGGCGAGGCGACGGTGGAAAAAGCGGGAGACGCGCTTGTCTCCCGGGAGGTGGACATAATCCGGGTCGTCGGTAAAACGAAGCCCGTCCGGATCTACGAGTTGGTCGGAGAACGGGGATCGGTCCCGGAATCGACGGTCCGCCGCCTCGAGCTTTTCCGCCGCGGCCTGGCCCTCTTCCGGGAGCGGGCGTTCGGCGAGGCCGGGGCCGTTTTGTCCGGGATCGGGGACGATCCGGTCGCCGCGCTGTACCGGGACCGGTGCCGGACACTGACCGAGGCGCCGCCGCCGGACGATTGGGATTTCGTTTTCAACCTCCAAACCAAATGAAGGGAAGGGCAGACAGCGATGCGTATTGAGTTTTTCGGAATCCGGGGAACATCCCCGATCGCCCCCCGCCGGGGCACGATCTACGGCGGCCACACACCCAGCGCTCTGGTTCGGACCGCCGCCGGGGAGAACCTCGTCGTCGATGCCGGGACGGGATTACTCCCCCTGGAACACGCCCTTTCCGGCGGAACTTGCACGACATTCCGCCCCTTACATATTTTATTGACCCACTTTCACTTCGATCATGTCAGCGGCCTGCCGTTTTTCCAAACGCTTTATCGAAAAGACGCGGACCTCCGGTTCTATTCGAACGGGACGTCCGACTCCCTCCGCTGGCGTCTCAAGGCGTTCATGACCGGGCCGTATTTTCCCGTGGAGTTCGAGTCCTCGTCGTCCCGGAAAGAATATCGCCGCGTCGGCCCGCGGCCGGTCGATATCGGCGGCGTTTTGGTCTCGACGTGCCCCCTCAACCACCCGCAGGGGTGCGGCGCTTACCGGATCGAGGAAAACGGCCGGTCCGTTGTCTTCGCCACCGATACGGAACACTATGCGGAAGGCGTCGACGCCCGCCTGGCCGCGTTCGCTCTCGGGGCCGACGTTCTGATCTATGACGCGTCCTACACGCCGGCCGAATACGCGGCCGGGAAAAAAGGGTGGGGGCACAGCACCTGGCCCGCCGGGGTCGAGCTCGCCCGGGCGGCCGGCGCGGGAAAACTGATCCTGTCCCATCTGAATCCCGATCACTCGGATGCGAAGATCAAACGACTCGAGGCCGCCGCCCGCAAAGTGTTTCCCCGTTCCGTTTTCGCCCGCGAGGGGCTGATTCTGCGCCTGGAGAAATAAGGCTATGACCAACGTCGCATCCGTTCCCGTTTCCGTCTACCAGGACCTGGCCGTTGCCTGCGGCGTCCTGGTCGTCATTGTCGTCCTCTCGGTGCTGGCCCGGTCCGCGTTCAACCGCGTTTCCGGGACTAAAAAAAAGGGACGGTTGATTTTAATCTCCCGGCTGGCTTTTCCCCTCGTCTCGCTGGGGACGTTGTGGGCCGCCCAAGCGATTCTCAGCCTTTCCCCGGCCATGGAATCGTACTTGAACGCGGCGACGTTTTTTTTCGTCATCGTCCTCGTCATCCGCCTCGTCGACGGGGCGATCCTGGCCTGGTACACCGACCGGCACAAAGCCTATCCCTTGCCGAACGTGCTTCGGGGCCTGGTCCTCGGGATCGTTCTCCTCGTGGCCCTGTTCGCGATCCTGAAGAACATGCTCGCGATGGACATATCCAACCTCCTGGCCGGGTCGGCGATTTTAACGGCGGTCATCGGGCTGGCTCTCCAGGGCGTTCTCGGGAACATTCTGGCCGGGATGTCGCTTCATTTCACCCATGCCTTCAAACAGGGCGATTGGATCAGCCTCGGTACCTACGAGGGCGTCGTCATGGACACAAACTGGAGGGAAACGCGCATCCTCGACCGGTCTTCGAACATCGTCATCCTCCCGAACAACGTGGTCAGCGCGGTCGCCCCGGCCGCCGAGGTGCTGGCGGCGATGCTGGAAGCCGCGCGCGAATGCTCTTTCGTCGTCACCGAACCCAAGCCCAAAGCTTATCTGGCGAGTTACGACGAGACGGGGATCTCCTACACCCTCAAATTCTGGGTTGAGGACTTCGGCCAGAAGCCAACGATCATCACCGACGTCGGCCGTCTGGTCTGGTACAAGATGCGGCGCCGCGGCTTCGAAGTCGCGGTTTCCTGGACGGACCGGCTGGGGGAGATGAAGGAGGCGATTCAAACGGCCGGCGGCGCCGGGGGAGGCGGCCGGATCGGCGGGATGGTAACGGAAGCGCCCGCTGAAGACAAGAAACCGGGTCCCGGGCTGCGGACGAAAAAAGAATCGGAGGACGACCGGACGGCCGAGGTCCTTCTGGGCTCGACCTTCCTCCGATATCAAGACGGAGAGAAAACCGGGGAGCTGATGGTCCCGGAATCCGAACTCCGGGCGATGGCCGGCCGGATCCGCCGCTCGGCGTTCACGAAAGGCGAAGTCCTCTTCCGCCAGGGCGACAAGGGTTCGAGCTGTTTCGTGGTGGCCCGCGGTCGGATCAAGGGCGAGATCGTCTACGAGGAAAACGGCAAGCGGTTCGCCAAGGACTTCGAAGCCGGCCCGGGCGGCCTATTCGGCGAAATGTCGCTGTTCACGGGCATGCCCCGAACGGCGACCGGGGTCATCGCCGAGGAATCCGAGCTTCTGGAAATTGCGGTCGAGGATTTCCGGTCGTTGCTTGTCCGGAATCCCGAACCGGCGGAAGCGATTGCCGACATCGTGAGCGCCCGGAACGCCCAAAACAAGGAATTCCTGCTCAAGATCAAGGAACTCTCGGCCCAGCAGGTCGAGGACAGCGCCAACCGACATACCGTCCTCGCCTATTTAAAACGGTTCATTCACGGATTGTTGGGATAAGAAGCGCGCTCGGACTCAAACATCCGCCGAACGAACGCCGGAAGTGGAAATTCCGGCGCACTTGGGCTAAGATGAAAAGGTCCTCTTCGCGAGTGCGCCTGTAGCTCAGTATGGATAGAGCAAGGGATTCCTAATCCCTAGGTCGCCCGTTCGAGCCGGGCCAGGCGCACCAGGATATAAGGCAAATAATACGCGGATTTTTATTCAACGCCTATTCGGGTTCATAAAATCACGGAAAGGAATAAGAGCATGAGATGGCAAGGCCGACGGACAAGCGATAACCTGGAAGACCGGCGGGGTATCAGCGGAAAGCAAGTGGCCATCGGCGGGGGCATCGGCGGAATCCTCATCGCCGTCCTCTTTGCCCTTCTCGGCGGAAATCCCGACGAGGTGACGCAGATTCTGCAGCCGACCAGGATGGAATCGACTTCGGGAGTGAACCAACCGCTCAGCGAAAAAGACAAGCAAATGGGTGATTTCGTCTCGGTCATTCTGGCCGAGACCGAAGATGTCTGGAACCAGATCTTTCAGCAGGCCGGACACACCTACCGTGAGCCGAAACTCGTCCTGTTCACCGATCAGACGTCGTCGGCCTGCGGATTTGCCGGAGCGGCATCGGGGCCGTTTTACTGTCCCGGCGACGAAAAGGTTTATCTCGACCTCGGGTTCTTCGAGGAGATGCAGCGCAAACTCGGCGCCCCCGGCGATTTTGCCCTGGCTTATGTCATCGCCCACGAAGTCGGCCATCACGTTCAGAACCAGCTCGGGATCACCGAGCAGGTGATGGCAAAACAGGGCCAGATGGATGAGGTGGATTTCAACCGGCTCATGGTCCGGTTGGAACTCCAGGCCGATTTCCTGGCCGGCGTCTGGGCTAATCACGCCCAGCGGATGGCGAATATTCTCGAGGAAGGGGACATCGAGGAGGGAATCAACGCGGCAGGCGCCGTCGGCGACGACCGGATCATGAAACAGACCCAGGGGTACATTGTCCCCGACGCGTTCACCCACGGCACTTCGGAACAGCGCGTCCGGTGGTTCGTCAAGGGATTCAAGACCGGCGACATCAACCAGGGTGATACCTTCAACGCGGATCAACTATAATCTTTCCGGATAAAAGGGGACGGGCGGCGGCGGCCGCCGATTTACCTCACCGTGAGGATCCCCCTGAGCCGAATATCCGCGCTCGAGGCGCCGATCATCAACCGGAAGTTACCGGGCTCGATTGTCTTTTTTAGATTGAGGTCGAGCATCGACAGCATCTCGGGACGGATTTCGAATCGGATGTCCTTCGTTTCCCCGGGGCGGAGAAAGATCCTCCGGAATCCTTTTAATTCCTTGACCGGCCGGGCGACCGAAGCCAGCTCATCGCGGATATAAAGTTGGACGACTTCCTCGCCGACGGTATCGCCGGCGTTGGTGACCCGAAAAGTTACGGCCGTCGTCTCCCCGGCGGAAATTTTTTTCTTTTCGACGGCCAAAGCGCCGTAGGCGAAATCCGTGTAGCTCAGCCCGTACCCGAAGGGAAAGAGAGGCCGGCCGGTTAAATTAACGTAATCGTCGCCGCGGCCGGTGGGCTTATGATTATAGACGAGCGGCAATTGCCCCTCGAAGACGGGAAAAGTCACCGGCAGCCGTCCCGCCGGATTGTAATTCCCAAACAACACATCGGCCACGGCCGTTCCCCCGGCTTCGCCCGGGTACCAGGCGTCGAGAATGCCCGGAACGACATCGATCCAGGCGTTCATCGTGACCGCGCTTCCGCCGACGAGGACGACGATCGTGGGTCGGCCCGTCGCCGCGACCTTCCGGATCAATTCCTCCTGGCGTCCGGGGAGACCCAAATAAGCCCGGTCGCGGAACTCGCCTTCTTCCAAGCCGGCCACGATGACGGCCGCTTCGCTTTGGGCCGCCGCCCGGACGGCTTCGTCCATGGCCCGGTCGCCGTCCCGGGGCACCCCGACATCCCAAACCAGGGTGAAAAACGAATTGCCCTCGGGTTCAAAATATTCAAGGCGAAGGTCGTAGACGTGTCCTTCTTCGAGTTCGACGCCGGAAGTCAGGGTTCGATGGGAGCGTTTGATCGGATTGTCGATCAGGATCCGGCCGTCGAGGAACAACCGGTAGCCGTCGTTGCCGTCTATCCCGATGTTGAATTTTCCCGAAACGGGCGCCTTCACCCGGCCCGTCCAGCGGACGGAATAAAAATCGGCCGGAATTTTTTCGGGATCGGGGGAAACGAGCGTCCATTGAAACTTGATTTGCGGATCGATCCGGATCAGGACGGGAGGCCCGCTCAACGTCACATTGTCGAAATATTCGCCCCGGAGGCCGCTTTCGCGCCGGCCGTCGACCACGCAGGATAAGGCCTCGGGCGGAATGGGGACGTATTTAACGTCTTCCCGGTCACAGCCCTTGCCGTAACGAACCTCGGCCGTTTTGCCGATTTTGTTCCGGATGCCGTCGAGGATGCTGATTTTATCGTTCCCGAGCCCGCTGTATCCGCCCAGCCGCGCTTCGGCCGCGTCCGGGCCGAGAACGGCGATGGATTTGAGGCCGCGCCGGAGCGGAAGAACCCGGCCTTCGTTCTTCAGCAGGACGATCGATTCCCGGGCGGCGCGAAGCGCCAGGGCGCGGTGGGACGGGTGGCCGTTCCAACGTTCGGCTTCTCCGGGATCGACAAAGGGATCGTCGAACAATCCCAATTCGAACTTCTTCCGCAGTACCCGGGTGACCGCCCGGTCGATCGTAGCGGCGTCGATCCTCCCGTCATAAAAAGGCGGCGAAAAGAGCTTTTCCTGATCGAGTTGTGTCTGGAAAATCACGTCCAGGCCCGCGGCGATCGCCCGGACCGCGGCTTCGGCGCAGTTCCCAGCCGTAAAATGAAGGACATTCGCCCCGCCGACGGCGGCGGCATCCGAGATAACGAATCCCTTGAAGCCCCATTCGGTTTTGAGGAGCCGGTTGAGCAGCCATTCCTGGGCCGAAGCCGATCTCCCGTCGAGCGAATTATAGGAAGTCATCACCGAGCGAGAACCGCCGCGCAGCAGGCAGGCCTCGAAGGGGGGAAGGTACAATTCCCGAAGCAGGCGCTCGTTCCAATGGATCGGATAGCTGTCCCGACCGCCCGCGCCGACGTTGGCCAGCAGATGTTTCGGGGTCGTGATCACGCCCGCTTTCTCGAATTCCGAAACGAAGGCCGCTCCCATTTCCGCCGAAAGATACGGGTCTTCGCCGTAGGTTTCCTCGGTCCGTCCCCAACGGACGTCGTCGGCGATATTGACGACGGGGGAGAGGACCTGCCGGATGCCGCGCGTTTTCGTCTCCCGGGCGATGGCCGCCGCCACCCGGCCCATCAAGGCCGAATCGAACGTCGCGGCCAGGGCGATCGCCTGGGGAAAAGCCGTGGCGCCGGGTTGGACCAACCCGTGCAACGCCTCTTCAAAGGGGATGATCGGAATTCCCAGCCGGCTTTGTTCCTTGAAGAACCGCTGGATCTCGTTGACCCTGCGGGCGGTCTCGATCGCCGGTTCCGTCCCCGCGACCCCGACCTGAAGACCGAAGATCCCGGATTTCAGGTTTTCCGCCCCGAGATCGAGCGAACCGGGGACCATGAACAGCTGGCGGAATTTTTCCTCCGGCGTCATGCGGCCGAGTAAATCCTTTACCCGGTCCTCCACCGGGGCCTTCGGGTCCCTGTAGACTTGCCCGGGACACGGAAGGAGGATGCCGAGGATTCCCAGAAACGTAAGGATGACTCTCATGGTCCCTTCACTTCTCTTGGAATAGAGGAACGGATTTCATGCTATCATACAGCCTTCGGAGGCGTCCATGCCCAAAGCGCTGGTCGTTTATTATTCCCGCACGGGAAACACGAAGAAGATGGCCGTCCGGGTCGCCGGCGCCCTGAAAGATTCCGGCCTCCCGACCGATCTGAAAAAAGTCGAGGAAACTGCCCCTTCCGACCTCCTTTCGTATGATCTCATCCTCGTCGGGTCCCCGGTTTATTACGGGACCATGGCCTGGCCGGTCAAGAAGCTGCTGGACGAAAGCGTCAAATTTCACGGAAAACTCAAGGGTAAGGTCGGCGGCGCCTTCGTTTCCTCAGGAAACCCGTCCGGCGGGAAGGAGACCGCGGTGTTGGACATCCTCAAGTCCCTGTTGATTCACGGGATGATCGTCCAGGGGGATCATAAGGGCGACCACTACGGTCCGGCCGCCGTCCATGCTCCCGTCGATCGGGATCTGAAAAGTTTGGACGACTATGCGGCCAAGCTCGCCGCTTTAACCGGGCGCCTGTTTCCGGCCTCCGACGCTAAAACGCCCGGAAAGAAACGTTAGAGATTCGGGGCCGGTCCCGCCTCCGGCTTGGCTTTTTCGGCCCGATGTGGTAAAAAATGGACTCTTTTTCGATCGCGATTCGAGGAAAGGAATCTTTTTCATGAAAGGGAAAGAACGGCATCACCTGAAAGAGGACGAATTCATCCACGGCATGCACGGGGTCGTCGTGTTTTTCCAGAAATGGCGCACGCAGCTCGTCATGGCCGGGCTCTTGGTCGTCGGTCTGGGCGTCGTTTTCGCGGGTTTCCAGGTTATCCGGGCCCAACAGGCCAAGAGCCAAAGCCGGACGCTCGGCGAGATCCTGGCGTTGCGGGCCGATCTGCCCAAGGTTCCGGAAAACGTCGCCAAACTCGAAGCGCTGACCGGGAAGGGGACGTTCGGCCGCGTCGCCTCGCTCGGCCTGGCGACGTATTGGCTGGAACAAGGCCAAACCGACAAGGCCCAAACCGCCTTGTCCTCGATCAAGGACTCTCCCCGGGATTTCTATTATTATCAGGCGAAGAATCTCGAGGCCGAAATCACCCTCCTCAAGGGCGATCCGGATGGCGCGCTGGCGATCCTCAACAAGATCGTCGAGGAAAAGCCCAAGGATTATGTCCTGGACGCGGTCCTTTTCCGTCAAGCGGAAGCCCTGGAAAAAAAGGGAAAAACGGCGGAAGCTCTGGCCCTGTATAAGAAGGTCCAGGCGGAATACCCCCAAAGCTATTTCGGTTATGACGCGTCCCTCAAGGTCAATAAGTTGGAAGGCGCCCGGAAACGGCCTTGAAATATCGCTCGAATGGGCTATAATCCATATCCCATATTATTGAGGAGGAATCCCGATGGCTTATAAGATCACCGAGGAATGCATTAATTGCGGGGCTTGCGAGCCCGAGTGCCCCAACCAGGCCATTTCGACCGGCGACACGATCTACATCATCGATCCCGAAAAGTGCACCGAGTGCGTCGGCAGCCATACCGAATCCCAATGCGCGGCCGTTTGCCCGGTCAACGCCTGCGTGACCGATCCCGGTCATCAGGAATCCAAGGAAGCCCTCGAGGCCAAGTTCAAGAAACTTCACGGCTGATTGCCGGTCGCCCATCATTTGATACAGGAGTGGGGTTCTCACTCCTATTTTTTTTCAGAAGCCCATGAGTCTTCCGTCCGAAACGGCCCTCCCTGATTCTCCGCCGGTCGCTCCGCCGCCGCCGGTCCGGAGACGTGTTTCTTTTTTCGCCAAGGACCGGCCGTGGATCAACGTCGTCCTGTTCGTCCTGACGCTCGGCTCGGCTTTCCTCGTGGGAACGTCCTGGGGGCTGAACTATCTTTACGCTGAACAGTTCGCCGCCGACCCGAATTTTCGGCCGGAAGCGGGCTTTTTTCAGGATTCCCGGCTGATCTTCTTGAGCGTGGTCTACGCGATCGTCCTGATGGCCATCCTTCTGGCCCATGAGCTCGGGCATTATCTCACGTGCCGCCGGTACGGCCTCTCGGCGACCCTGCCCTTTTTCATCCCCGCCCCGACCCTGATCGGAACGCTGGGAGCGTTCATTAAGATCCGTTCTCCGATCAACTTGAAACGCCGGCTGTTCGATATCGGGGCGGCCGGGCCGCTGGCCGGGTTTGTCCTGGCCGTTCCGGCGTTGTTCGCCGGCCTGGCGATGTCGAAAATCGTCCCGGCCATTCCTCACGAGGAGGCGATCGTCTTCGGCGAACCGCTGCTGCTCAGTCTCGGAGGGCATCTATTTTTGAAAGGCGCGGGGCCGGGGATGGACATCATCCTTCATCCGATCGCCTTCGCCGGCTGGGTCGGAGTGTTGGTCACGGCCCTCAACCTCCTTCCCCTGGGACAGCTTGACGGAGGGCATATCTCTTATGCGGTTTTCGGCTCGAGGAATCGGCTGATTTCGAAAATCGTCATGGGGCTTCTCGTCGTCTTCGGGCTTTTATTTTGGATCGGCTGGTTGATCTGGTTTTTCCTTCTGCTGATCATGGGCCTGCGGCACCCCCGCGTCTTCGATGAGAACGAACCGCTGGGGAAAATGCGGACGATCGTCGCCGTCGTGATTCTTTTTATCTTCATCTTGTCCTTCATTCCCGCCCCTATTCGGGGTTATAATATCGTCCAGGCGGTGAGATCGATATGGCCTTAAGCGGAGCCGAAGTTATTCACAAATTATGTGGAAAAAGTGTGAAAAAGACCGGACCGATAGAGACTCAAGAACGGAGAATAGAAAGAGTTACGACCGTTTGCACAAGTTTTCGTCATAAGCCATAAATTGTTTATTATGAACAACTTATAAACTAGTGGAAATCAACGATTTGCGGGACTCAGGCGCTGAAGGAAGCGAGGCGAAAATGGAGATGACGTTTCAAAGCGTTCAAGAGTCTTTTGAAGAGCTGAAAAAGCGTTTTCAGGCCGGGGAAATCTCCCGTCAAGGCTTTATCGACGAGATCAAAAAACTGCGTCTCAAGGACGACCAGGGTCGTTTCTGGACGATCGGCGTTCAAACCGGTAAGTGGTATTACTTTGACGGAAAAGACTGGCTCCAGGGCGAGCCGCCGAGCCAAAAAGAGAAGATGATCTGCGTTTTTTGCGGTTTTGAGAACAAACTCGAGGCCGAAGTCTGCGCCCGTTGCGGCGGGATCAAAGGCGAAGAGCCGACGGTTTGCCAAACTTGCGGCGGCCCGCTTCAAAAACCGTTTCAGACCTGCCCCAGGTGCAAACAGGAACCGGAACCGCTGCCGTCCGTCAAAGCGATCAAGATGATGAAGGAGGAGCCGGAGGACGACCTTCTCATCGTGAGAGGAGTCCGTCCGCTATCGGCCCTTCTTGCCGGGGGATTGCTCGGCGCTTTGCTGGGCATTCTCCTGGGCGCGTTCGCCGGGGCCACCGGAATTCTTTCTGAAAGCTTGACCTTTCTTCCGTCCGGCCTGGTTGAACAACAGGGAAAACTTCTTGGCGCGGTCTTCCTCGGTCTCCTGGGCGGAGTGATGGGATTTGTCTTTCTGGGCGCGGCCTCGTTTCTTTCGGCGGTCATCCTCAACTTCGTTTTTTCCATAACCGGCGGATTGAAACTGAACGTCGGTCGTTCCCCGGCCGTCCGGGAGGAGAAGTCGAGCGACTCCGTCGATTCTCAGGACACCGGCTTGGGGTTCAACCTGAGGGACTGAGCCGGGCCAGGGCGAAGGCGACTTGTCCGACGGAAATCGATTCGTCGTTGGGAGAGTATTGCCGCGGCCGGAGAACTGAAAATCCGGACTTCGTAAGCAGGTCTTCCACCCGGCCGAGAAGCCGGCGATTGCAAAAAACCCCACCCCCGAGGACGATCGTTCGGATCCCGAGCTCCCGCCGGGCTTTTTCGGCCGTTTCGACGGCGGCCGAGGCCAGGGTTTCATGGAAACGGGCGGATACGATCGCGGGAGAAACTCCGCGTTTGATATCGGAAATGATTTCCCGGATGGTCGCGTCAAAGGACAGCGTTTTCGGGTTCCCGTCATGGAGCATGAACGCGTACGGCCGCGTCCGACCCGGCGCCGCCGCCGCTTCGAGCCGGACGGCCGCTTCGGCCTCGTACTCGTTCCGTAGCGGGGCAAGACCGGTCAGGGCGGAAACGGCGTCAAAAAGACGGCCGCAACTTGAGGCGAGGGGCGAATGCGTTTCCGAGGCGATCATTTCCCAAACGGCTCGGCGCCGCGCCGGATCGACCGGACGAAGCCCGGGAATAGCAGGGATCGCTTTCAGACCGGGGGACCAGAGATAGGAAAGAGCCATGCGCCAGGGTTCCCTGGCGGCCAAATCTCCGCCGGGCAGGGGCTTGGGCTCAAACCGGGCAAACCGGTTGAAACCGTCGTATCCGGCGATAAGAAATTCCCCGCCCCAGGCTTCGCCGTTCAGGCCGTAGCCGTAACCGTCCCAGACTATTCCCAAAACCCGGGTTCCGGGTTCCAGGCCGTGTTCGAGAAGGACCGCAAGGACATGGGCGTGATGGTGTTGGACGCGGAAATGAGGTAGGCCCATCCGTTCGGCGATCCGGGTCGTGTGAAAATCGGGATGAAGGTCGGATACGACACAGGCGGGTTTGACCCGGAACAGGCCGGTCAAGTGGGCGAGGGTTTCCTCGAAATACATCCGGTTGCGATATTCGTCCAGGTCGCCCAAAAACTGGCTCGTGACGACGTACCCGTTTTTAAATACCGAGACGGTGTTCTTGAGTTCCGCTCCCAGGGCGAGAATCGGCCGGGCCCCGGCGAACCCCCGGGGAACGGGTTGAGGGTACGGCACGTACCCGCGTGCCCGGCGGAGGAAAACCGGGGCTTCCCGGATGATCCTAACGACCGAATCGTCCGCCCTCATGTGGATCGGACGATTGTGGGTCAGGATGTAATCGCATAAACCCGAAAATCCCTCGGATTCGTCCTTGATGATGGGCGCGTCCTTCGGGTTGGAACTCGTGGCGACGATCATTTTGATCCGGTCGAGCAGGAGTACGTGAAGGGGCGTGTAGGGCAGCATGATCCCGACTTCGTTCAAACCGGGGGCGACGCCGGGGAGTTCGACCCGTTTTTGAACGAGGACGATCGGGCGCCGGTCCGACTCGAGCGCGGCCGCTTCGGGCGGGGAAATCCGAGCGATCCGGCGGGCTACGGAAATGTCCCGGACCATCAGGGCCAGGGGTTTGACCGCCCGTTTCTTGACCCGGCGGAGCCGGGCGACGGCCCCGGCGTCGGCCGGATCGCAAACCAAGTGGAACCCCCCGAGTCCCTTGACCGCGAGGATCTTTCCGCGGCGGACGAGGTCGGCGGCTTTTTCGATCCCGCCGGGGACGGTTTTTCCCGTCCGGGCGTTTCGCAACGCAACGGAAGGCCCGCAGACGGGGCAGGCGATCGGTTGGGCGTGATAGCGGCGATCGAGCGGGTCGTGATATTCGCGCCGGCAATCCGGACAGAGGGGAAAATCCGCCATCGTCGTTTGCGGACGGTCGTACGGAAGATCTCGGACGATCGTATATCGCGGCCCGCAATCGGTGCAGTTCGTGAAGGGATAGCCGAAGCGCCGGTTTCCCGGATCCCGGATTTCATCCCGGCAGGCCGGACAGACGGAAATATCGGGGGAGATGAAAACGAAGTTCCCGCTTCGGCCGGAAGCCCGGACCTTGAAATCACGGTATCCCCGGACCGGAACGGTCCGGCTCGTGACGCGCTCGATACGGGCCAAGGGCGGCCGGTCGGTCTCGATCGCCCCGGCGAATCGTTCGCGGTCGCCCCGGGTGCCGCCCTCGACATGAATCTGAACGCCGCGGCCGTCATTTTTCACCCAACCCGTCAAACGGAACCGGCGGGCCAGCCGGACGACGAACGGCCGGAATCCGACGCCCTGGACGACGCCGAAAACGTCGAGCCGGAGAGCGGCGGAAGACAGGCCGGCCGGAGATTTCAAGGGGCTTGTTCTCCGGGGGGATGGATTCCCGGCCCGGCGGGGAGACGTTGGCTGAAACGGCAGCCGCAGTAATTTTGGCGGTATAGGCCCAACCGTCGGCTGATCGCGACGCTTTTCCGGAAGCCGTCTTTTTTCTTGAAATCGGCCTCGAGAAAACGGAGGCCGTATTTCCGGGCCAGGCGGCTGCCGATCCGGTTCATCAGCCGGGAGTCTTTCCACGGGCTGACGCTCATGATCGCCGGTTCATAGGTTCCTTCCTCGACGGGAAACCCAAGCAGGGATTCCAGTTTGCGCGTTTCCAAAAGCCGCCGCTCATATTCGGAAGGCGGCTCGATGTTCGGATTGTAGAAAAACCCGGTCACGTCATATTCGGTTGAAAGCAGGGGAATGACGTAGGAGGCGTCGGGCGCGCAACAAATATGGGCGAGCAGGGCCGGCTTGGACATGACCCGGATATTGTACCTTTCTTACCCGAGTTTTTCGATCTTGTCTATGACGGAGAGAACGGCCCGGTTGACTTTGTCGATCCGGGCGTAGAATTCCGGGAGGTCCTCATGTTCGAGGCGCATTTCGTCGGCCAGCGCGCCGAGGCGTTCGTATTCCCGCGACTTTTCCCGGCTCGATTCTCTCAACCGGCGGCGTTCCGCCTTGCTTTTTCGTTCGAGGTCCCGAATCCGGCGTTTGAATGTCCGCTCCTCGTCGTTGGCGGCGCTGGCGGCCGGGCCCCGGCGTTTTTTCTTTGCGTCCTCAACGCGCGTCTTCGCGCCGGAGATTTCATCGTTAATGGCCTGGAGGGCGGCATGGCGGGCGGTGATCTCGGCTTCGAATCGGCCGAGACGGTCAAAGGAGGGGCCGAAACGCTCCGGCGCGATTTTCCCGCCCCAGACCGTCCGGCCGATCCCCCGGCAAAGGATGATTTTCCGACGTTTTTCCCGGCTCAGGCGGAGTTGAAGGCGTTTCTTTTGCATGCGGCGATTTGCCCCGGCCAACGCCAGGCTCAGGCGCCGGCGGAGATCCTTGTCCCGGAGAAGGATGAAGAGAAGGAGGAGGACGATCAGGCTGAGCAGAAACCAGAATATCCAGTACGGCAGTCCTTCATGGAGCGAGGCCGCCGTCGCCTGAGAGAGAAGGTCGTTCATTTTTTAATAGTTCCGGAAGCGGACGACCATGCCCGGGGAAAGGGCCGGGAACCGCCGGATAATTCCGGCACGGGATTGGGATGAGCGATCGTCCAGTCGACGAGAGCGAGCATGGCCGGAAGATTTTCCTGAAAAATGGGAGCGATGTCTTCCTCCCGGTTGAAAAACCCGCCACCCAGGTAATCGACCGGCGGAAGTTCGATGGTATATGCGGGCATGCCGGTCACGGCGTACGCCCAATCCGTGGTATCGCCGTTGGTGAGGTACAACGCTGTGCCGGATTGTCCGCAGAAATACTCCCGGCCGTTCACGGCTGTCATGAGCCCGGCCAGCTGCAGCCCGAGGTCGTGAAGAAGGGCGCTCTGCCGGGTCGGGAGCGTCGTATAACCCCAGGGATACGTGAGAAGCTGGGAATAACTGTGATAGGAGATCATCGACCCGAAATTCCGGCCGAGGATGAGATTTCGGACCGCCTGGGTTTCCGGCTCGGAAAAAGCGGTCGTTCCGCGATAAACGTCCGCGGCCGGATCGGGGCTCGACCCGAAGTCATCGCATCCCCAGGCCTGTCCGTAATTCCGGTTCAGGTCCACCCCGAACGTCCCGTCGTCGTTGGCCCGCCGGTTTTTCCGCCAATAGCGGTAGACCCGGACAGTGTAATCGTGGCCGTCTGGGTTGACCATGGGAACGATCCAGATTTCGGCCGCGTCGACAAGCCGCCGGACCTCGGGATCGGAGCCGTAGTTTTCGAGGAGATATCGGCCGAAGAGAAACGGAATTTCGACGGAGATCCACTCGCGGGCATGATGGCATCCGAGAAACAGGACTGCCGGCTCGCCTTCGTCGGCCCCGGGGTTGTCGCTCACTTTTAGGGCGAGGATCGGGCGGTTTTCAAGGCTGAAGCCGACCACGATGATTTTGGCCAGCTCGGGGAATCGCGACTGAAGGGCAGTGAGGTCGTCCTCGAGCTCCTGATGGGTGTGATACGCGCCGATCGGGGAGGTGGAGGATTCCGGCCCGGTGGACGAAGCCGGCGGCGCAAGCGTCCTTGTATCGCAAAGGTAGAAAAGACCGAGTTTTTCGATCTTCCGAAGGTCCGAAGGCGAAACGGCGATGAAGATGCGTCCGTCGATTTCTGCCAGAAGGTCCAATCCCAGCCGGGCAGCGGCGTCGAGAACGGCCGACGTCTGGGGGAGACTGATGATTTTCGTATCCCGGATTTGAGCGGGTAAAAGAGAAGCGATGATCGCAAGGGCGAAAATCAGGAGAAAAGCGCGTCTCATGATGCTGACCTTAGAAAACATAGCCGCAGGACAACGAAACTCTCAGAGCGGTCAAACGGTTGCCCGAATCCGCCGCGGAACCGGTCAAGGCCCCGAGGTCGAGGCGGAACGGGCCGATTTCCAGCCCGATGCCGAAGGCGACGGACAGATAAGCCGAGCGCGGATTCGTTGTCGGTTGGGGGTCGTAAACGAAACCGAAACGGAACGGGGACGCTGCTTTTCTTCCGAACAGCCGGAATTCCGCTTCATATTCTCCGCCCGCCGAGACGCGGACGACGTCGCGGAAAGCGCGGGTTTGGGATTCTCCCAGCCAAACGGCTTGATAGGAAGACCATCGCAGCCAGGAGATATCGACGGCGGTGCGAAGCCGTTCGTTGTGTTTCACGGTCAACCCGGCCCCGACGACGAGCGGACGCTCGAAGGAATCGGCGGATTCGCCCCGGATCGAAATGTCCGTTCCCAGGAGCGGGGCTTCATACCGGTCGACGGTCGCGGTTTTGGCTTCAAGCGCGGAGGGCGTCCGGAACGTCAAGGCGGCCCGGATCGACGGGAAAATCTCCAAATACGCGCCGCCGTTGACGGAGAAACCGCGGAGGGTGACGGATTTCGTGCTCGTAAATTTATAGCCCCAGGCGTTCTCGTCCTCCAGAAATTCCGTCTTGAGCCGGCCCGAATCGACGTTCAAGCCGAGACCGATTCCCAGGCGGGATGATAAGCGGAGGGACGCGGCCAGGTGGAACGTCCGAAGGAAACCGGCCTGTTCGAATCGAATCGTGTAAAGCCGGATTTGGGCGTAATCTTCATAGGCCTCGGTGGCGGGCCGATCGTAATATTCGGAGTTGAAGACGGCCGCGGCGACGGCGAACCGGCCCGAGTGAAAGGAGAGGGCGGCGTGGTCGCCGGAAAAAAGGTTGCCCCCGACCGGGAGGTCGGTCGTCAGGACCCCGGAATTGACCGGGCCGAATTTCATCGCCGTGGCGTACTGAAACGATCCCCCCAACGTAAACGTCCATTTTGGAAGCGTGACGAGGAGCGCCGGATTGGCCGGCGAAACGGTCGCATCCGTCCCCCAGGCGAAGGCGGTTTGGCCGCGACCGAGAGCGGCCGCTCCGACATAAGGAAAAGAGTTCCAGGTGCGGAATGGAGCTTCGTCCGTATACTGGCCGGGGTCGAATTGGGCCCGGACAGGAAGTCCGGCGACGAAAATCAAGGCGAGGCCGATGAGACATTTCCCCGGAAACGGCCGTTTCATGCTGTCCCGAGTATAATGCCCGGTCTCCCCGGAATGCAACCGCTTCCCGGGAACCGGCCGCCCGTCTGATTTCCGGGTCGGAGTCGCGCGGTTTGGCGCCGAAGATCCGGCCGCGGTCCCGTTCACTCGCCGGAGAGACGGTCAAACCACTCGGCCAAAGCCGCCTTGTCCAGGCCGCCGACCTGCTTGTGCCGGATGAATCCTTTTTTGTCGATGATGAACGTCGTCGGGATGTATTGGCCCGGGTTGAACGCCCGGATCAGCCCCTCGGTCGCGAACACGACCGGATAGGTCATTTGGTATTTTTGAACGAAATCCCGAAGCTTTGCCGGCGAAACGTCGTCCACGGAAAATCCAAGGATTTCAATCCCCTTGGTTTTGTTCTCGTCATAAAAGGCCACGAAATCGGGGATCTCCGCCCGGCAGGGGGGGCACCAGGTCGCCCAGAAATTGACGATGACGATTTTTCCCTTAAGAGCGGTGGAATCCAGGAGATTGCCGTTGATGTCCGTCACGGTAAATACCGGCGCCGGAGTTCCCCGGCCGGGAGATTCGGCCGCGCAGGCGGCCCCGGAAAGAAGCAGGGCCCCGGCCAAAAGAGCGATCGGGAGTATGATTTTCATATTAAAAATCCTTTATATAAACAAATCATTATATATTATACGCGTCGTATGTAAAAAATCAAGTCATAATGCCCTAGCTAAGGGTCGCGTAGGACTTCCCTCGCACCGAAGCGTGGGGAGGGCTTAAGGGGGGAAGGGGGGAACCCAGCCCTAGCTTCCTAAGGTCGCGTAGGGCGAGCAAAGCCTCGAAAAGGGTTCCCCCTCAAGGGAGTTCAGGCGCCGACGAAATCGGTTTCGATGCGGTCGCGGCCGTTGTTCTTGGCGGCGTAGAGAACCTGGTCGGCCAGGGCGAGGAGTTCCAGGGATGATTTCTCGTTGGTCGGACGGATGGTGGCCGCCCCGATGCTGACCGTCAGGAATTTTTTTTGCAGCAGGGTTTTTTTATGGGCGATACGCAAATTCTCGATCGCGTCCCGAATGGCCAGAGCCACGAATATGCGCTCGAAAAGACTTCCGCCGTCCGGCTTGAAAAACGAAAAAATTTTTTTCAACCGGCGTTCACCTTCTTCAGGAGCCGCTCCCAGTTGCGGTCGACTTCGGCCTGGATGGCCGCGATCGCCTCCGGTTTTAAATGGCGGAACCGGCCCTGGAGCTTGATGTAATCGTCGATCGGTTTCTTGTTCTGGACCTTGATGTTGAGGGTGTATTTCTCGCCGTATTCGACCTCGTAGAGAGGGAAATAACAATTCTGGACGACCATACGAGCCAGCTTCACCGCGTCTTCGGGGCGACTTTTCCAGCCCGTTGGGCAGGGGGCGAAGATGTGCAGGAAGCGCGTCCCCTTTGTGTTTTTCGCCCGGACCGCCTTCTTGTATAAATCTTCGGGATAGGCGATCGAGGCCGTGGCCTGGTAGGGGATCCGGTGGGCGGCGATGATCGCGTCGATGTCTTTTTTCGGCTGGTTCTTGGGGAACTTGACCGGCGTCGTCGTCGTCCAGGCGCCGGTCGGTGTGGCCGACGACCGCTGGATGCCCGTGTTCATATAGGCCTCGTTGTCGTAGCAGACGTAGAGGATGTCGTCGTTGCGTTCGGCCGCGCCGCTGAGGGCCTGGAGCCCGATGTCAAACGTTCCGCCGTCGCCGGCCCAGGCGATGACTTGGGTTTCGGTATCGCCGACCATTTCCAGCCCCGCTTTGACCCCGGTCGCGGTCGACGCCGCCGTTTCGAAGGCGCAGTGATAAACCGGGATGCCCATGCAGGAATGTGGAAACGCGCCGTCAATGACGGCCCAGCAGCAGGCCGGGATGCAGATGACGGTCCTTTTGCCGAAACCCTTGAGGACGTAGCGGAGGGCGAGGTTGGCCCCGCAGCCCTGGCAGGCCAGGTTGCCCGACCCGACGAGCTCCTCTTCCGGAAGCGTCAGCTTCATCTTCTTTTCTTTGCTCATTTTTTGACTCCGATCCAGTTGATCTCCTCGGCGGGCGTGTCCTGCCGGCGGGTGATGTCGACGACCTCGCGGAAGGATCCCACGGTGATGTCGCGGCCGCCCAATCCGGCGATGAACCCGAAGACGGGCGCCTTTGAATCGGACCCGTTCAGGGCTGATTTCACTTCCTGGCAGAAGATCCCGTGATAACCGTAGGAAATGTTCCGGTCCAGGACGGCGACCTTGGCCGCCTTGGCCAGAATCCGGCGGACGTCGGCGAAGGGGAACGGCCGGAACATCTTGATCCGGAGGTTACCGACCTTGAGCCCCTCCTTCCTCATTTCGTCGACGGCGACCCGGGCCGTGTAGCCCGCCGTACCGGACGTCACGAGGATGATTTCGGCGTCGTCGCACCGGTAGGGGTCGACCGCCTCGAGCCGGCGGCCGAAGATTTTTTCGAACTCCCGTCCCGTCTTGTCGAACAGGGCGGGGACTTTTTCCATGTCCTTCTGCAGTTTGTAACGAAGCTCGAAATAATGCTCCGGGCCGGTTAAGCCGTCGAAGGCGCAGGGCGCGTCCGGCGTCAACCGGGCGTACGGTTTGTAGGGGGGGAGATACGCGTCGACTTTGTCTTGGTCGGGGATGTTCACGACCTCATAGGTGTGGGAAAGGGCGAAGGCGTCGAGGACGACCATGCTCGGAATCCCGACGGTTTCGGAAATTTTGAAGGCCTGGATGGTCGTGTCAACGACTTCCTGGTTGCTCGAGCAGTAAAACTGCATCCAGCCCGTGTCCCGCTGGCTCAAACTGTCGTTCTGGTCCGTCCAGATCGACCAGCCGGGGGCCATGGCCCGGTTGATGTTGCCCATCACGATCGGGAGCCGCCCGCCGGAGGCCCAATGGAGCATTTCGTGCATCAAGGCCAGTCCCTGGGACGAGGTCGCGGTGAACGTCCGGGCGCCGGCGATGGAAGCGCCGATGCAGGCGGCCATGGCCGAATGTTCGGATTCGACCTTGATGAACTTCGCCTGGAGCGTCCCGTCGGCGCACATTTCCGAAAGCAGCTCTACGACCTGCGTCTGGGGCGTGATCGGGTAGGCGGCGATGACCTGGGACCGGGAGAGCATCGCCCCGTAGGATAGGGCGTGGTTGCCCATGATGACTTTCTTCATTTCCGTTCCTCCACCATGACGATGCATTTCGTCGGGCATTCCTCGGCGCATATCCCGCAACCCTTGCAGAAATCGTAGTCGACGACGGGCCATTCGTTTTCGATCAGGATGGACATGTCCGGGCAGAATTTCCAGCAGATCCCGCACTGGATGCATTCCTCGAGCTTGATCTCCGGCCGGATGTTCCGCCACGAGCCGGTCTTGTTCCAGAGCATCGAGCCCTGGGACATGGGCATCGTCGGCATGTCTTTTTCGGATTCGTAGACGATCTTTTTCGCGTCTCTTTTTTTCGGCATGACGGTTCCCCTCAAGCGATGGCCCCGGCTTGCTCGTAGGCTTCGGCCGCGGCTTTCTGGTTGGCTTCGGGCTTGATGGAGATCGCTTCGGCGATCGCGCCGAGCAGCGACTCGAGCTTGGTGAACCCGAAGACCCTGATGACCGCCCCGACGATCGCCGTGTTGACGATCGGCGCGGCCAGGGATCCGAGCTTGTTCCGGACGGCGATTTCGGTCGCGTTGATCGTCGAAACCCTGAACTTGGCCGGGAATTTGAAATGGCCGGCCGGCTTGTCGCTGTTGATAAGGATCCGGCCGCCGTCCTTGAGACCCTCGGTGACGTCGATGGCCTCGACCAGGGTCGGGTCGACGACGATGACGTGGTCGGGGGCGTAGATCCGGCTCTTGTCGTAGATCGGCTTGTCGTCGATGCGGATGAAGGCCACGACCGGCGAGCCGCGGCGTTCCACGCCGAATTCGGGGTAGGCTTGGACGTAGTTGCCCTCCTTGGCGAGGGCGTCGGCCAGGATATTTGAGGCGACGACCGTGCCTTGGCCGCCCCGGCCGTGGAAACGGATTTCGACCATGTTTGAGCTCCTTTGATCGATTAGGGAATGACTGGAAGTTTCAAGAGTCAATTAGTTTAGGCCGGGAGGCACGGCCTGTCAAGCGACGGGGGACCTCGTCATCCGACGCGAAATCTCCCTGTGGCTTTGCCGCCCTATGCGACCCTCGGGAGCAAGGGCCCTCCTGCCGCACCCTAGTTCCGAAAGGTCGCCAAGGGCCAGCCCACACACCAAGGATCGTGAAGGACGGGCCCTCGCGCTAAGAAGCGGGGAGGACTGCCCCCTGATTCGCAAGGCTCATGTAGGGCGGCGGGCCCTCGCGCTAAGAAGCGGGGAGGACTGCCCTAGCTCCCAAGGGTCGCGTAGGACTGCAAAGCCCTCCGCCGAGTTGACGAGTTTTTTTCGGTCGTGTATTCTAACTCGGATATGGAGAATCACCGTCCTTGACAGAGAGAGAGCCGATGAAAGAAAACATGACGAAATCGTTGTTTCGAACGGGCGCGGGCAAAAAAGCGATCGTTCGGCTCTTCCTCATCCTGGCGATGACGGGATGGGTGTTCTCGTTGGAACCGCCGACGAAGGACCAATTGACCAGATACCGCCTGGACGGCTCGCTCGAGCGCCGGATCGCGGACGCGAGAGCCTTCGGCAACGACCGGGTGAACCCGGGGCTCGTTTGGAATTTTCGGGCCAGAATCGAGAGTTTCCGCCGGGAAGCGCTCGGGATATCCGGCGCGGAGGACATAGACGTCCCGACGTCATTTCCTCCGGATTATCATCCGGCGCTCCCGGCCAAGGGAAACATCAAAGTCTTCATCCTGCTCCTCGATTTCCCGGATTTTCCGTCGACCAACACGGCGGCCTCGATCGACGGCAAGATCTTAGGCGACGGGGCCGGCGATTTCCCCCGGGAAAGCCTGCGCAATTACTACCGCCGCTCGTCTTACGGACAGCTCGGGATCCAGGGGGCGACGCTGGGCTGGTACAGGCCGGCTTATACGCGGGCCAATGTCGTAGAGACCGACACGGGACGGGAAAACCTGATCAAGGAAGCCCTTGATTACTTCGACGCCCTGGGCCATGATTTTTCCCAGTACGACAACGACGGTGACGGCCGGATCGACTATTTCCTGGTCATCTGGACAGGGACGGTCGGCGAATGGGCGAGTTTCTGGTGGGGATATTTCGCCACTTGGGGTTCGGACTTCGTTCTGGATGGTAAGAGCTTTCAAGGGACGGGCTACTCCTGGCAATGGGAATCCTATTATTACGGCGAGGTGTTTTCCCCCGGCGTGACGATCCACGAAACAGGTCACGCCCTCGGCCTGCCGGATCTCTACGACTATGACGACTCCGTCGGCCCCCATGGCGGGGTCGGAGGCCTCGACATCATGGACGGAGACCGGAGCGACCACTGCGGTCTCAGCAAGATGCTTCTCGATTGGCTGACGCCGAAGGTTTGCACCTTCGGGACCCGGACGCTGATTCTGCGACCGACGGGGCTCTTCAAGGATGCGGCTATCTTCTGGCCGAAGTTCAACATCGTCGCCCCCTTTGCCGAATTCTTCCTGGTCCAGAACAGGTTTCGTGTCGGAAACGACGCGGGACTCCCCGCCGACGGGCTTCTCATCTGGCACGTCGACGCCCGTTGGAACGACGAATGGAACTTTTTTCTCTACGACAATTCATACACGGAGCACAAATACGTCCGGCTGATGGAAGCGGACGGGCTGGAGGAAATCGAGAAGAATCGCGGAGCCAACGCCGGCGATTTCTATACCCCGGGGGGGGCGTTCAATTCGGGCACGACGCCGAACAGCAACGCGTACGACGGCGCCCGGACGAACGCGTCTGTCGACAAGATCACGGTCTTGGGGCAGGATATGACCTGCCGGATTTCCTTTGCCGGGAACGTTCTCCAAATCGCCGTCAATGACGCGTCTTGCGGAACGACAAGCCCCCTTCCCGGGACGTATACGTATCCCGACGGAGCCGATGTTCAGGTTACGGCCCTTCCGGCCCCCCATAACGCCTTTACGGGTTGGACGGGGGACAAAAGCGGCCGGGCGAATCCTGCGACCATTCGCATGGACCGCGATAAAAGCGTAACGGCCAACTTCAGGCAGGTCTATCCTCCGGCCAGTTTGACGGCCGTCAGGCTGGAAAACCGTTCCGTGACTCAAACCGAGTATATCGTCGACCTGGCCTGGGCCCCTAACCCGGCCAACGAAGGCCTGACGATCACAGGCTACCGCGTTTATCGAGTGTTGGGAGATTCTTGGGTCAAGATAGCCGACCTCTCCGGCGAGGCGCGGTCCTACCGTCATCGGTCGGTCCCCCAAGAGGCGCAAACCTACGGCGTCGTTGCGGTCGCCGACGACGGCACGGAAAGCGACTTCGCCGTGATCGTTAAATAGAAAAGGAGAGGACAATGAAAATAAAACGGGTGTTGATCGTTATCCTGGCGCTATTGGCGGCCTCCGTTCCCGCGATCCGGGCGGCCCAGGCCGAACCAGGGGTTACATCGAAACCGGAGGCCGCGGTTCGCAATCCTCGCCCCGGCCTGATGATCTTCGGCCGGTATGGATCCTTCAGACCGAGCTCCGATATTTTTAAGGAAGTCTACGGCCCGGGCCCCGTCTTCAGCGGAGAAATCCGGATTCGTCTTATCGGCGGGCTTCATCTGTCTTTGGAGGCGGGTTCTTTCAAAAAAACGGGCAAATTGACCGTGACCAAAGAGGCGACGAAGATGACGATTTTTCCGGTGGAGGCGATGGCCATCTATCATTTCCTCCCCGGCAAAATTACACCTTACGCCGGAGCCGGGCCGCACCTGGTCTCTTACCGGGAATCGAACATTTTGGGCTCGGTCTCCGGTTCGGGCCTCGGGTTTGCCGTTTGCGGAGGCGTGGCCGCCCGCTGGCGTTTTATCGGCTTGGACGCGCGGGTGAAATACGCTTCGGTCAAGGACACGCCCGTAAAGGACAAGGTCGACTTCAGCGGCCTGACGTTCGACATCGCCCTCGGATTATTCCTTGGCCGTTCCCTGAATTAAAAAATGAAGACCGGGTTTGATTTTTAGATAGGGGATCCTTTCTGCGGTTAGAAATATGGTCGCCGGCGCGGGAAATATTACTTCGTGGAGGATTTTGTTGAAGCAAATTCGGAATAGAACGAGGGGCCGGAAGGGATCCGATTGCGAGATTTGTTCAGCAACGAAAACGGGATGGCTAATACCAGAACATGATAACTCAAGATCTTAAAGTGACCTAAAAAAAGAATTTCCACGCAAAGCATGATCAGCCAACAGATGAATAAATAGAAGATCGACAACCCTAGAGGATCCTCCGACCTAGGGCGAAGAATAAATACAGACGCCAAGAGGTAAATCGTCAGGGCGATGAAAGCGGGAATTCCGTGGAGCAAGGCTGTTTCATAAAACGTATTGTGAGACGTGAGTCCGTAGGAAAGCCCGGCAACGGCTTGATCAGGCGCGATTCCACCGCCGTGCGTCTTCTGAATCAAGGCGGTAGCTTGATTCCAAAGGATGACCCTGGTTTCTCCCGGGATCGGGAGGCTTTTTAAAAAGCCGACGTTTGCTCCACTCAGGATGACGAAAAAGAAGAAAAGAATCATTCCTGAAGCACCAAGGCAAACGGCTTGATGGAATCGTTTCCTTTTGCCGAACATGAATCCGACGACGGCCAGAATGACCGGAATCGCCGAGAGAATAGACAGAGAAGCCCCCAGAGTCAAGGCGCAGAGGATGAGACCTGCCTCGAAAAAACGATGTGTTCGACGGGTCTGGGCGGTCTTCACAAAATATAAAACGCAGGGGACCGTCGCGACGGCAAGTAAACCGAGGGCGTTGGGATGCAGGAACGGGCCCTTGAGAAGGTACGGAAAGCCAAGCCTCTCGGTCAGCATCTTTTTTTCGAGAAGAAGACTCTTAAGAAGCATCACGCCTGCGTTCCACCCGAAGACCCATTTGGCGAAAAGCATGAGCCAGGAGAAAGCCATGGCCGCCATTCCCGTCGCCACAATGGCTTTCATAATGAGAACAAGCCGTTCCCGATGAAGGGCGAGAATGGGAAAAAGAATATGCGTAAAAATAAGAGTCAGCGTGATCGCGAGAAGATCGCGCAATTTCGGCATCAGCCCCGTCCTCAGGGCCGATAGCCATAAGGTCCCCAAATAAAAGAAGGCGATGACTTGAAAAGTCGGAGCCTGACGCAATCGTCGAACCGCCGACCGCCGTTCTTCGGCCTGCAGCCAGTGCCCGATGGTCATGAACCCGATCGGGGCCATCAATAAACCGATCAAGAGAAATTCGATGGGTTTCCCAGGCAGGTCGATGATGGCCCGAACGAACGGACCTAGAAACGATAAAATAAGAGCCATGGTGAGGAAGGGGTCGTTCTTCAAGAAGAATTTTGGGACCCTCATGGATGTAATATCTATCGAATGCGACGAATGATGTCAAGGCGGCGGACGATATGGTAACGGCGCCTCCCATGAAAGCCGGCGTGAATAGCGGGAGGAACATCGATCCGGAATCTCGCGTGGTGACGCAACCCGGCTTCGGCCGGAACGCACTCTCCCCGGGAGTGTCTGAAAAATTCATCTTGTTGGGTCGAGGCCGGACGAATACAATAAAGGGCGGTTATCGCGGAATCGAGGCCGAGGATATTAATGAATTCCAAAAAAATCCGCGGGGTGTTTTTTTGTCTGTTTTTAATCGGCGCGGCGGTCCGGGCGGTCGACGTCCCCCGTCCGGCCGACGGCCGGATCCGGGAATCATGGCGGGAATGCGATTATGCCGCCCTCGCCCGGAATTTCGCCCGGGAAGGAATGAACATCCTCCGTCCCCGGATCGATTGGCGGGGGACCGGGCCGGGTTACGCCGAGATGGAATTCCCGATCATCCCGTGGACCATGGCCGTTTTCTATAAAATATTCGGCCTGCACGAGGAGATCGGACGGCTTTTGATGTGGATCGTTTCCCTTCTCACGCTCCTCGTCTTTTTCGCCCTGGCCCGGCGGCTCTTGCCGCCCCCGGGAGCCGTCGCGGCCTCCCTCTTTTTCGTTTTGAGCCCGCTTGCGATCCGGGTTTCCAACGCCCTCCAACCCGAAGGATTGATGCTCCTGTTTCTTCTGCTCGGCGTTCATTTTTTCCTCCGCTGGCTCGATGAGGGCGCCCGTTCGTCGTATTGGATATCGATTGCCTCGACGTCGGCCGCGATCCTGGCCAAGGCGCCCGCCGCTCATATTGGGATCCTGTTCGTCGGGCTCCTCCTCTGGAAAAAACGAATTCGGGCGTTTCGACGGGCGGATGTCTGGGTTTTCGGCCTGCTGGCCCTCGCCCCGGCGGCGGTCTGGTATATTCACGCCCACCGGTTTTACCTCGAGTTCGGGAATTCACTCGGGCTAAGCAACGAGTCCCATTGGTTCGGCTGGGATCTCGTGCGTTCACCCCGGGCCCTGATGATTTTACTGGCCGGGGCGGCCCGGATGGAGGGCATCTTCGTCTGGACGCCTCTCGGGGCGGCGTTTTTGGGCGCCCTGTTTTTTCTCCGGAGACGGAGCGACGTCCTGAGGATCATCCTTTGGTGGCTGTTTGCCATCGGCGTCTATTACCTGGCCGCGATCCGGACGGTCGGGGATTCCTGGGCCACTTATTATCATGTCATTGCCGTTCCGCCGGCGGCCCTGACGATCGGTGCGGTTACGGCATGGTTCGCCCGGCGTCGGCATTCATCCGATCTTCTTCGGTTCGAGCGGATATCCGTCGTCGTCGGGTTGTCGTGTGTCTTCGGTTTCGAAGCGTTCCTGGTTGTTCGGGATTTCCATCCCCGGATGTATGAACCGCTTTACCGGTGTGCCGCGTCCTTCGCTTCTTTGATTCCCGGAGGAGAATTGATCCTTGCGACCGGGGGGCCTTCGAAAGACGAAACCGGCCGTCCCGTCGCCTACAACGCGCCCTATTTTTTTTACTGGCTGGACTGCAAGGGCTGGAACATTCCCTCCGATGAGATCTCGCCGGGAGAAGTGCGCTCGTTCGCCCGGAAGGGAGCTCGGTTTTTTATCGGGGAGAAAGGATCCTTGGCCGCGACTCCGGGATTGGAGGAAGAGCTTCGGGCATCCTTTGCCGTGATTGCGGAATGCCCCGAGGCGATCCTCTTTCGCCTTCACCCCTGATTCCCAAGGGTCATGAAGGACGGGCAAGGCCCGCCCTGACTCCTCCTGACTCCGGACGAGCCATGTCGTCCGTCGTGAAGGGCTGTCCTGATTCCCAAGGGTCATGCCGGAATGGAAATCCCGCCACCGATCATCCGTATGACGGGCGAAAAGAAAGCCACGACGACGAAACAAAGCCCCGTGACGATCGGCATCAACCCGGTCCGGCCGCCCTGAGCCACCCCGGCCGCCGATTCGACGTAGGTCGTGATGGAACTCGAGCCGAAGAGCCCGCCGAAGGCCGCGCCCAGGGAATCGACGGCGCGGATTCCCTTGATCTCCGGGACGCGTCCGTCCTTGTCCACGAATCCGGCCTGTTCGCCGACGGCGACGACGGAACCCATGGTGTCGAAGAAATCAATCAACATGAGCGAAAAGACCGCCGCCAGCAGCGACGGGGTCAGGACGTGAAGCAACGCCAATTTTCCCCCCGCCGTTTGAAAGGGGGCGAAAGATGAGCCCTTCCACCATCACCACGGCCATTCCTACCTGCCAGGGAACATGGGACTGCTGAAAGCCGTCAAGATTCATGGATGAAGAATCTCCGCGACGACTTCGGCCGCCGTCCGTAGGGCGGCATCGTTGTTGATGGTCAAACCTTCGATGAACGCCGTGCCTCCCCAATAAACTCCGGGCATGGGGGTCGCGAAGCCCCCCGCCCGGAGGCCGGAACCGAACAACGGCAGCGGCTGGGAGATCGTTTCGCGGTGCGTTTGAATTTCGACGATGTCCCTGTCGGACAGGCCGGGAAACATGCGCCGCAGATGCGGAAGGAACAGGGATTCGACTCCGGCGTCGGAGAGGCCGGACACGGGGTCGTCAGCCGTGATGTATTTGGGAAGGTAAACGAGATGGTGGCCGCCGAAATTTTCCGGGTCGAGAACGTTTGTGCTTTCGATAACGCCGGTGAAGGGAAGGTCCGGGTCAAGGAGATTGAGGAGGTAAAAGGGGGATAGCGATTTGCGGAGGGCGAGGAGAACACAGACGATTCCCATGTATTCGACGCGGCGGTATCGATCCCAGGCCGGGTCGTCCGCCCGCGCCCGGACGATTTTCAGGGCTTCGGGCAGGGGGACGGTGAGAAGCGCCCGGTCAAACGTTTGCGGACCGTCGTCCATCCGGATTTCGAGCCCGGCGCCGGCCGGTTTGACCGAACGGACCGGAGTTCCGAGCCGGATTTCGACGCCCGCGTCTTGAAGTGCTTTCCCGGCGGCCCGGAGAACGGGCGCGTAGCCGCCGCGGACGCTTCCCATACGTTCCCGGCCGCTTGTCCGGTCCCGGGCGCCGAAGAGCCTCTTGATGGTCGCGGCCATGAAGGAGGCGGGGGTCCGCTCCCGGGCGTCGCCTAGTTTGCTCCGCAGGAGCGGGTCCCAGAAGTTCGCCGTAACCGTCCGGCCGAAGCGGCGGTTCAGCCACTCCAGGGCGGACGGTTCCCCGGGTCCGCCGGGCGAAGCCGACCACGATGTCTGAAGAATCCCCCAGCCCAGGCGCAATTTGGCCCAGGGAGAGAGAAACGGGAACCGGAGAAAATCCGCGGTCGAGGCGAAGGGAACGATCCGGCCTCGGCCGAAAAACCCGGCCCGCGATGGACGCCATTCAACCTCTCCGGCCAATCCGAGGTCGCCGAGAAAGGCGAGCGTGGCCCGATCCGCCGGAAGAATGACGTGGTAAAAGCGGTCGGCCGTGGTTTGGCCGATCGGAACGGAAGCGCAGAGACCTCCGAGGTCGCCGGCTTTTTCGAAAAGCGTCACCCGGAAGCGGCCCGAGCGGGCCAGGGCGAGGGCCGCGGCCGTTCCCGAAAGGCCGCCGCCCGTGACAGCGATCGTTTTTTTCGGCGGCGCGTCCGGCGGCGACGACATCACGGAATCCTAGATCTTCCGCAACGGTGTGGGAAGCTGAATGCGGTCGCTGTCCCCCTTGGTGCAATCGCGGTAGGTGATGTTGGCCAGATAGAAGAGCTCGGCGAAATAACGTTTTTTCTGAAGGGCGAGAAGGCCGAGACTGATCATTTGGATGGCGACCATCAGGACGATGCCGCCGACGATGAAGGCGTGGGGGGCAAATTGGAACGCCTGGCCGACCGCCTCGGACAGTCGAAAACCGAAGGACAAGCCTTTCGGAGCGAGGGACGCATAAAACTTGAACGTGTGGCGGACGGCCCAGAAGAGCGGGTAAAGCGAGAGGAAAAAGAGGATGAATCCGGGAATGATGTAAAACAGAAACGGCCGGAAAAGAAACCCGGAAACGAGGCTTTGGATGACGCTCCGCATCAACCGGACGTTGGAAACCCTCCGCCGGGGGCGCGCCCCGCGGCCCGTCTGCTCCGTCCAATCCAGCACCGCCGGGATTTCGACGATCCGGGCCCGAAGGATCTTGGCCTTGTTGATGATCTCCGGGTTGATGTCCACGTCCATCGCCCACAAGCTCAAGGACCGGATGAACGGGCCGTCGTAAGCCCGGACCATCCCGGTGATGTTGGTCAACTTGTCCGAGAAAAAGTCGTGAGTCGCCATGCGGCAGAGAAACCAGTTGGCCAGACGGCTTAAAAACCGGCGGAAAAACGGGATGGCCACGGTCCGCCCGCCCTTGGCGTACGGCGAGGCGATGACGATTTTCGCCCGGCTCGTTTTCATTTTTTCGATCAGGCGGCCGATGTGTTCGGGGGCGTAGCTCAGGTCGGCGTCGATGACGACGACGATGGCTCCGTGGCTCCCGTGGAAGGCCGTCCGGAGGACCTGGCCGAGACGGAAATTGAATTGATGGTGGTAGACCCGGACGTCGTCCCGCCCGGCGGCGAAGGCCTCGGCGATGTCTCCGGTGTTGTCGCTGCTTCCGTCGTTGACAATCACGATTTCGAACCGGTAGCCATTCAACGCCCGGAGGTATTGATCCAAACGGTTCAGGTTCCGTTCCAGGTTGGCCGCCTCGTTGTATGCCGGACAGATGACGGAAACCAGCGGACGTTGGTCAATCGTGTTCATCGGACACCTCTTGTGGGAAGCGCGTAAGAGAGAAGGCACCGTTCGGCATACGCACCCAGAGGTAGAATATCAAAATATTCGGAAAAAATATCAAGAAGTTCCACGACGAGGCCCCGTTTTTTTTGCCTGCTCATAGCCATGGCCGGGAAAAAGGCCAGGGCCGGGGCGTCTTCGCCGGAGAGAAAATCGAGGGGATGAAGGAGAAAACTCACTCCGGCCCGAGCAGCCCGGCAGGCGGCGAGGGCCGTCCGAAAATATGTCCGCATCAGGAGCGGCGAGATCCCGCCGAGGTAGAGGAGATAACTCAAGTGAAACGGCGTTTTCAAAACCGGCATCGTCGTGACCGGGATCTCCAGCAACGACGTTTGTGCCGAAAGGCGCCAGAGGTAGGGCCGGACGGGCCGGAGGCCTTCGGCCATTCCGCCGAACAGCTCCCGGCGCTCCTCTTTTTGACGCTCAGTCAGGCGGGACTGCGTAAAATAATAGAGACGGCCCAGGGGGCCGATGAACGTCGGGAACGTAGACGCATCATAAAGATAATTCCGGGCGGCCAAAATCCGCAGAAGATCCGGGCTCCAGCTGAAGCCCGGGCCGCGAAAACCGCGGGGACGAAGGCCCGTTGCCCGAAGGATCGCGTCCTCGGCCCGGACGATTTCCTCCTCGATCTCCTCCTTCGCTTTTCGATGGAGCCAGGGCTCGTGATCGAACGAATGGTTTCCGACTTCGTGACCGGCCTCGACAATCATTCGCAGGGGTTCGAGATTCTTTTCCTGGATCGCGTCGCGCCCGACGATGAAAAAAGCAGCCCGGAGGCGCCGCTTGTCGAAGAGGTCCAAGACGTCGGGAATGAGGCGGTCGAGATAGGACGGGTAATCTTCCCACCCGCCGTCGCCGTGCGTCTTCATATAGGACCAGAGGTTGTCCAGGTCGAAGGAAAGCCCGGCCGACGTCCGCCCCGCCGGTCCGCTCACGGGGCCTTCTTTTCCCGGGGGCGGGACAAGTCCAGGCTTTTTTCCGCCAGCCGGAGTGCCGCTCCCCGAAACACGGGGAGCGAGGTGACGGGGGCGGGTGGAACGAGCCGGCAGCCGGTGACACAAGTGGCGGCCAGCCGGCTGATGTCCTCGAAGACGAGACGGTTTCCGGCGTCGGGGTAGGCCGTGTTGATGAATTCGACGAACGCTTCGATTTCCAGGGCGACGCCGTGCTCGACCGCCCGGAAGCTTTCGAGGGCGAAGGCGATCAATTCGGGGAAGGGGGAAGCGCGCCCTTTTCCCAATCCCGGAATCCCCGGTTCTTCGGCCCGGCCGTGAAGGTGACAGCCGTCGAAGACGGCCGGTTTTCCGGGAAAGGACCGGAGGATTTTCGGCCATTCCCGCCGGTAGAAATCGTGGGCGGCGCAGACGACGATGCCGTCGCGGCCGGTAAGGGCGCGTTCGAGATCCCGGGTGAAGGTGCCGGCGAGGCCGGTCCGCTCTAGGTTTTGATCTTCGGGGCGGACGTAAGGATCGTGAAGAACGACTTCGGCACCGCGGCGGACGAGTTCGGCCGCGAGGCTCAAGGTCGGCGAGTTGCGGGTGTCCTCGGAATTCGGGCGGTACGCCGTTCCGAGGAGGGCG
>JAPKZG010000074.1 GCA_026393895.1 Candidatus Aminicenantota bacterium
GCGGAAGCGGGCGAAGTCCGGACAGGGACGTTCACCTTCCAGGACAATGGCCGGGCGCTCACGATGGATTCCCCGGACGGCCTGGTCAAGATCATCGCCGATAAGAACGACAGGATTCTCGGTGCCCACATTCTCGGTGCCTGCGCGAGCGACCTGATCGCCGAGATCACCCTGGCCATGACCAAAGGGCTAAAGACGTCCGACATCGCCGGATCGATCCACATCCATCCGACGCTTTCGGAAGCGGTCATGGAAGCGGCTTTGAAGGTCGACGGCCGGGCAATTCACTGCCTGAATTAATTGGAGATACAATACCTGTTTCCTAAGTTTTTTCCCCCATTTTTCTTTTTCATCATTTATACAAAATAGACAGTTCTCCATTCGAACAGAAGAAGAAATAGGAAAACAGGTATTGTGTCTCCGATTTGATTCGGCTAAAATCCTAGCATCACAGTAAGGATTCAATATGACCCTGGCGCTCGTTTTTTTGATCTTCGGCCTACTCGGCGCCGTGATGGTTTCGATGAATGCCCTCCTCGGGCCGAAGAAGACAAACCCGGTCAAGGAACAGCCCTTCGAGTGCGGAAGCCCGCCGCTCCAGAAGGGGATTCCGGGATTTGTGATCAAATTTCCGCTCGTCGTTTTCCTTTTCGTACTCTTCGACATCGAGGTCGCGTTTTTGTTTCCCTGGGCGCTCATTTTCAGGGAAATGAAAGGCCCGGCCTTTCTCATCCTCCTGGCCTACGCGGCGGTGCTGGCGGCCGGGTTCGTTTACGCCTGGAGGAAGGGCGCCTTCCGCTGGGATTGAAAAGATGCCCGGAAACTTCATCACCACCCGGTTCGAGGCGATGCTCTCCTGGGGCCGCAAGTTCTCCCTCTTTCACTACCCCTATGTCACGGCCTGTTGCGGCATGGAATACATGTCGACCGCCTGCGCCCACTACGACATCGACCGCTTCGGCGCGGGAATGACCCGGTTTTCCCCGCGGCAGTCGGACATGCTTCTGGTGGTCGGGACGATTACCCAGAAACTCGCCCCCGTGCTGAAAACGGTTTATGATCAGATGACCGAGCCGAAATGGGTCATCGCCTTCGGCGCCTGCACGGTCTCGGGCGGCATTTACGACAATTACGCCGTCGTCCAGGGGATCGACGAAATCATTCCCGTCGATATCTACATCCCCGGATGTCCGCCCCGCCCGGAGACGGTGTTGGACGGCCTGCTCAAGCTGCAGGAAAAAATCAAAACCGGCGGCCAGGATTGGCGATGGAAGAAAAAAACGTCCTGACGGCCCTCCGCAACGCGCTCTCCGGCGGCGTTTTGGAAACGGGGGAGTCGTTCGGCGACCCCGTCGCCCGGATTCGTCCCGAGGCCTTGCTCTCCGCGGCGGGTTTTCTCAAGGCCGAACCGTGGTCGTACACGATGCTTCTTGACGCGACCTGCGTCGATTATCCCGACCGGCCCGGCCGTTTCGAGATGATCTATCATTTCTTTTCGCTCGCCTCAAACCGCCGGATCCGGATCAAGGCGGCGCTTCCCGCCGAAAATCCCGAAATCGATTCGCTCTCCGGCCTTTGGAAAAACGCCGACTGGCTCGAACGGGAAATCTTCGACATGTTCGGGGTGCGTTTTTCCGGCCATCCCGACCTTCGCCGGCTCTTCATGTACGACGGGTTCGAAGGGCATCCTCTCCGCAAGGATTACCCCCTCCGGAAACGTCAGCCGCTCTTTAAGAAAAGGGAGACGTCGTGACGACCGCGTTTCAGGCCGAAGCCCGCCCCGAGAGCATGCTCGTCAACATGGGGCCGTCGCACCCGGCCATGCACGGGACGATCCGGATCATGCTCGAGCTGGAGGGCGAACGGATCCGGAACGCCGACGTCGAGGTAGGGTATCTCCATCGCGGCTTCGAAAAAACCTGCGAAAACCGGACTTGGTTCAATCTCCTGATTTATACCGACCGGCTGAATTACGTCTCGCCGCTGCTGAACAACCTCGGTTACGCGATGGCCGTGGAGAAACTCTGCGGCCTGGAAATCCCAGAGCGGGCCCAATGGATCCGGGTGCTGATGAGCGAACTGTCGCGTGTCAGCGATCACCTGACCTGTTTGGCGGCCATGGCCATGGAAACCGGCGCCTTCACCGCCTTCCTTTACAACATGAAGGCCCGCGAGTTCCTCTGGGACGTCATCGAGCAGACGACCGGCGCCCGGATGACGACCTCGTACATCCGTATCGGGGGCGTGCGGGCGGATCTCCACGCCGATTACGAAAAAGCGGTCCGCCGCGGAATCGACGAAACCCGGAAAGTCATCAAGGACGTCCGCGGCCTTCTGGACAAAAACGTAATTTTTCTCGGCCGGACGCGCGACATCGCGGTGATGGGCCGCGACGCCGCCGTTTCCTACGGTTGGACTGGCCCGGCTCTGCGTTCGACGGGAATCGCCTACGATGTCCGGAGAGCCCATCCTTATTTAACCTACGACCGGCTGGCGTTCGACATCCCCACGGGAGACCGTGGCGATAATTTCGATCGTTACCTTGTCCGCATGGCCGAGATGGAACAAAGCCTGCGGATCATCGAGCAATGCCTCGATCCTCTTCGGCGGGACCGGCCCGCCCGGGGCCCGACTTCTCTCGAGCCGGCCGAAGCGATCCGGGCCGGGCGGACCACCCCTCCCGACGCCGCGGTTCGTCTTTCCCCGAATCTCGAGGGCGCGGAGAAGGACGTCCTTGGCGATATTCAATCGACCGACCCGAAATTCGCTATTCCCGGAAAGGATGCCGTCTACGGTACGATCGAAGGTTTAATCTCGCATTTTCAATACTTTATGAAAGACCATGGCTTTCGACCTCCGGCCGGGGAAGCGTACGCGGCGGTCGAAGGAGGAAACGGCGAACTCGGGTTTTTCGTCGTATCCGACGGAACGGACCGGCCGTACCGGCTCCACCTGCGGGCGCCCTGCCTGCATGTGGTCTCCGCTCTGTCCGGTTTGATCAAAGGACGTTTGCTGGCCGACATCATTCCCACATTCGGATCGATGAACATGATCGGCGGGGAGCTGGACCGATGACGACGGGTTTTTCGGAAGGGCTGCGGGCGCGAATCGATAACATCTTCGCCCGTTATCCGAACCGAAGGTCCGCGCTGCTTCCCGTCCTGCATCTCGTCCAGCGCGAACGGGGATTCATCGGCCCGGACGACGAAATCCTGGTCGCCGGACTGTGCGGCCTGCGGCCGGTCGAAGTACGCGAGGTTCTCACGTTTTACACGATGTTCCGGCGCGAACCCGCCGGCCGTCGTCTTCTCCAAGTCTGCACGAACCTGTCCTGCGCCATCCGGGGCGGCGGCCGGATTTTGGACCATCTCCGCCGAACGCTCGGCCTCGAGCCGGGGCAGACGACCCCGGACGGACGTTTCACCCTGGTCGAGGTCGAATGCCTCGGGGCTTGCGACAAAGGGCCGTGCCTGATGGTTGGAGAGAAACTCCATGAAGGCCTGACTCTGGAAGCGGTCGACAAACTCCTGCGGGAGTCGGGGTGAGTTATGGCCGAAAAATACCTCACCCGCTCCTTCGATCCGGCCGGGCCGCGGTCTTTCAAAACCTATGCGGACACGGGCGGCTATTCGGGAGCCAGAAAGGCGCTCGCTGAAATGACGCCCGCCATGGTGATGGGCGAAGTCAAAGCGGCTCATCTTCGCGGCCGGGGAGGGGCGGGATTTCCGGCCGGCCTGAAATGGGGTTTCATCCCCCAGGCGAGTCCGGCCCCCAAATATCTTTGCGTCAACGCCGACGAAGGCGAGCCCGGAACGTTCAAAGACCGGTATATCCTCGCCCATGACCCGCATCTGCTTCTCGAAGGGGTCGTCATCGTTTCTTACGCGGTGGGCATTCACAAGGCTTATGTCTATGTCCGGGGCGAGTACGAAGAACTCGCCCGGCGGCTGGAGGAGGCGATTTCCGAAGCGGTCAGCCAAGGGGCTTTGGGAGAAAACATATTCGGCTCCGGGTTTTCCCTGAACGTCCTCGTTCATCGAGGCGCCGGCGCTTATATCTGCGGCGAGGAAACGGCCCTCCTGGAATCGCTCGAGGGTTATCGCGGCCAGCCGCGACTCAAACCGCCGTTTCCGGCTTCCGTCGGCCTGTTCGGAAATTCCACGGTGATCAACAACGTCGAAACCCTGGCCAACCTGCCCGGGATCATCCTTCACGGGGCGGACTGGTTCCTCGGTTTGGGAAAACCCAAAGACGGGGGAACGCGGCTCTACAGTGTCAGCGGTTCCGTGGTCAAGCCGGGCGTTTACGAACTTCCCACGGGAACGTCGCTCCGGGAGATCATCTTCACCCATGCCGGCGGTCTCGCTCCGGGCCGGACACTAAAGGCGGTGATTCCCGGTGGATTGTCCTCGGCGATCCTGCTTCCCGGCGAAATCGACGTCGCCATGGATTGCGATTCGCTGGCCGCGGCCGGTTCCATGATCGGCTCAGCCGGAATCATCGTGATCGACGACGGCGTTTCGATGAAAACGGTCCTGGACCGCGTCACGAAGTTTTACGCCCACGAGTCCTGCGGCCAATGCACACCTTGCCGGGTGGGAACGTCCTGGATCCGGAGGATCGTCCGCCGGATGAACGGCGGCGGCCGGCGGGCCGACGACCTCGACCGGATCGCCCGGTTGGCCGAGGCCATGAAGGGGCGGACATTCTGCCCGTTCGGCGACGCGGCGGCCCTGCCCGTTTTGGCCCTGATTGGGAAATTTCGAACGGAATTGGAAGGATAGCGTCATGGCGGAAATCACGATCGACGGCCGGAACCTCGAGGTTGCCGACGGCCTGACGAGTCTCGTCGCGGCCGAAAAGGCCGGCATTTCCATTCCGCACTTTTGTTACCACCCGGCCCTGGCTCCGGAAGGCACCTGCCGGATGTGCGTCGTCGACATCGAGGGGGCGGCCAAACCGGAGCCGTCCTGCTCGACGGTCATCCGGGACGGGATGAAGATCGAGACCCGGTCGCCCCGGGTCGTGGAAGCCCGGCGAAACGTCCTCGAGTTCCTGCTGGCCGACCACCCGATCGATTGCCCGATCTGCGACAAGGCGGGGGAGTGCCGTCTTCAGGATTACTACCGGGATTACGGGTTTTTTTCGAGCGACTTCCATGAGCAAAAAAAACGGCGGTCAAAGATTCTCAAAATCGGGGAGCGGCTGATTTTGGACCGGGAGCGCTGCATTCTCTGCACCCGGTGCGTCCGTTTCCTGCGCGATGTCACAAAAACGGGCGAGATGGGCGTGTTCGAGCGGGGCGATAATTCGGAAATCGGCGTGGCCGACGGAGTCCCCGTCGCCACGGCTTATTCGGGAAACCTCGTCGACCTCTGCCCGGTCGGGGCGATCACCGACGCCGCGTTCCGTTTCCGGACCCGGACCTGGTTCCTGGACCCGAAGCCGTCGATCTGTCCGTTTTGCGCCCGCGGCTGCCGGGTCGACGTCGACGTCCATCCCGGCTTCGCCCGATACCCCGAGACGGGGGGAATCCTCCGCGTCCGTCCGCGGCCCGACGCCACTCCGGCCGGGCCCTGGATTTGCGACGTCGGCCGCTATGCTTGGATCGAAATCGAATCCCGAAGGGCGCGAAGGATCGTCTGGAACAAAGGCGCCGCGGAGGCGGTCCTCAGCGGAGACAAGGTCTTTTCCATATTGGGAGCGAAGATCCGGGCCCTTTCCGAATCGGGACGGACCGACCGCCTGACGCTCGTTCTCCATTCCGGTTTGACCAACGAGGAATGGGCGGATGTGAAAGCGTTCCGCGACGGGTTCAACCCGCGGCCGAAGATCCGGCTGGCCGACCCTCCGGATGACGGCGGCGACGATTTTCTCCGGACCGCCGAACGAATGCCCAACCGCCGGGGTGCGGCCGAAGCGGGGTGTGACCTCCAGCCGCTTGATCCGGGGGAACTCCGGGAGGATACGGACATCTTGTTCGTCTTCGCCGGAATTTGGGGCGACATCGGAGATTTGGAGCGCCGCCTGGAAGTTTGGCGGACCATACGGACGAAAGCGCTCGTCTCACCCGTCCTGACCGCGTCGGACCCCCTGTTCGATTTTGTTTTTCCGTGCGCGATTCCCTACGAGAAATCGGGAAGCTATATCGGGTTTGACGGCCGCCGACGGGAATTCACGGCCGTCCGCCCCGCCCCGGAGGAAGCCGAATCGGAGGGAGAAATCCTCCGGTCGCTCCTTGCGGCCTGCGGCCTAGGCGCCCGAACCCCGGGAGGATCATGAGCGAGACCTTGGTTCTCCTGATCAAGATCGTCGTCGTGCTGGCCTGGTTCCTCGTCCTGGCGCTTCTTCTGACCTGGGTCGAGCGGAAGCAGAGCGCGGTCATGCAGGATAGGATCGGCGCCAACCGGGCCAGGATTTTCGGCCTGCGGATGTTCGGGCTGTTTCAGCCGTTCGCCGACGCGATCAAAATGATCTTCAAGGAGGATTTTGTCCCGCCGTTTGCCGACAAGGTTCTCCACACGCTCGCGCCGTTCGTTTCGTTTTTCTTCGTCGCCGTGGCCGTGACGACGATCCCGTTCGGTCCGACGGTCCGGATCGGCGGGACGGCGATCGATCTCCAGGTTTACGACGGCTCGGCCGGGCTTCTTTTCCTCCTGGCGATGTTGTCGTTGGGCGTTTACGGAATCCTGCTTTCCGGTTGGTCGTCCCGGAACCGTTGGGGCCTCATCGGCGGCATGCGGGGCGCCGCCCAGCTGATTTCTTATGAAGTCGGCCTCGGCCTTTCGCTGGTCGGGCTGATCATGGTTTATCCGTCGTTGCGGTTGTCGGAAATCGTCGCCCACCAGGGCGCTTTGTTTCTCGGGTTCCTTCCGCGTTGGGGGGTGTTTCTTCAACCTCTCGGTTTTCTCGTGTTCTTCATCACCGCGATCGCCGAAACCAAGCGTGTGCCGTTCGACCTCCCGGAAGGGGAATCGGAGATCATCGGTTTTTACGCCGAATACGGCGGCCTCAAATGGGGCCTGTTCATGCTGACCGATTTCATGGAAATCATCGTCGTGGCGGCGTTGGCGACGACCCTCTTTTTCGGCGGCTGGCAGATGCCGTGGCTCGGTCCCGACGGCCTGAATTGGCCCTGGGGCGGGCATTGGAAAATGGCCTCCTGGGTCGTCGTTTGCCTCCAAATCGTCTCCTTCCAAGTCAAGGTCGCCTTCTTCTGCTGGCTTCAGATTCTCATCCGCTGGACCTATCCGCGGATCCGGTATGATCAATTGATGGACCTGGGCTGGAAATTGCTCGTTCCCCTCGGGTTGCTCAACATTCTGGGGACGGGCTTGATCATGAGCCTGAAATGAAAAACGCCGCGATAATTCTATGGGCCCTCATCAAGGGGAGCTTAATCACCGCCCGCCATTTTTTCACCAACCTCTGGTTTCATTTTCTCCGTTTGATCGGGATCAAAAAGTACCGGCCCGGAGCGGTCACGATCCAGTATCCCGAACAAACGAAACCGCTTCCTTCCCGGTACCGGGCGGCCCACCGGCTTACGAAGCGGCCCGACGGGAAACCGCGGTGCGTGGCCTGTCTTCTCTGCGCGACGGTCTGCCCGTCGGAATGCATCATCGTCGAGGCGACCGAAGACCCCGACCCGGAGGTCCAAAAACACGCCTCCCGTTTCGAAATCGACCTGGCCCGGTGCTGTTTCTGCGGCTTTTGCGTGGAGGCCTGCCCGGAGGACGCCATCCGGATGGATACCGGCCGGATCGACCTGGCCGCCCGCAGCCGTGCTGACTTGGTCTGGGACATAGACCAATTAAGTCGGGGCAGGTCGTAAGCCCTGTCCCCTCTTAATTTTGGTTGACCTGTCCCCGCTTTAATAAGTATAATCACCACTCTTTTTTAACCCACAGGAGGTAAGATATGGAAAAGGTCACCGTCGAGGAACTGCTCAAGAAAGCCGAGCAGCCCGCCAAAGACGCTCCGCGTCTTCACAAATTCTACAAAGGAAAATTGGGTGTCGCCTTAAAATGCCGCGTACGCGATTTCAATGATTTCGCCATTTGGTACACGCCCGGCGTGGCCGCGGTCTGCAAAGAGATCGCCGCCGACCCTCAAAAGGCCTACGAGTATACCAACAAGTGGAACAGCGTAGCCGTCATCAGCGACGGGACCCGCGTCCTGGGCCTGGGCGACATCGGCCCTCTGGGCGGCCTTCCGGTTATGGAAGGGAAAGGCATTCTTTACAAATATCTCGGCGGCGTGGACGCCTTCCCCATCTGCCTGGATGAAAAGGACCCGGACAAGATCATCGAAATCGGCCGGGCCCTCCAGCCCTCCTTCGGCGGCTACAACCTCGAGGACATCGCCCAGCCGAAGTGTTTCCGGATCCTCGACGAGCTGCGGGCCAAGTGCGAGATTCCGGTCTGGCACGACGACCAACAAGGAACGGCATGCGTCACCGTCGCCGGTTTGATCAACGCCCTCAAAATCGTCAAGAAAAACATCGCCGAAGTGAAATGCACGGTCGTCGGATCGGGCGCTTCGGGGATTAATATCTCCCGAATGATTATGGCCGCGGGGGCCACCCCGGCGAACATGCTTTCGGTCGATTCCAAGGGCATTTTATCGCGAGACCGGGCCGACCGGGAGACCCTCCAGGAAAAGTTCAAAGAGAAGTGGGATCTCTGCCTGCGGACGAACCCGAAATGCAAGCAGGGGAGTGTAGCCGACGCCATCAAGGGCGCCGACGTTCTCATTTGCTGTTCCACCCCGGGCCCCGGCACCATCAAACCCGAGTGGGTCAAGGAGATGGCCCCCAATTCCATCGTCTTTGCCGAAGCCAACCCTATTCCCGAGATCTGGCCGTGGGAAGCGAAGGAAGCGGGCGCCCGCGTGGTGGCCACCGGACGGTCCGATTTCCCCAACCAGGTCAACAATTCGCTCGGTTTCCCCGGGATCTTCCGCGGGGCGCTCGATGTCCGGGCGAAAACGATCACCGATGAAATGTGCATCGCCGCCGCCCGCGAGCTGGCTAAGGTTGCCGAGGACAAAGGCATTACCGAGGAATATATCATCCCGAACATGGACGAATGGGAAGTCTTCCCCCGCGAAGCCGTGGCCGTCGCCATGAAGGCCATCGAACAGGGCGTGGCCCGGTTCAAATTCACCGCCGCCGAGCTCCTGGCCATGGCCAAGGAGACGATCGGCAAGGCCCGCAACGAAGTCCAGCTGTTGATGAAGGAAAATTTCATCATCGACCCGGATAAATAAACCCTGCCGGACCTGATTGTCCAGGGGGAAAAGGCCCGGCGCCTTTTCCCCCTTTTTATTTGCGTCAATTTGACAAGCATTTTTATTTGTGATACAAAAACTCTTAGATCGACGTCTGTATCAGGACCTCCCTTCGAGCGATCGTTTCGATGTGCGGGTCTAAGAGATTTAGACGCGATTGAAGTGAGAAAGGAGGATTCCATGAAAAATCTCACAAAAACTGTCGTTCTCGTTTTAGCGATCGCCGTTGTGCTGACCGGCTGCAAGCAGCCCACCCAGCTGATCAACGATGTGAAGGCCGCCATCGAAACAGTCACCACGGCCGGCGCCGACAAGTACGCCCCCGAGGAACTCAAGGCCGTCAATGACGACCTGACCAAGGCCCTTGACGAAATCGCCGCCCAGGACAAGAAGTTCTTCAAGAAATTCGGTCCGGCGAAGGAAATGCTGGTCGCCCTTCAGACGAAAGTCGCTGATCTGCAGGCCGCTCTCCCTGCGAAGATCGAAGCCGCGAAGAACGTCGCTATCCAGCTTCAGGGCGAAGCCCAGGCCGCTCTCACCGAGACCGCCGAGCTTCTGAAGAAGGCCCCCAAAGGAAAAGGCACCGCGAAGGACCTCGAAGCCCTTCAGGCCGACCTGACCGGCGCGGAAACCATGTACACGGAAATCCAGGCCGCCCTCGATGCCAATGACTACATCGGCGCTCAGGACAAGGCCAATGCCGTGAAGGCCAAAGTCGCCGCCATCGCCGACCAGATCAACGCGGCCATCGCCAAGGTGAAGCGGTAATCGAAAACGAGACCATCCGGATCGCGGGCGCGCTTGAAAAACCCGAGGTTTGCCGGCGTCGCCTGCGTCCTGGGGCTCATCTGCTGTAACGCTTGTAACACGCCGCCGGAGCCTCCGGAGGCGGCCAGGGCTTCGGCCCTGGAGCAAGACCTCTGGAGGGCCGGCGGTTCTCTTTTCACCCCCCGGGAATACGAAGGGTTCAAGGCCGGACTGAAGAGCGCCGGCGAACGGATCGGGGCCGAGGAGGCGAAATTCGGCTGGTTCCGGGATTACACCCCGGTTCAAGCCGAATTGAAAAAACTCGTGGCGGATGGCGAAGCCCTTCTCCGACGGATCAACGACAACAAGGCCGCCAAGGCCCGGACTTTTGCTCTGTCCGCCGAGACCCTGGCCGCCCGGATCGAAAGTCTCTACCGGATTACCCAGTATTTCAACGAAAACGACGACGTCCGGAAAAACGTCTCCCAGGCGGAGATCAAGCTCTCGGAAGCCCGGATGCTCGTGGCCAAGGAGAAATACGAGCTCGCGTCGGCGACGGCCGGAGAAGGCGGGCTTTTTTTAGACCGGGCCGAGGAGGCCGCGGTCCGGCTGCTCGAACGTTACCTGGATTCCGGCCAACTGGCCAAATGGCGGCGATGGGCGGGCGCGGCGGTCGAGGAATCTTTGGCGAAATCCACGGTGTCGATCGTCGTCAACAAGGTCGAGCGCAAGATGACCGTCTATAAAAAAGGGGAGGCCAAGGCAACGTTCGACATCGGTCTCGGGAAATACGGTCTTTCCGACAAGCTCTACGCCGGCGACGAAGCGACTCCGGAAGGACGGTACAAGATCGTCGCGAAATTTCCGGCCTCCGAGTTTTATAAGGCCATGCTGATCGATTATCCCAATGAAGACGACAAGCGGGCGTTTGCCGAGGCGAAAAACAAGGGCTTGATCCCGGGCCACGCCGGAATCGGCGGGGCGATCGAAATCCACGGCGGAGGCAAGGACAGCTTGACGAAAGGCTGCGTCGGGCTCGAAAACAAGGACATGGACGACGTTTACGCCTGGGCCGAAGTCGGCACGTCGGTGACGATCGTCGGCGCGACCGGGATCGAGAATACGATTCTTGCCGAGATTTTGATGTTCAAGAAAAATGCTAATTAAAAGGCACAAAATCCTCCTGGGAACGGCTGCCGGAATTGTTTTGATTCTTGCGCTCATCGTCATCGCCGGAAACATGATCGAGAATTCCTGGGCCCGCGGCAAAGCCGAAGCGACCGGAGCGGCGGAGAAGCCGGAGAAAGGGGCCAAGACCCTCCAAACCAAGGCGAAACAGCTCGCGGCGAAAATGAAAAACCTCATGCCGCGGGGGACGTACGTTTTGATCGACACCGCCGAAAACCGGCTTCGGGTGATGCGGGACGGCAAGATGGTCCAGGAAGCGGTCGTTTCCTGCGGTTCGGGGGACATTCTCCAGGATCCGAGCGGCGAACGCAAATGGATTTTCGACACGCCGCGGGGGGAGTTTTTCGTTTCGTCCAAACTCGTCAATCCGACCTGGATCAAGCCGGATTGGGCGTTCTACGAGGAGGGTGAAGAACTTCCTGCGAACTTCAACGACCGGATCGATAACGACACCCTCGGCGAATATGCCCTGGGCTTCGGCTCCGGATATTTCATCCACGGGACGCTGTACACGCGGATGCTCGGCCGGAACGTGACCCATGGCTGCGTCCGGGTCGGCGACGATGACTTGAAGAAAATCTACCGAACCGTTCCGATGGGCGCGAGAGTTTATATTTACTGACATGAAAATTCAAAGGCTTTTTGGCGTCGTCCTTGGATGTGTCGTTCTGGCGGGGTTTGCGACCGGCCAGGAAGCGGCTGTATCAGTCCTGAAAACGGCCCTGATCGAGCAGGAATACGAGATCGCCAAGACCTCAAAGTCCTACGTCGTTTTCGATTTCGAGGCCAAGATCGTCGCCCTGAAAGCGAAGGGGTTTGTTCTGAAAGAATGGCCGATCGCCAAGGTCCGGCGGTGGGGGAGGTTGACCGGCTTGGCTCCGTATCCTCTCGAGAGAAAAAGCGCCATCCACGAACCGAAAAGAAAAGATATCACCCCCAACAAAACCGCGCCCGACAAGAAAGCCGAGGTCAAGCCCGACCCTAAAAAAACGAGCGGAGACCTCGATATCCTCGAACTCGATAAAATGCCCGTCGATTATACTCTCTGGCTGCCCGACCAAATCCGGATCATCGTGCGTCCGCACCGAAGAGGCCTTGGCGCCTTTTTAGACGGCGCAGGCAGAATCTTTTCGAAGGGGATCGCCCGTCGGGTCAAGACGATTTTCCGGGCGATTAATAAGAGACCGTTCACCGACATCGAGATCATTTTTGCCGAAGACAAGGACGCCAAGGGCGTTTACTGGTCCTTCTTCGAAGGCCAGAAGTGCATCCTTTACTGGCCTGATTGACGGGATCAGCCGGTAGTAAACCTTCCGTCTGACGGATATTGAATTATATCAATCTCTATATGCAATCATAAAATACCCGCAATAATCCAAAAAATAGAGCAATTATTATCAAAATAGTAAATATATTCTTTATAATTAACAGATAATAATATAAATGCAATTATTTAAAATTCTTGACAACAATACGCTAATATTATATATTATCAAAAGACTTAATATTAAGGAGATGTGATAATGGCTAAAATCATCGGTATCGATCTCGGTACGACAAACTCGGTCGTCGCCGTTATGGAAGGCGACCAAGCGACGGTCATCGCTAACGAGGAAGGAGGCCGCACGACTCCGTCGGTTGTCGGTTTCACGCCCAAGGGCGAGCGGCTGGTCGGTCAGATCGCCAAGAGACAACGCGTCACCAATCCGGAAAATACCGTCTATTCGATCAAACGGTTCATGGGCCGGCGGTACGCCGAGGTTCCGGGCGAAATCAAACAGGTGCCCTTCAAGGTCACGGAAGCCGCGAACGGCGACGTCCGCGTCGCGGTCTTCGACAAGCAGTTCTCTCCGCCCGAAATATCGGCCATGATTCTCCAGAAGTTGAAAAAAGCGGCCGAAGATTATCTTGGCGAAAAAATCGAAAGAGCGGTCATCACCGTCCCTGCATATTTCAACGACAGCCAGCGGAAGGCCACCAAGGACGCCGGCCAGATTGCCGGCCTGGAAGTCGTCCGGATCATCAATGAACCCACCGCCGCGGCCCTGGCCTACGGGATGGAAAAGAAAAAAGACCAGACGATCGCCGTCTATGATTTCGGAGGCGGAACGTTCGACATTTCCATCCTCGAAGTGGGCGAGGGCGTGGTCGAGGTCAAATCGACCAACGGCGACACCCACCTCGGCGGTGACGACATCGACCAGCGCGTCCAGGATTGGATCACGGCCGAATTCAAAAAGGAATCCGGCATCGACGTGTCCAAGGACAAGATGGCCATCCAGCGGCTCAAAGAAGCCGCGGAAAAGGCGAAGATCGAACTTTCGACGACGATGGAGACCGAAATCAACCTGCCGTTCGTCACGGCCGACGCGTCCGGTCCGAAGCATCTCCTGCTCAAAATGACCCGGGCGAAACTCGAAGCCCTCATCGAGGACCTGATCCAGCGGTCCGTCGCTCCCTGCAAACAGGCCTTGTCGGACGCCGGGGTGAAAGCCGAGGATATCCATGAAGTGGTTCTCGTCGGCGGCCAAACCCGGATGCCCCGCATCCAGGCGCTCGTCCAGCAGATCTTCGGCCGCGAACCCCACAAAGGCGTCAACCCGGACGAAGTCGTTGCCGTCGGCGCAGCCATCCAGGGCGCCGTCCTTTCGGGCGAAGTCAAGGATGTCCTGCTTCTCGACGTGACCCCGCTGACTCTGGGCATCGAGACCCTCGGTGGCGTTTTTACCCGGATGATCGGCCGGAACACGACGATCCCGACAAAAAAGACGGAGATCTTCTCTACCGCATCCGAAAGCCAGCCAAGCGTCGAGATACATATTCTCCAGGGCGAACGGGAAATGGCTTCGGACAACCGCACCCTGGGCCGGTTCCATCTGGATGGCATCCCGCCGGCGCCCCGCGGCATTCCGAAAATCGAAGTGACCTTCGACATCGACGCCAACGGCATTCTTCATGTCTCGGCCAAGGACATGGGTACGGGCAAACAGCAGCAAATCACCATCACCGGACATTCCGGACTCGACGAGAAGGAAATCAAGCGGATGGTTTCCGACGCCGAATCCCATTCGGCCGAGGACAAAAAGCGCCGGGAAGTCATCGACGCCCGAAACCGGGCCGACCAGATGATCTATAGCATGGAGAAACTGCTTCGCGAAAACGGGAGTAAGATTCCGGAAACGGAAGCCAACGCGGTCAGAACCGAAATCGAGGCGACGAAAAAGGCCGTCGGGTCCGACAGTCTCGATAACATCAAGAAGGCTCTGGAAAACCTCAATCGGGCTTCGCACAAGCTGACTGAGGTTCTTTACCAGAACGCCGGTCCCCAAGCGGAGCCGGGCGCCGCTCCCCACGAGCATCAACATGCTTCGCCGGGCTCGTCCGGCGGCGCAAACGGCGGCAGCGCAACCGAAGGTGACGTCATCGACGCCGAAGTCGTCGACGACGGGAAATCGAACTGACGTCCCGGCGTGATCGGGACTTAAATCAAAGCCGGGGGGGCGGGGTTCCGTCCTTCCGGCGCCTGTCCCTCCGGACGAAGGGGGAAAAGGGGCGACCATGGCCAGGGATTATTACGAGATTTTGGGTGTCGGAAGGTCGGCCTCGGATGTCGAGATCAAGAAGGCATACCGCCGACTCGCCCGTAAATACCATCCCGACCTTAACCCCAACGATAAGGCGGCCGAGGCGCAATTCAAGGAAATATCGTGCGCTTACGACGTTTTAAGCGATCCCCCAAAAAAAGCCCAGTACGATCAGTTCGGGTTTGCCGGCGACCGTCCGCCCGGCGGGGGAGGCCCCGATCAGGGACCGACCACATCCGGCGGATTCGAAGGATTCGACTTTTCGGATTTCGGGTCCGGCTCGTTCCGCGATCTCTTTCAGAACATCTTCGGCGGCGCGGCGGCGGGGGCCGCCTCCACGGCCGGCCCGGAACGGGGCGAAGACCTCCTCTACACGATGAAAGTCGGGTTCGAGGACGCCATCCGCGGCGTCCAGACGAAAATCCGGCTCTCCCGGAAGGCCGCCTGCCCGGCCTGCGCGGGCTCGGGTTCGAAAAGCGGCGCGCCCAAAACCTGCCCCACTTGCCGTGGAACCGGAAAAGCGTTCCAGCAGCGGGGATATATGAAGTTTTCAGGCGCATGTCCCTCCTGCAACGGCAGGGGGGCCGTGCCGGGTCATGATTGCGACGAGTGCCGGGGGCAGGGGACGACCGAAATTATGGAAACGATCACCGTCCGCATTCCGGGCGGGGTGGATACCGGGAGCAAGGTACGCGTCCCCCAAAAGGGCCACGCCGGTACCAACGGAGGGCCGCCCGGCGACCTGTACATTCAAATCGAGGTGATGCCGCACCCGCTTTACCGGCGGGAAGGCGCCGGTCTCCATGTCAAAGTCCCGATCACCGTTCCCGAGGCGACGCTGGGCGCCAAAATCGACGTTCCGACGCTCGAAGGGCCGGCCGTCATCCGGATTCCGCCGGGGACGAAGTCGGGCCAGCGCTTCCGTTTGAAGGGAAAAGGAGCCCCTCAACCCGGGTCGAGAAACCGCGGAGATGAGTTCGTCGAGGTGACGATCGTTCCGCCGCCGTTCGGGGATGAGCGCGTCCGGGAGCTGATGAAGAACCTCGAGCCGCTCTACGGAGGAAATCCGCGGGCGGGGATGAACGAAGAGGAACACCGATGAAAAAGCGCAAGACCGAAAAGAAAGAAACGGCCAAAAAAACCGGGCCCAAAACCGGGGACAAAACCTGTTTCCAGACGAGTTACTACCACATCAGCAGTGTGGCCGACCGTTTTCACATCCATCCGCAGACGCTCCGCCTCTACGAGCGCGAGGGCCTGCTCAAGCCGTCCCGGTCCTGCGGGAACACGCGGCTTTACTCGGACGATGATTTGAA
>JAPKZG010000092.1 GCA_026393895.1 Candidatus Aminicenantota bacterium
CTGGGACGAAGTCAAGGATCGGCTGAAGATCTCCGGACAGAAACTCTCCGGCGGACAGCAGCAGCGGCTGTGCATCGCCCGGACCCTGGCCCTCAAGCCCGAAGTGATCCTCTACGACGAGCCGTGTTCCGGTTTGGATCCGATCTCGACGGCCAAGGTCGAGGAATCGATGCTCGAACTGCGGACGGACCACGCCCTCGTCCTCGTGACGAACAACACCAAGCAGGCGGCCCGCGTCGGGACGCGGACGGCCTTTTTCCTGATGGGCGAAATGATCGAGATCGGGCCGACGGACCGGATTTTCACGGCTCCGGCGGACAAACGGACGGAAGATTACGTCGTCGGCAGATTCGGATGAGGCCATGAAGGAAACCGGACGCCCAAACCCCGACACGCCCGTCATCGAAGTCCGCAGCCTCGACCTCTGGTACGGCGATTTTCAGGCCTTGAAGAACGTTTCCGCCTCCATCCGGCCGCGGATAATCACCGCGCTGATCGGCTCGTCGGGCTGCGGGAAAACCACTCTTCTCCGCTGTCTCAACCGGATGAACGACCGGATCGACGAGGTTCGAATCGAGGGCGAGATTTTCTTTGGCGGCATGAACATCCGGCAAAAAGACGTGTCGCTGACGACGCTGCGCAAGCGGATCGGGATGGTTTTCCAGCGGCCGAATCCGTTCCCCTTGAGCATTTATGAAAACATCGCCTTCGGACCGCGCGTCCACCGCCTCGCATCGGGGAGCACGCTGGACGGCATCGTCGAGGAAAGCCTCCGGGCAGTGAATCTCTGGGACGAGCTCAAGGACCGTCTCCGGAAAAACGCCCTCGACCTCTCGCTCGAACAAAAACAGCGGCTCTGCATCGCCCGCCTCGTCGCGGTCAAGGCCGAAGTGCTGCTGATGGACGAACCCTGCTCGACGCTCGACCCCATGGCCACGATGAAGGTCGAGGAGCTGATGCACCGGCTCAAGGAACGCTACACGATCGTCATCGTGACCCACAATATGCAGCAGGCCGCCCGCGTCTCGGACGAAACCGGGTTCATGCTGCTCGGCGAACTGGTCGAATTCGCCCGGACGACGGACATCTTCACCCGCCCGATCGACAAGCGGACGGAAGACTACATCACCGGCCGGTTCGGCTGATTTCTACTTTTCGAGCTCGGCCAGCCAGTTTTGGGCGAACGCCAGGATCAAGGCCGGAGTTTTCATCTTCATCGGATTCCTTCATTCGTATGATAGGACGGACTGACAAAGATAATTCCGGAGAGACGCAAAGGCAAGAATAATCCGCCGTCCGCCCGGCCGGCCCGGCGTGCGACCAACTCCCTCAAATTTCTGATATACTGATATCCCATAAAAGGAGACGACCATGACCGACAAACGCCGCTATTTTGCCGCGGGAGCTCTTTTGCTGTTTATCCTGGGAGCCGCCGGGTCGATCGCCGCCCCCGCCCAGCAGCCTCCCCGCCCGCCCGAGTTCAAGGAAATCATGATCGCCCGCAATATCCCCGACCTCGCCGCCCGCCTGAAGGAATTCGAGCGCATCAAGGCGGCTTATCCCGAAAGCACGATGATGGCCTTGATCGACGACTCCATTCACGGTATCAAAATAGAACTATGCTCCTCGCTGGACGACGTTTTGGCTCTGCAAAAAACGGTCGCCGGACAAGGGGAGGGTTTCGAAAAAATCTACTCGTTGTACGGCGCGGCCATGGAAATCGCCACCCACCGCAATTTGCCCGTTTTCGACAAGGCCGGGGTCGTCAAGGCCGTTCTTTTCTACAAAGATGAAGCCGGCAAACTCCTCCAGGACCAGGCCTACGTCCAGTCCGTTCCGGAGGATGAACGGCCTTACCTCTCCGAATATGCCCATGAGATTCAAATCGGCGAAGCGATGTCATATCTCAACGCCGGCGAGCCGGAGAAAGCCATGAACGCCCTGAACGCCTATAAGTCCGCCGGCGGAGCGCCGGAAGGCATGTTCTGGTACACGTTCGCCGAGGCGGCGGGGAAACTGGGAAAGAACGCCGACGCCCTTTTGGGCTACATGGACGCAGCCATTGAAAATTACGAAGATGCCGAGGCCAAGGCCGGGGACATGTGGATCAAGGTCAACGGCAAAGCCGACGGCTTCGACGCCGCCCTTGAAGCCAAACGGCGGGAACTGCCTTACCACCCGGAGGAGTTCGCGGCCCCGGCCGACTGGAAGGGCAAGGCCGTCCTGGCCGAGATCTTCACCGGATCGGAATGCCCGCCGTGCGCCGGCGCGGATATCGGATTCGACGGCCTCATCGAATCCGTTCCCGGAAAATTCCTGGCGATCCTTGAATATCATCTCCCCATTCCCCGTCCCGACCCGATCATCAATCCGGCGACGAAGACCCGCCAGCAGTATTATGGGGTCAACAGCACGCCTTCCACCTTTTTCGACGGCGAAGCTAAGGCCGGGGGCGGGGGCGGACGGGCCAACGCGGCCGAAAAATACAAAGAATATCTCGCCGAAATCAAACCCCGCCTGAGCGCCCTTCCCGAAGCCCGGCTCACGGCCAAAGCAGCCCGGACCGGCGATGAAATCACCGTCGACGTCGCGATCGAAAAGCCCGTCGAAGGAGCCGAGATTTTCGTCGTTCTCGTCCAAAAAGAAGTTCGTTTCCAAGGAGGCAACGGAATCGTCTTCCATAAGATGGCTGTCCGCGACCTCCGGGTCGTTGCGCCGGATGCGCCCCGGGCGGTCTTCGACCTGGCCGCCTCCGAGAAAGCGACGGACGAATACCTGACCGAGTTCGAAAAAACTTACGACCGTATCCCGAATTACAAGTTCGCGAAACGGTGTTTTCAAATCGACCGGAACGCGCTCCAGGCCGTTGTTTTCATCCAGGACAAACAGACCAAGAAGGTTCATAACGCGTTCTCCGTGGACGTGAAGTAAGGGGAAAGAGACGGAAACGAGATGGCGGCCGGATCAAAGCCCGAAACGGTGCGCGCGCTGGAATCGGTCTTTGTTGACCAGAAGGTTCTCCGGCCGTTCCGTCTACGGCGCTACGAACCGGGCGCGGTTCTGGAATTTGAAATCCGCGGGATCTTTCCGGACGGCCGCGCCCGCGTCCGTCTGGAAATCCTCAAATTCGTAGGCGGGGGTTACGCCGGACAGGTTTACCAGGTCGTTCCGCGGTCGATCGAGCCGGTCGAAGGCCGGGTGAAAGGCCTGGAAGCCGGCCGGATCTGCGCCCTTAAAATTTTGATCCCGCCGTCGGGATTCGGTTCCCGAATCCGAAATTTATTCTACGGTCTCGGATTTCAAGCTCCGTTCTCACTCCAATCGCTCGCCACCGCCGGCCGCTCCCAGGCGCTCTGGCAGAAATTCATCCGCCGGGCCGCCCGCGTGGAGTTCGGCCGGGACGACGCCGTCGTCGACATCATCGGGACGTTCCGCGACGACCGTCTGGGCAGCTACGGCGAACTCAGTGAATGGGTCGACGGCCGGATGTGGCGGTTCGAGGTCGACGACGACCTCAACGCCAGGCGGCGCTGGAAACCGGGAGACCCGGAGGGCGGAGCCGGTTCCCCCGAATACCGGACGAAACGCGATTTCATGAAACGGCTGGTCGCGCTGCTGCGGAACATGGGCGCCGTCGAGCTCGCCCGCCAGTACGAATGGTGGTCGCTGAAAAGCCAGCCGAACGCCATGAAGCGAACGGCCGCCGACCCGGACCCGCGGGCCGGCCTGGTCGCCGTCGATTTCCGGGCCGGGATGACCCTGACGCCGTTCAACCCGCAATGTCCGGTCGACTTCAAATTGATTTTTCAGGGGCTCGGCCGCGGGCGGCTCGTCCAGTTCGACAAGGGCGATTTCCGGAAGCTGGGACGGTATCTGGACGACCACGCCGAAGCGTTCGCCGACCTCCGGCCCGCCTTCGAGGAGTTGAAGCGGGAGGACGCCGCCTACCGCGACTCCCTCATCGATGTCACCTTTCATCACGTCCGACTGTTTTCCGGCCGGCTCCGCCGCCGGATCATGGATGGTTTCCGCGAGGGCTGGCGGGTCCGGAACGTCACGGACGACGCGGCCGCCGCCGGCTTGAAAAAAAGCGGGCTGCTGTCGTTCCTGTTTCTCCTGGCGCCGTGGGCCGCGGTGGCAACGCCCGTTCTTTTTTTCTTTGCCTGGCCGGGGCGGGTTTGGTGGAAATATCCGCTGTGGTTGCTGCCGCTATTCCTCGCGCCGCTCGTTCGAAAACTGTGGGGCCGGAGAGACCTCCGCCGCCATTTCGGCCGGATGCTCACAAACGTCCGGTATTTCCTTAGAGCGGGCCGGGCCCGTATCGCGGAAGCGATGGTCCGCTGGGTGCGGAGCGGCCGGGCTTCGGACAAGCGGGCCCTCAAAATCGCGAACGGTCCGTGGCGGTATTATTTCCAGCTGCCGTTGACCGTCCTTCCGCCGGGATTTCACCGGTTTTTGACCGAGCGGGAGTATTTCCGGGAACGGATCCGGGTGATGTTCGTTCAACCTGTCCGGCTCCTGGTTCATCCGGCCGAACGCGAACGCTGGATGATCGAAATGATTGAGCAGGGCGAAAAAAACGGTATGCTGACGGCCGCCGAGGCCGATCGCATCCGCGGCCAGGTCAAGGAACCCTATATCCAGAAATACCTCAAAAGCCTCGCCGTCCACGCCGCGACTCTGTTCGTATCGGAAACGGTCTTTCTCACGGCTGCATTGGTTTATGTCCTGGCTCATCCGGAATTATCCTGGCAGGCGGCGACGCTCCGGGCAGGGGTTGTCATCGGCGCGCTGAATCTTCTGCCGATCTCGCCGGGATCCCTGGTCCGGGGATTTTACGTCATCGGCCTGATGATCAAGGAACGGAACTTCAAGGACTACAACATCGCCTTTGGCGTGAGCTTTTTAAAAGTATTGGGGTATTTGGCCTTCCCGATTCAAATGACCTACCGCTATCCCGACCTGGCCCGGTTCATGGCCGGCCATTGGGCCAATGAAGCCGTTCATCGCGTGCCGGTCTTCGGCGAAAAAGGCGCCTGGCTCGAGCATTTCGTTTTTGACGCGTTTTACAACTTCCCGCTCACTCTCAGAAGGCGAATCCGGACGCGAGCGGAACGGCGGGCGGGGGAACGAAAGCGGGGCTGGACCACACCTTTGGTCGTATTAGCCGCGGCGGCGGTCTTAGGAGCGCTGGAAGCGGGATTCGCGAAAATCGCGGGAGGCGCGCCGTCGTTCGGCCGGATGTGGTGGCTCGCAGTCTGTATTCCGCTCATCGCCGGGGCGGTGATCGCCCGCGCGGCGTCGGGGCTCCGGATGGGTCAACGCGTCATTCGCGGAATGCTCGGCGGCGCAACCCTCGGGCTGTTCGCCGGAATCGCGCCTTACGCCAAGGCGCTGGGGCCGTATTTCGGAACGGCCGTTATCGCGGAGAACGTTCCTCTGGGCTTGGCGATCGCCAAGTCGGGAGTCGGCTTATTGCTTTTATTCGGAATCCTCGGCCTCATCGGCGGAGTGATCGCCGAAACCCGCCGTCCTTGAATTCCCTCGGCTTCAAGCCCGGTTCGCGAAATGAGGGAGTGCCGCACCCCTTAGGAGATTCTCCGCCGAATTCTCGGATGCTTTTGACAAGCATCACGGCACTCCGTTCGTCTGCGGGAGACATAACGCACATTACAACCGCTGAGCCGGAAACGCGTGAGACGCGCAACTAGAAAAGGGACTGCGTCGTCATTTGGAGAATCAGGAGAACCGGACTCGCCAAGGCGAAGAGAAAAACGAGAGCCGGTTCCCATCGGGACGAAGCGTCCCCGGTTTTGATTTCCAGGACGAATTTCAACAGAACAAGCGCGATCAGGGTCAGGGGGGCGGTGTAGAGGTCGAAATCCCGATAGCCGAGGTCGAAATTCCAGAAATAAAAAATTACGAGCAGGAAGACTCCGGCCGCCAGTAGAAAACGGTCGATCAGCTCATCCTTGAATTTCCTAAGAGACAATGATGCCCAGACGAGGAGAGGCAGGGGGACGGCCAGGAGCAAAGCCCAGGCCCGTTCCCAAAGATAGCGCATCTCGAACACCAGGACGCCGTTCGAATTCGTCTGCCGGCCGGAAAAGAAATCCACGAACATTCCCCGGTCTCCGCCGCCGGTTATGTTCTGAAACGAAATTTTGAAACCGAGAAGCCGAGCGGCCCCGAACGCCGCGACAATGACCATGGCCGCGGCCCCTCCGGATAAAGCCCAGCCCTTGACCAGGGTTCCGAAACCGCGCGGCCGTCCATTTTTCCCGGCCCGGAGGATCGGTAAAAGAAAAACGGCCGGGAGAACGACCCAGGCCGATCCGTGAAATAAACCGGCAACCGCCGCCCAGACGGCCGCGAGTACGAGATCGCGGTTCCGTCCTCCCTCCGGGCTGAGAAAGCGTCGTGCCGAAATCGCCGCGGCCAGGAGAAACGGGAGCGGAAAATAAGCGAATTCAGGATACCCGATCAAGAAGGCCTGGAACCCGAACGTCGAGGCGAGGATCAGGAACAATGCTTTTTTTTCGCGGGAAAAGCGCGTTTCTCCGGAAATGAAAACCGTCAGGGCGATCAGGGTCAGAATTCCCATGAGCTTCGCCGTCAGGACTTGGGCAAAGGAGGATGTAACGGACGGAACGAAAACCCGGCAAAGATGCAAGATCGCTTTTGTCAGAGGAAAGCTTAAGAATTCGGCGCCGAATAAAAGCCTCGACTTTAAGTTCAGAATACTCATCCATTGAGACGAGTCGCCGCAAATCGGAACTCGATAATCGGGATAAATCAATAATCCCAAAGCCGAGAGAAGAAGGGGCCAGATATAAAGACGAAGACGGTATTTGCGAAAAATCAAATAGACGAGGGTGAGCCCGGCGCCCAAGGCCGCGTTGAAGGCCAGAATCCGGGGCAGGCGGGCGCCGAGCCCTCCGGCGAATCCAAAAAATGAGCCCGGGTGAAAAACGATCTCGAGAACGGCCGCGGCCGCCGTTCCCAGGAACCCCGTCGCGATCAGGCGGACGAGCCCGTCGTCGGCCGAGGTCTTCCCCCAGAGCATTCTAAGGATCCAAACCGCCGCCGTTAAAAACAACAGGGATATGAAGAAAACGAATAAAACCTTGACGAAAAACACCGAAGGACGAAACACCGGTCGGAAAATCACCTCGACTTTCATGGTCCTGACGCCCGCCCGGGCGGGCGTCAGGCGGATCGTCCAGTCGGTCAAATCCTCCGCGGCGGGAACCGCGTATCGTTTCGGAGAAATCATCCGAAACCGGGATTTCCGAGGTCCGACGGAATTCGACGTCGTGGGGACGAGAACTTCGATCCCGGCCAGACGTTCCGACGCGACGAGATGAACGTCGCCTTCGCGGACGACGTTCGGATAAAATATACTCGCGAGGGGAAGGGAAAAACGGCCGTCTTTAGAACTGGATATGCGTTGCGTTTTTGAATACGAGCGATGGAAAAGGAACCACTCATCAGCGGCCAGAAAAAGACAGGCCAGGACGGCGGCCGAGACGAGAACGCGCTCTTTCAGCGACGGAAGGAAATTTCCTTTTTCCCTCGGCGCAGGAATGACTGCTCCGGCCGATGAGCCTCCGCGATTTAACACGCCGGGAGTGTACTTCCAGTCGCTCGGGGATGTCAATTTCAGCGGAAACCGGGAAAGCGGTCTTGACCTGCCGTCACTTAGAGTACCGCCTTTTCAGGCAGAGGAACCCACTTAAAGCCCATCAGGCGATGCTTCTTGCTGCCTCAATCAAATGTTATCCGAATATTCGGGATTTAAACAGAGGAGCCGTCTCGCCATCACGATGCCCTTAATGGCTCCCCGAGTCCTGATGGTTGCTTCCCTACGAACGTTGGATGGAAAATCGACATTGCGATCGACGATCGTCTTGCGCTCGCCAATCGGAGGGGCTCCATACCTTTTCTTTCTCTCCAGGAAGTAATATTATTGCCTGTCGGCATTCAAGGCATCACATGGCGGCAAAGGCGGTCATATGATCGGTTAACAATGCCTTGCCGCGGGAGATGATGGCCGGGACAACCCGCTCCGAGCCGCCGGCGCGCCGCAGACTTTACTTCTTGATCGCGTTGAGAATGTTCTTGGCCAGGGCCGCCCGTTCGCCTTCGGGCTCGAGCGTCAGGAACTTTTCGAACATTTTTGCGGCACTGTCGTTATCGGCCTTGTTGAGATACACGTAGCCCATCTTGAGGTACGGGTCGGGCCACTCCGGCTTGATCTGAGTCGCCAGCTCGAAATACTTCTGAGCCTCCTCGAGATTCTGGTTGGAGAAATAGATTTCGCCGACGTTGTAGGCCAGGATTTCATCCTTGGGCGAGCGTTCGATCGATTGCCGGAAATATTCCTGGGCTTCGGCGAGCTTGTTCTGCTTGAGATAGATGTCGCCGATGCCGGCCAGGGCTTTGCCCGACACGTCCTTGCCCAAGGTCGGGTCGCACGACGAGAGCTCGATGATCTTATTGTAGAGTTCCGTCGCTTTATCGAACTCTCCCTTCTCCCGGTAGGCATCGGCTATGTTGAGCTGGACCTGGTAAGCCCGGGGGTTCATCTCCAGGAATAGCTCGTACTGGGCGATGGCCTCATCGTATTTCCCGTCCTTGTAGAGCTGGTTCCCTAACTCGAGAAAGATGAACGACGATTCGTCCTGGATGATTGCTCCGCTCGTGTTGTCCGCGCTGACTTTCTTTATCTTGACCCAAACCTTGGGGTTGCGAGCGAGCTGGGTTACCGAGACCGTTTGGGTGTATGGTTCATAGCCCTTCATGACAACCGCGAGCTCCCATTGACCCGTTCCCAGGCCCAGGAACGACCACTCGCCTTTCTCGTCGGTTTTAGTCTCGTGCTTGACCCCGCCGGCGTCCTGCGTGTAAGACAGAGTGACCTGGACGCCTTCGAGGGGCTCGCCATTTTGGTCTGTGACGACGCCGTAGAGGTGGGCGGTGCCGCGTCCCGCTTGGGCAAAAACAAGGCCGGCGGCAATAAATATGACCATGAGACCGAGCAAAAATGCTCGAGGGGTTTTGGTGTTCATTCGTAACCTCCATCCATAATAATATGAGAGCAAATATCGTGCCATCCTTGTCTTTGGGTCCGTCCAGGAGAGAGAAGCCCCTCTCTATGTTCGGCTCTCTCCTTCAGTTGTCCGGTTCATTGACCTCAACAGGGGACATTATATCATTTTTCCGGGATCGAAGGAATAACGCCCGAGCTTAGGCTATCCGATTAAATGAGTTGACAAGTGCTCGCCCCGACAGGGGAAGCGTTTAGATTGAGAGTTTGATCCGCCTGTAGGCTTTGCTTCCGTCATTGGCGTTCTCAAGGGTCAGCCTTAGCCAATAATCGCCCTCTCGCGCCTCGACCGGAACCTCGATGACATGATTCTTATCCTGGGATTCCCGGAGCTTGTCTTCCGTTATTTCGAGCGGATATTCGGTACGGGATTGACGGATCTCCTTCCCGTCCGTCTCCATGAGATCGAGGGTCAGGATGAATGTCGCCCGCAGGGTTTTATCCTTGACATCGAACCGGATCGCCCGGAAGGGGATGGCGACCTCGACCAAAGCCCGGCCGGGTTTGGTTTCCTTAACCTTGACACTGAAGTCGATTTGCTCCTTCTCGGCCGCGATCTGGGGCTGCCATTCCATCTGGGCCCGGTTGAGGATCGAGAGCTGTTCGACGCTCACCGGGTCGAGTTTGTAGTTGCCGTTCCACCACTCGTCGGTGAAAACGATCGGGAAGAACCCGTAGTACCAGATCTCGGTCGGCACGCCGTAGAAGGTGATCCCTCGGGGGTAGGTGATCCGGTTCGTGGGCGGGCCGAGCAGGATATAGACCCGGCCGCGGTCCTGGAGCCAGCCGGGCTCGGCGGCTTCGGTGAACAGATGGTTCGCTTCGGCGATGCGGGCGAAGTACTGGTCCTTGAATTCGTTGGCGCCGGTTTCCGGCCGGGGGGCACGCTTTTCCCAGAACTCATCCACAAACGCTTTCCTGTCTCCGGCCGGGATGGCCAGGAAGCGTTCCCGTTCCTGCTTCGTAATGATGTAACGGACCTTGGAAAGGAAATCCCGGCTCTCATCGTCCAAGCTCTTGACGGCCTGGGACGTGGCGCAGGCGGCAGCCAAGGCGGCCATCGCCAGGACTAAAACGCCGAGATGCCTTCCCGAAGCTTTCATTTTTTTTGCTTGAGCTCTTGGACCCTCTCCTTGAGTTTCGGTTGATTCGGTTCGATCCGAAGCGAGTGCTCCCAGGCGGCGAGAGCTTCCGCGATATTCCCCACCTGGCTATAGCACTCCCCGACGGCATTGAGGACATTCAGGTTGGCCCCGAAATGGGCCAGGTAATCCTTGTAATAAGCAATCGCCTCCGCGTGCTCGCCAAGGGCCTGACAAGCCCGGCCCGCGGGTTCTAGGAATTCCCACTTCCGGTCGTCGGCGAGGAAGGGCTGGGCGGCGGCCTTCACTCCCGCATACTCCTTGAGTTCGAGAAGGAGCCGGGCGTAATCGAGGGCGAAGGAGGCCGAGTTCGGGTCGCGCCGGACGGCCGCTTCAAGAAGGGGCCGCGACTCGGCGAGGTCCTTCTTATTCATGTACTGAAGCCCGACGATGTTGGAAAACTGAGGCGCGTTCGACGGCGGCAGCGGGATGGACAGGACCCAAGGCCGCATCAGGCTCGGAAGGGCCGTGATCAGGAAATGCTCTTCTACGGCGATACGCTGGGCACGGGCGGCGTTCTGGACGGAGATGCGGAGGATATAATAGGCGGGCGACCAGTTCGCCAGGGAGAATTTCTCGAATATATTCGTCCGGTCCGGGTATTCGGCGAGGGTTTTCGTGACGGTTTGAACAGTCTCCGGCCCCTTTTCAGTTTCCTTAAGGATTGTATACTCGACGACGCCGCCGTTCCGGACATCCTCGGGCGCGTTCTGGAGCTGGAAAAACGTGTAGAGAGTTTCACCGGGGAGGAAGTCGTTGCGCGGCGATGGGGTCAGCTGAAGGTCACCGAAAAGGAAGGGCTTGGTCTGCCCGCGGTACCGGGAGGCCGTGTCGACCCTATTCGCGAGAGCGGGCGCGTAAAGAGTGAACGCTCCGGGCGCCGGGATGATAAGGCTGGCCTCGGCGGATGTGAACTCCCGAGAAACGCGGTTTTTGAGAAGGATGTTGATTTTGTAGGAGCCGGGGATGAGCGGGAAGACGTCCTGGAAACTAAAGAGCTTGCCGCGGATGGCCGCAAGCTGCGACTCCGTCATATCGAAGGGGACGGACCGGTTGAACTGGTAGACGACGACGCCCTGCGGGTCGGTCACGGAGACGTCCGCCTCGAGGTCAGCGTGATAGCGGTCCTCGACGGGCTCGAACGTCAGGCGCTTGGGCTCGATGAGGTAATGGACGAAGGCGAACCCTCCTGGGTCCTGATAAACCCGAATGAGGGCATCGCTGTCGATGTAGTTGGCCGTATAATCGACTTCGATGATGTCCTTGTAGCGCAGGAGCTTTTCGGCGTACTCGTCTTTGACCTTCTCGAACGGGGCGGACGGGATGCGGGTTCCGAGAAGAATCTCCGAGGACATCGTCGGCCGGGGCGAGAGCAAACTTTCGCCGGGGATGAGGGATAGCGAGACGCTGGCAATCGCCGGCTCGATGTCCATCATCTGGAGGTAGGCGCTCTCATAATCTATCGGGTCACCCATGTAGTTATTGAGGAGCTTCTGCGGCCCGTCCTTCATCGGGCTGTAAAGGACGTAGTTGCCGGTCCCCTCCGCCTTGAAAAAGACGACGTTGAAGCTGTTGGGAAGGCCGAGAGAAGCCATTCCGTCATAAAACCAGATGATTGTCGGGAAGACCTGGGTCAGGTTCTCAAAACGGTCGATCGTCTTGGGTTCTCCGAGGAGGATGTAGATGCGGCCCATGTCGGTCCGCCATCCCGGACCGGGGAAGCCCCTTCCTAACCATTGGTTGGCGAAAGCGATACGCCGAGAGTGTTCCTCCCGGTACTCGTTCTTGTCCGTATCGGGCGTGGGATCGCGCTGCTTCCAGAACGCCTTGATGAAGACCTCGCGCTCGCGGTCGCTATCGAGCTGGAGGAAAACGTCGCGTTCCTTCGGGGTGATGATGTAGACGACTTCCTCCTCGAGCCACTTGCGGTACTGTGCCGGAAGATCCTTGGACGATTTCTTCTGGGCTTGGGCCGAGGCCGGTCCCGACAGGAAGAGGGCAAGGGATAAAACGAGCAAAAGCCCAATGACGAGAATAATCAGACGCTTCATGATGTTCTCATTTTATCATATCCGAAGGCATCCCGGTATCAACTCTTAATTTCATTAACGCACTTCGCCCCCCGCTCGTTGCAGGGTAAGAGTGGTCGCTTTCTGCGGCGCCTTAATCCAAATTAATGGATTTGAATACAAAAGAATGGATAAGGCGTAACTTTACAGTCTGAAAAAAATGACCTCCGGAGGCGGATTTATTTAACTTATTCCCTGTTGATAAGGCAGGAACCTCTGGAATCTCCTCTCCCCCTGAGGATCTCATTAATTGGCACGTTTATTGCTCAATAAACAAATATGAAATTTGAAAGGAGGAGACTGAATGACTTGATGGATAAGTGTCGGCTATTGGGTGAGAGAACGCGCCTATCCCGTTGCCCGGGAACGGTTTGTGAGCTCTCAAGGGAGTATATAGGGATCGTATCATCCTCGGAGAGAAGGATGAACAAAAAAGGAGAGAATTAATGAAAAAGTTGCGAATCGTTTTCCTGCTGGCCATAAGCGCGCTGCTTCTCGCCGGCACGCTTTCGGCCCAGCGATCTACTGGACAAATCTTCGGCAAAGTTGCGGACGATCAGGGGGTGCCTCTTCCCGGCGTCTCCATCACGGCGCAAGGGCCGCGCCTGGTCGGCCAGGCCACCGATATAACAAACGCCCTGGGCGGCTACCGGCTGCTCGCCCTTCCGCCAGGGACCTATACTATTGAGTACACCTTGGCCGGGTTCACGCCGCTCGCCCGGAAAGACGTCGTCGTCGGGGCTGAAATGACCGTAACCCTCGACATCACCTTGACGGCGAGCACGATCGAGGAGCAGATTACGGTAGTCGGGCAATCCCCGCTCATCGACGTCAAAAGCACGACCCGGGGCGCGGCGATGAACAGGCAAGTGTTCACCCTGCTGCCCAAGGGACGGAACTTTGACTCGCTTCTGGTCACCGTGCCCGGTGTGACCTACGAGCCCATGCTCGGCGGGACATCCGTCGACGGCGCCTCCGGTGCCGAGAACATGTGGTATGTCGACGGCATCAGTACTTCCAACCTGATCAACGGCACGAGCGGCCAGGGGGTCAATTTCGATTTCGTCGAGGAAGTCAACTTCAAGTCATCGGGCTACAACGCCGAATACGGCGGCTCCCTCGGCGGCGTCGTCAGCGTCCTGACCAGGTCGGGTGGGAACGAGTTTCACGGAGAGGTCCTGGGCTATTACACCGGCGAAGATCTGACGGCCCGCCGCCGTGATATCCTCGAATACAATATGTTCGACGGCTCGCGCGATCAGTCGGCCATGTACTACTCCTGGGAAGAATACGTGGGCAAGCAGAAGTGGTCCAACATCGAGGGCGGACTGAACCTGGGCGGCTACATCATCAAGGACCGGCTCTGGTTCTTCGCTTCGGCCATTCCCAACTACAACAATTTCACCCGGACACTTGACTACAGCATCCAGGGCCTCACAGATCCCTCGAGGGATATCAACCAAAAGCAGCTGGACTGGAACGCCCAGGTCAAGATCTCGGCCCAGCCGTTCAAGAACCTTCGCGTCAGCGCCGGCTTCATCAATAACATGTCGACGGTGCGCGGTAGCGCCTCCGGTTTTCCCAGCTCCTACACAGCGAGCACAACCGTCGACTACGACGCCTACGATTTCGACTACCCGAACATGAGCGCCAGCGCCACCGCCGACTGGATCGTCTCCAGCAACTTCATGGTCAGCGCCCGCGGCGGCTTCTTCAGGACGGACCAGAACAACCAGCAACCCTGGCCGCCAACCACGAGTCCGTACTACGGTTTCCGTATGGAACAGCCGTACCAGTATGCCTCGAGCAACAACCTGATGTTCCCGGAGATCCCCGCCGAACTACGGCACGTCCCGGGCTGGCAGAACTTTCCCCGCGCTAACGTCTTGGGCGTCCTCAAGACTGTCCGTCAGAAGATTAACGCCAACCTCGACCTGTCATACTTCGCAAGCCTCGGAGGCGAACACGCCATCAAGATCGGTGGCCAGTTTATCCGGCAGGGCGAGAACGTCGATCAGGGTGGTCAACAGCCGGTTGTCTACCTCGCTTGGAACCAAAATCTGACCATGTACGGGGTGGACTACGCCCGGGGCTACTACGGTTGGTACGCCGTCCGCGGGAACACGGATTCCGGCCCCTACGGCTCGGTTTACAATGCGTTCAGTAATCAGTGGGCCTTTTACGCCCAGGACAGTTGGACCATCGGCCAGAGGCTCACGATCAATGCCGGCGTCCGGGCCGAGTCCGAGTACATCCCGAGCTACAGCCAGGATCCGCTCTACGCCAGTGTGAAAGCCATCTCATTCCCCTTCGACAAGAAGATTTCGCCGCGGTTCGGCGTCATCTATGATGTCTTCGGCGACTCGAGCCTGAAGGCCTATGGCTCGTTTGCCATCTACCAGGACGTCATGAAGCTCGACGTAGCGGCCAACGCCTTCGGCGGATTCAAGTGGAAGAGCGCTTACTACACCCTGGACGATTGGGACTACACAAAGATCGGGGTCAACGGCAACTACCCGGGAACGTTATTGGAGGTTCTGGATTTTCGGGCTCCCTCCTTTGGCCAGGTCGACCCCGACATAAGACCCTTCACCCAGCGGGAAATCGCCGTCGGCGTGGATAAGAAGCTCACTGAGGATTTCTCGGCCTCCCTTCGCGTCGTGAACAAGTCGGTCCTCTACGCCGTCGATGACATGGCCATTGTCATTCCGGGCGTCGGTGAATCATACTTTTACAGCTGGATCGGCTCTCCCTTCATGGCCAAAAAATATGCCGAGGCCAAGGCGTTGGGCACGATGCCCGAGGGCGTGCCGAATATGCCGAAGGCCAAACGCGAGTACTGGGGCGTGAACCTCAGCTTGGACAAGCGGCTGAGCAACAACTGGCTCATGGGCATTTCGGGGACATGGAGCAGCCTGAGGGGCAACTATTCCGGGTTGGCCAATTCCGACGAAAACGGCCGCAATAACCCCAACGGCGAGCGCTCGTTCGACCTGTGGTATTTCCAGCAAGACTATAACATGAACCCGATCGACGGCCCGCTCGCCACCGACCGGCCGCTCGTCTTCAAGGCGTACGGCAGCTACGTCTTCCCCATGGGTTTGACGGTCGGCGCGGTCATGCAGGCTATGTCCGGCACGCCGCTGACCACGTCCTGGAACTTCGACGGCCCGGGGTATTACCCGTACAACCGCGGCGACCTCGGCCGGACTCCTATGCTTTACTACGCGGATGCCTATATCGAGTACAACTTGCGCCTGGCCGAACGGTACGGTCTCCAGTTCAGCGTCAACTTGAGCAACGTCTTCAACGTCGAAACTCCTACCTACATCAACACCCTTGTGTACAGGGACAACGTGTCGCACGACGACGCCGCTATCTTGACCAAAACATGGGTGCCTGATCCGGAAGCCGCGAAGGACGGCTTTTTCGGCAAAGCCAGCACTTTCTTCGCCCCGTTCCAAGCTCGCCTCGGAGTGAAATTCAGCTTCTAACCTGATCAAGCTCCAACTACAACTCAAACCCGCCCCGGCTCCGGCCGGGGCGGGTTTTCTTTTTCCATCTCTTTGACTTCCTGCATCTCCCTATCCGGCCAGACCTCGCCCCCGTTTATCCTGCCTTGACTCTAACTACGGACGGGAAAGACGGAGAGACAGTCCTCCGCCCGATGGTTGGATAGAGATTGCCCCTCTTTTATGAACGCTTCTTATTTCTTTTTTTCGAGGGCTTCCAGGGCCTCTTTATACGTTTCCGGGTTGAGGGTGCCGAAGGTTACCATTTTATTGTAATTTTCGAGCGCGCCGATGTACTGATTGCCTTTGACGGCGGCGGGCGACATCTTCCATTCGTTGGGCGCGATAAAAGCAAAGACATACTTGACGTACTGTTTTTGGACAGAATACGTCCAGACCTCGGCCCGATAGGCCTGGACGTCTTCATTGCTGCGATCGACCCCACCAGTGGCAGGTTGGCCGAGTTGCATGCCCCAGTCCGAGTTCTGATCGATGTCGATGGATGCCGGGGGCCCGTTGAGAATGTAAATCCTGGCCCGGTCGGTGTTCCAAGGCTGGCGGGAATTCTCTCTCTTGAAGGCGTTCATGATGTAGCTCAGCCTTTCCTGGAATATCGTCCTGGACGCGGGATCTCTGGCGGCCCAGAAGAGATCCTGGAAATCTTTTTTCCCAGTCTCGGACAGCGTCCGATAGATGGTCTTCTCAAAATCCTGCATGATGGAATAGTGCTGGGTATACCAGACGTCTTTGGTCGGCATCATGTTGAGCCCGCACGAAGCCAGCAAAACAAGAGCAAGCAATACACCCGCCGCTCCCCGAAGGGATTTTAAAGCGACTCTTAATTGAGTCATGCCTCATCTCCTTTTCTTCTCATTGTCCTGATAGGTAACAGAATGATGTGATATCCCCTGACAGACTCCCGGTAGGAAGCCGCTAGGCCTCCGCGATTTTCCACGCCGGTAATGTACTTCCAGTTGCTCGGCGATGTCAATTTCAGCGAAACTCGCCGTCCCCGAATTACTTCAGCTTCAGCCCCAGCTCGGTCAACTGGCGTTCGTCGACTTCCGAAGGTGAGTTCGTCATCAAATCCAGGGCGCTTGTCGTTTTCGGGAAGGGAATGACCTCGCGGATGGACTCCTCCCCGGCCAGAATCATGACCAGCCGGTCGAAACCGAAGGCAATCCCGCCGTGCGGCGGGGCGCCGAAACTCAGGGCTTCGAGGAAGTAGCCGAATTTCTCTTCGGTTTCCTTGTCCGACAAGCCCAGCGCCTTGAAGATCCGGCGCTGGAGGTCCATGTCATGGATACGGATCGAACCGCCGCCGACTTCGACGCCGTTGAGAATGAGGTCGTAGGCCTTGGCCCGGACGGCCGCCGGCTCGGTTTCTAAAAGCGGAACATCCTCATCAACGGGAGAAGTGAACGGATGATGCATGGAGACGTGCCGGCGTTCCTCCTCGCTCCATTCGAACAATGGAAAGTCCGTCACCCAGGCGAATTTGAGCATTTTCTTTTTAGCCGCTTCGTCCATCGGCCAGGTCCGGCGGATCTCGCCAAGCACTTTAAGGGCCGCGGCCTTTTTATCGGCCACGAACAAGGCGAGGTCGCCGTCGTCGCCGCCGAGTGAAGCCCAGAGCTTGAGGAAATCGGGCTCGGCCAGTTTCAAGGACGACTTCCAGCCGTCCTGCTTCTTGATCCAGAACAGACCCTTGGCCCCGAGCGACTTGGCCTTGTCATTCAATTTATCCAGCTGGCTGCGAGAATAATTTGCGGCCCCCGGGATGAGCAGGCCTTTCAGCTCCGCGCCCGCGCCCAACGCTCCCCGGATGAGGTCGGAAGCGATGTCGCGCCCCACCGCCGTCAGGTCCTTCATCTCCAACGGGACCCGGAGGTCGGGCTTGTCCGTTCCATATTTTTCCATCGCTTCGGCATAGGACAGACGCGGAAAGGGGCGGGAGATTTTTTGGCCGGAAAGGGCGAAAATCGCCTCCATCAATCCTTCGTTGAGCCCGAAAAATTCCTCGCGGTCGATGAAGCTCATCTCGATGTCGATCTGGGTGAATTCGGGCTGGCGATCGGCCCGGAGATCCTCGTCGCGGAAACAGCGGACGATCTGGAAATAACGGTCGAACCCCGAGATCATCAGCGTCTGCTTGAACTGCTGGGGCGATTGGGGAAGCGCGTAAAAACGTCCCTTGTACACCCGGCTCGGGACGAGATAATCGCGAGCGCCCTCGGGCGTGGGGTTGGCCAGAATCGGGGTTTCGATTTCGAGGAACCCGTTTCGGCTCATATAATTGCGGACGGCCAGGGCGGCGTCGTGTCGGAGACGGATCTGGCGCTGCATCTTCGGCCGGCGCAGGTCGAGATACCGGTACTTGAACCGCAACTCCTCCGACGCCTGCGGCGGATCGGTAATCTGAAACGGCGGGAGCTTGGAAACGGCAAACACGCGAAGGCCGAGGGCTGCGACCTCGACGTCCCCCGTCGGCATTTCCGGGTTGACGGCCGAGCGGCGCCGGACGCGGCCGCGGACGCCGACGACCGATTCGTTCCGGAGTTTCTTGGCCTCCTCCATCAATTCGGGTTTATCCGATTGAAAGACGACCTGGGCCAGGCCTTCGCGGTCGCGGATATCGACAAAGACCAGGTGGCCCATGTCCCGGGTTTTCTGAACCCAGCCGCAAAGGACGACGTCCCGGCCCTCGTCGGCGGGCCGCAGGGCGCCGGCATAATCAGTCCGTTTCCAGGTCGCGCGTTCGGTTTCATCGCTCATCGGAATCTCGCTTTTTAGAGGAGTCTGGCCGTTATTCTAGAGGATTTCGAACGGGTTGTCCAAAAGGAGAACAAAAAAGAATCGGCGGCCCGCGTTATCCGACCCGGCCTTGAAGGGCGGCCAGGAGGACCCGGGGCGATCCGGACGTTTGCGTTCCCGTGGCCATGTCCTTGAGAAGAAATTCGCCCTTGGCCAGCTCATCCTCGCCGATGATCAGGACCCAGGACGCCCCGAGCTTGTCGGCCCGGCCGAATTGGCTTTTAAAACCCCGTCCGGCAAACTCGACGAGGGTCTCGACCCCGCCGACGCGGAACAGGCGGGCCAGCTCGACGGCCTTGGCTTTCGCCGCATCCCCGGCATGGACGACATAGACGAACTTCCGCGGCTCGGGTTTGAAGGAAAGCATGGCGATCAGCCGCTCGACGCCGCAGGCGAATCCGATGCCGCAGATGTCCGGCCCGCCGAAGTCCTTCATCATGTCGTCGTAGCGGCCGCCGCCCAAAACGGCGTTCTGCTGGCCGCCGCCCCGGTTGATCACTTCGAAGGCGGTCTTCGTGTAGTAATCGAGGCCGCGGACGAGGTTCGGCTCGACGCGGTGAGGAATCCCGGCGAGACCGAGATATTTCCGGACTTCGGCGAAATGATCCCGGCATTCGGAACATAGAAATTCCATGATTTGAGGAAATTCCTTGGCCAGCGCCCGGCACAACTCGACCTTGCAGTCGAAGATCCGGAGGGGGTTGATGTCGATTTTCCGCCGGCAGTCCTCGCACAGGCCGCCGCGAACTTTTTCGGCCTGGGCTCGAAGCGCCCGGGAATACCCGGGCCGGCAGGCTTTGCACCCCACGGAATTGACGAGGATTTCGGTTTCGGCGACGCCCAGAACGCGCAAAAGCGTGTCGGCCATTTCGATGATTTCGGCGTCGACAGCCGGGTCCTTTTCGGCGAATACTTCGACGTCGATCTGATGAAACTGCCGGTAGCGTCCCTTCTGGGGCTTGTCGTAGTGGAACATCGGGCCGATGTAGTAATACCGCATCGGCGTTCCCAGCAGGTCGAGCCGGTGTTCGACGATGGCCCGGGCCACCGACGGCGTGTATTCCGGCCGGAGGGTGATCGACCGGCCGCCCTTGTCGACGAAGGTGTACATTTCCTTCGTGACGACGTCGGTCGTCCGGCCCGTTCCCTTCTCGAAGAGTTCGGTATGTTCGATGATCGGCGCCCGCAATTCGCGGTAGCCGTAGCTTTCAAACAGCCGGGTCGCCGTCGTCTCGACTTTTTGCCAGATTTCCACTTCGCCCGGAAGGATGTCGTGGGTGCCTTTGACGGCAGCGAGTTCCTTTTTCGGAGCTTGGTCTGAACTCACGAGACGACGTAGACCCCCATCTTGCGGAACTTGGCATAGCGCTCGTCGACGAGATCGTCGGCCGTTTTGGCTTTGAGCTTGGTCAGCGTCTGGTGGACGATTTTATCCGTGTTTTTAAAGGTCGTTTCGGGATCGATATGCGCGCCGCCCGGCGGCTCGGGGATGATCTTATCGATGACCCCGAGCTTCAGCAAGTCGGCGGCCCGTATATGCAGGTTCTCGGCGGCTTGCTGGACGGCCGACTGGTCTTTCCAGAGGATGGCCGCGCAGCCTTCGGGAGAGATGACCGAATAATAGGCGTTCTCGAGCATGAGGATCTGGTCCCCGACGCCGATCCCCAGCGCGCCGCCGCTTCCGCCTTCACCGATGATGACGCAGACGATCGGGACGCGGAGGCCGGACATGACCTTCAGGTTGAAGGCGATCGCTTCGGCCTGGCCCCGCTCTTCGGCCCCGATGCCCGGGTACGCGCCTTGCGTGTCGATGAAGGTAATGACCGGGAATCCGAATTTTTCCGCTTCCCGGAAGACGCGGTAGGCCTTGCGGTACCCTTCGGGGTTCATCTGGCCGAAGTTACGGTCGATGCGTTCGCGGGTCGTCCGGCCTTTCTGATGGCCCATCACGGCGACGGTCTGGCCTTTATAGAACGCCAGGCCGGCGACCAGCGCCGGGTCGTCGCCGAACCGGCGGTCGCCGTGCATTTCCATGAAATCGGTCATCAGCGCGTTGATGTATTCGAGGGTCAGCGGCCGCTTGGGATGACGGGCGACCTGGACGATCTGGCTCGGGATCAGCCGGGGCTGGAGTTTCTGCCATTCGGTTTCGATTTCGAGACGGAGGGCGGCGACTTTTTCCTTGAATCCGGGCTCGCCGGCCAGAAGAAGGGCGTCGATCTGCTCCTTCAGGGCGGCGATCGGCTTTTCGAGCGCGTAAAAATCCTCAGGTTTTGTCATCGAACTCTCTGCCATGTGGAATGATACCCTGATATTCTATAGGCCGTCCCGAAGTCCTGTCAAGGGAAGGACGAGGATCCCACTCCGCTCCGGCCCTCATCTCCCTCTCCTCTTTCCCAACAGGCACAAAGGATCTGGGGGAAGGCGCCGCGCTATTGGTTATCGAGCCGGGAGAAATGATTTAAGAGGAAATCGACCGAAGTAAAAAAGACATTCGTCTAAACATCAAGACAGCACTTCGGAGCAAAGGCGGGAAGGATTCGGCTCAAACGCAAAGAAAGCGGATCAGGCGGCTGGTTTCGTCTTTTTTTTCGTCGAAATCCGGAACGGCACGTAAAGCGGACAGAACCCGATAAGACTCGTCACGATGAAGACGATCGCCAGGACACCCAAAACGATCGCGAGAGTTCCGTTGATCTGTTTGGTTAGGTAGAGGACCGCGATCACGGCGGCGACAATGAGCCGGATGACCCGGTCGACCGGACCCATGTTGGTTTTCATCACTTTTTCTCCTTTCCGACGGGCAAACGCCTTGTCTTTGCCTAATAAGTAGTTCTTTAGAGGAAAAACGTCAAGATGCGGACTTCGTGATGCGGGTCGGATACTCCCCGGATCCCGGGGCAATTCGGGGACAGGTGACTCAAATCCCGAATTCTCTCAGGCCAGACGCCGGGCGAAATCGCGGACGGCCGCTTCGTCAAACTTCGAGACCGAGGCGGAGACCTTCGCGACCTTCCGGACGATGGTCCGTTCGAGGAAGTTCATTTTGTCAAAATCGAAGGCGCCCCCGAAATGGGCGACCGCGGCGGCGCCTGAAATCAGGTCGGCCGGAAAAGCCTTTTCGAGCTGCTGGCGGGCTTTTTCGCCCTCCTCCATGCAACTGACGAACAGCCCCAGTTTCTTTTGACGCAGGACGTCGCGGTTTTTTTCGCAGAACACTCGGACGGATTTCTGGATCATTCCGGCGTGGATGGACCCGCCGACGACGACCGTGTCGTAGGCGTCCAGGCCCGGGGACGGGTCCGTCTTCAACTCGGAAAGGATGGCGCCGGGAAGAAGCGAGGCCAGGATCTCGGCGTATTTGCGGGTGCAGCCGTGTGTGGTGGCGTAAACGATCAACGTTTTCACGCGAACCTCCTCGATCTTCATCCGAAATCTTATACGGCAACGAAGAAAATTGGTTTTCCCGTACTATTCCCCGTTTCGATATTCAGCGGCGGGAAGCGGCCGCCCGTTGCCGGACAACTTCAAAGAAAAAAATCGAAGCGGCCGAGGCGACGTTAAGGGAATTGACCTTGCCCCGCATGGGGATGGAGAGGACCCGGTCGCATTTCTTCCGGATCAGCGGGCGAAGGCCGCTTCCTTCCGAGCCGAGGACGACAGCCACAGGCTCGGTGTAATCGAACTCAAAGAACAACCCGTCGCCGCCGCTTTCCGCCCCGACGAGCCAAAATCCGCGTTTTTTCAGTAATTCCATAGTCTGGGCGAGATTGGGGACGCGGGCGATCCGGAGATGTTCGAGGGCCCCGGCGGAAACCTCGAAGACGGTCTCCGTCAGGCCGGCCGAACGGCGTTCGGGAAGCACCACCCCGTCCGCCCCGGCGCCTTCGGCGCTCCGGAGGATGGCTCCCAGGTTCTGGGGGTCTTCGATCTCGTCAAGAAGGACGAGGAAGGGGGCGGGGCCGGCGGTAGCGAGAATTTCCTCGAGCGTGACATATTCCTTGGGCGAGAGAAGCGCGACGACGCCCTGGTGGTGGGGCGACATCTTGTCGAGGGCCTGTTTTGGCAGGAACAGGTAGGGAATATGGTTCGTCTTGGCCAGGCCGATGATCGTCCCGAGCGGCCGATGGCCTTCCTCTTTCTGGAGAAAGAGCTTGTTGACCCGCTTGGGCGAGGCCTTGAGGATTTCGACGACGGGATTGATGCGGTTGATTTGATCCATGATCGCTCCCCGCGATTATACGCCGTTTCCTCCCCTTCAAAAATAGTTGTTGAGCGGGACGGCGCTGAATTGTATAATACCGCGAACTTTCGGAGCCCTCCCATGAAAGCGGTCCTCGTTCTTGAAGACGGCAGCGTCTGGCCGGGCGAAGGTTTCGGATCCTTCGCCAAGGTCTCGGGGGAAGTTGTTTTCAATACCGGGATGGTCGGCTACCCCGAATCCATCACGGACCCGTCCTATCACGGCCAGATTCTTTGCCAGACTTATCCCCTGATAGGGAATTACGGCGTTTCCTCTAAATCCTTTGAATCCGACAAGCCCAAGATCCAGGGATATGTCGTCAGCGAACACTGCGAAGCCCCGTCCCACGCCTCATCGGAAAAGAGCCTTGACGTCTGGTTCAAGGAAAACAGTATCCCCGGGATCGCCGGCCTCGATACCCGGGCCTTGACCAAGAAGCTCCGCCTCCACGGCGTCATGCTCGGAATCCTCGAGACGTATTACACCAAGGTCGACCTGGCCGCCCTGCGCCGCGAAGCCCGCTTGATCCCGGACCCGAACAAACGCCACCTCGTCGGAGAAATGACGGTCAAAAAAATCAAAGTCTACAACCGCGACGGGGCCAAAACCGTCGTCTTGATCGATTGCGGGGCGAAGCTCAATATCCTCCAAAGCCTCCTCCGCCGCGGGTTGAAGGTCGTCCGGGTGCCGGACGACACGCCGGCCGCCAAAATCCTCGAATATGCTCCCGACGGCCTCTTCATCTCGAACGGGCCCGGCGATCCAAAAAAATGCGCGGCGACGATCGAAACCCTCCGCTTTTTCCTGCAGGGCCGGATTCCGATCTTCGGCATCTGTCTCGGCCACCAGTTGCTCTCACTCGCGGCGGGCGCCGACACCTACAAGCTCAAGTTCGGCCACCGGAGCCAGAACCAGCCTTGTCTCGAAGAAGGAACGAAGCGCTGCTACATCACCAGCCAGAACCACGGGTATGCGGTGGATGTCCGCGCCCTCCCCAAGGATTGGCATCCCTGGTTCACCAACGCCAACGACGACACGAACGAGGGCGTCCGCCACATCTCCAAACCGTTTTTCAGCGTTCAATTTCACCCGGAAGCCGCGCCCGGGCCGACCGACACGGATTTCCTGTTCGACCGTTTTTGCGGGATGCTCGGATGAAAAAAACAAAAGTCCTGATTTTGGGAAGCGGCGCCCTCAAAATCGGCGAGGCGGGCGAATTCGATTATTCCGGGAGCCAGGCCATCAAGGCCCTCAAGGAAGAAGGCCTCGAAGTCGTCCTGATTAATCCCAACATCGCCACCATTCAAACTTCGGAATTCCTGGCTGACAAAATCTACTTCCTGCCCGTGACCCCGGCCTTTGCCGAGAAAGTCATCATCCGCGAGAAGCCGGACGGCATCCTCCTCTCGTTCGGCGGCCAGACCGCCCTCAACTGCGGCGTCGCCCTGGCCAAATCGGGTGTGCTCGCCCGCCACGGCGTCGAAGTACTCGGAACCCCGGTCCAATCGATCGAAGACACTGAGGACCGGGAGCGTTTCAACGTCCGCCTGGCCGAAATCGGCCTGAAATCCCCCAAGGGAGTCGCCGCCTCGACGATCGAGGAAGGTCTCCAAATCGCCCGACGGATCGGATACCCGGTCATGGCCCGCGTCGCCTACGCCCTCGGCGGGCGCGGCAGCGGCCTGTCGCAAAACGAGACCGAACTCCGGGAAACCTTGAAAAAGGCCTTCGCCGCCGCCCCCCAGGTCCTGATCGAGGAATACCTCGAAGGATGGAAAGAGGTCGAATACGAGGTCGTCCGGGACAGGGACGACAATTGTGTCGCCGTCTGCAACATGGAAAATTTCGACCCCATGGGAATCCATACGGGCGAGAGCATCGTCATCGCCCCTTCGCAGACGCTGACCAACACCGAATACCATATGCTCAGGGAGATCGCCCTCAAGGCCGTCCGTCACCTGAAAATCGTCGGCGAATGCAACATCCAGTACGCCCTCCACCCGAAAAACGGCGATTACCGGATCATCGAGGTCAACGCCCGGTTGTCGCGGAGTTCTGCCCTCGCCTCGAAGGCCACCGGATATCCGCTGGCGTCCGTCGCGGCCAAGCTCGCCCTCGGCCGGTCCCTCCTTTCCCTCCCGAATTCCATCACCCGGAAAACTTCGGCCTGCTTCGAACCCGCCCTGGACTATCTCGTGGTCAAGATCCCGCGCTGGGACCTCAAGAAGTTCCGCCGTGTCTCTAAAAAGATCGGATCAGAAATGAAATCGGTCGGGGAAGTAATGGCCATCGGCCGGTCGTTCGAGGAAGCCCTCCAGAAGGCGACCCGGATGCTCCAAATCGGGGTCTACGGCGTCGTCGGCAACGACAGTTATTCGTTCGACGACCTTGAACTCGAACTCCGGCAGCCGACCGACGAGCGTCTGTTCGGTCTGGCCGAGGCCCTCAAAAAGGGCTGGGACGTCGACCGCATCCATCAACTGACGAAGATCGACCGCTGGTTCATCACGAAGATCAAGAACATCGTCGGGGTCGAAGCGCGTCTGCGCGAGCTCGAAAAGGGAGCCGTTCTGCCGAAGGATCTCCTCGGCGAGGCCAAGAAGCGCGGTTTTTCGGACAAACAGATCGCCATCCTTACCGGGTCCAAAGAAAGCGCCGTCCGGGCGCGACGGGAACGCCTGCGGATCCGCCCGGTCGTCAAACAAATCGATACCTTGGCGGCCGAATATCCGGCCAAAACAAATTATTTGTACGAAACGTACCATGGGACCGAAGACGACGTCGCTTTCGTCCGGAAGAACAACAAGAAGGTGATGGTCCTCGGCTCGGGCTCCTACAGCATAGGCTCGTCCGTGGAGTTTGACTGGTGCTGCGTGTCGGCGGTCCGGGCGCTGAAAAGACTCGGCTACGAAACGCTGATGATCAATTACAATCCGGAGACGGTTTCGACGGATTACGACATCTGCGACCGCCTCTACTTCGAGGAACTCAGCTTCGAACGCGTCCTGGACATCTACCGGAGGGAAAATCCCCGCGGGGTCATTCTCTCCATGGGCGGGCAGATTCCTAACAACATCGCCATGAAATGCCACCGGGCCGGCCTGCGCATCCTCGGCACCTCGCCCGAGTCCATCGATACGGCCGAAAATCGGTTCAAGTTTTCCAAACTGCTGGACGATCTCGGCATCGACCAGCCCGCCTGGCGGGAGCTTCGGAGCGTGCCGGAGGCCAAGGCCTTCGCCCGGAAGGCCGGGTATCCCGTATTAGTCCGGCCGTCCTACGTCCTGAGCGGGGCGGCCATGAGCGTCGTTTTCGACGAGAACGACCTTCAGGTCTATCTCCAGAAGGCCTCCCGGGTTTCGCCCGCCTACCCGGTTGTGATCAGCAAGTTCATCCTCAAGGCCAAGGAGATCGAATTCGACGCGGTGGCCTGCGACGGAAGGATCGTCGCTTCGGCCGTGATCGAACACGTCGAAAACGCGGGCGTCCATTCGGGCGACGCAACGATGGTCCTGCCCCCGCAAAAGACGTACATCGCTACCATGCGGAAAGTCCGCGACACCGGCCGCCGGATCGCCGAAGCCCTTAAAATCACCGGACCGTTCAACATCCAGTTCCTCGCCAAGGATAACGCCATCAAGGTCATCGAATGCAACCTCCGGGCGTCGCGTTCGTTCCCCTTCGTTTCCAAGGTGGCCAAGGTGAATTTCGTCGACCTGGCGGTCGAAGCGATGATGGGCCGGAATCCTAAAAATAAAACGTCCACCCTCGATCTGAATTACGTCGGAGTGAAAGCGCCGCAGTTTTCCTTCTCCCGGTTGAAGGGCGCCGATCCGACCTCGGGCGTGGAAATGGCCTCGACCGGGGAAGTCGCCTGCCTCGGCGAAGACGTCCAGGAAGCGTTCCTCAAATCGCTGCTCTCGGCCGGATATTCCCTCCCGAAAAGGGGGATTTTGATCAGCATCGGGAGCCGGGCAGACAAGTTGAGGTTTCTCGAGTCCGCCCGGACGCTCCAGGGAATGAGCCTCCCGATTTTCGCGACCGAACAGACCTCGCGATTATTGGCGGACAACGGGATTCCCAACCTTCTTCTCCACAAGGTTCACGAGAAAAAACGCCCCAACATCCGGGATTTCATCGCCGAACGGAAAATCGATTTCGTCATCTCGATCCCCGACCCGGAGCGAAAGGCCGCTTTCGACAGCGATTACGAATTGAGGCGGATGGCCGTGGATTTTTCCATTCCCCTTTTGACGAATCTCCAGGTGTCGGAACTGTTCGTCCAGTCCCTTGCGGTAAAAAATCCCGAAGACCTCCTCATCAAACACTGGGCGGAATACGAATAAAAAAAAGCGCCGGGCCTCCCGGCCCGGCGCGTATTTATAATATCGAAGTAAAAAAGGACGGCCTCTTTATCTCTTCTGCAAATCCCCCATGCCGAGCGTGGCTTTCTTCGTGAAACCGGCGGGAACCGCGTAGGTTCCAGCCGGGGCGTCTTTTTGGGAAATCTCCACGACTTCGGTCGTCGAGTGAATCTTGGCGCCCATCATCTCGGCGTTCACTTCCGAGGAGATCTGATATCCCTTGATTTTCTTCATCTCTTCGACTGAGGCGTCATTCAGGCGCATCATCCCCTTGGTCATGGCCGGCATGAATTTTTCGGAGAATTTCACCGTGTCAAAAGGGACTTCGGTCGACGCCCAGATCTTGGTTTTCATGGGCATGCCCATGACCGTCATCGACATGTCGTAGCCCTGACAGTTCCACTGCCCGATTTTTTTCGTTTCACCGGTCGGAGATACAGTGGCCGACATCACGATCATTCCGGCCATCGCCGCCATCTCGGGAGGCAGGAGCTTGGCAAAATCGACCGGAAGAGGCGTTTCGACATAGGACTTATTTTCGAAGCTGATCATGCTGAACAAATTCTTGGACAAGTCGATGATGGTGCTGCTGTCCTTGCCGACCATGGCCATCGCGTTGTCGCTGATCCAGAGCTCGGAGATGGAGTCCGTGGCGGGCGTATTCTGCCCCATCATCGACATGGCGTCCGTATGCGCCTTGCTCTTGATGTAGACGTCCGCGCTCAGGAAGAGAGCGGATGTCGCAACGATCATCAATCCCACAAAAAATTTCCTCATCATGTTTTCCTTTCCGGCCCGGTCTCGGGCCCGTTTGAAATCGCTTTATTCCTGAAAATATCCGGTCGGTCGGATTACTTGCTCAGAACGAAGGTCACGCCGATCGCCCCACCGAATCCTGTGTAGCTGCCAACGAGATAACCGTAGAGTTTTAGGCTGGCGGCGATTTTCGGAGAAAACCAATAACGACCTCCAACAAGCGGATAAAGACTAAGTCCCGAAGCCGCTGCGCTCCCCGATGAATAACCGGTATTGTAGCTTACGGAAACGACAGAATACCCGAGCCCCGCTCCGGCATAAAGGTCGACTTTATCCGCGTCAAGTTTAGTGAAGTGATAATTTGCTTCCGCCGCGATCGTGATTAAGCTCACTTTCCAAAATTCTTCACTCCAAAATTGGCCCATGACAGATCCGCCGACGCCTATATTTTCTGTTACGCCATATTCTCCACTGACACCAAGGGGGAGGCTGCCGCCCCAAGATGAAAACCCGATTTGCGGGGTCACGTAGATGCCGCCCTTCCAGAATTCCTTCGTGCCGGCTGCGGCCGTCCCGGCCAAAACCGCCAGCGCTAAAACCGTCACTAACACTATGCGTTTCATATTTCCTCCTCTCCGTTTTGGATTGAATTTAATTATACGGGATGCGATCGGAATTGTCAAGGAAATATTTATATTATTCCTATGGTTTTAGTGTGTATACGCCTTCCGTTCCAAGGCCCGAGGGGGCGGGAATCACTAGGGACGGCGCAATGCCCTTTTCAGGGCCAGGCGTACCCGGTCCCGCGTGAATCCTCCCTGGGCATAATCGAATAAAGCATCCACAATTTTCCGCCCGAAAAAATAAGCCCTGTAGAACCGGCTCTTATCCTGTTTGAACTCGCCGAAGTACGGACAAATCTGGCATTGAAAGGGGATCCCGCCCCGGGCGATCGTCCTTCGGATGCGGCGGGCTTTCCGGCTGTCCCATATGTCCTCGAGGCCTTTTCTGGTCAGGTTTCCTATCTTCCCCCCCGGCCGGATGATGAAACAGCAGAAGTAGCAGTCCCCGTTGGCTTCCACGAGGAAGTTTTCCCAGGGTTTGCGGCATATCTGCCCGGCGGGTTTCATGTGTAGTATCCCGAAAACTCAGTGACGAGCTCGATGCCGTAGCTTTGAGCCTTGGCTCGCGCCTCATTGACGGCCGCCCGGAACCCGGGCAACTTCACATCGACCATCTGGTCGTGATAATTGAAAACAAATTCCCCGTTCCGGACCTCGTAGTTCTCCGTCGGGTTCAGTAAACCCAGGTGAATGATTCCCGCCCCGAGCTCTCTGGCAAGATCGACGAACGCGCCGGTCTCGGACTCGTTTTCTTTCATCAAAGTCATGTTGACCTTGATGACCGGGCGGTCGACCTCCAGCTCTTGTTTGATCCGGGTCAAGCGCTTGATGTTGCCGACGACTAGGTCGAAATTCGACCTCCTGATCTTTCGGTACGTTTCGCGTGTCGCCGCATCAAGGGAGAAGTCGATCATGCTGAGCTTCTTCGAAATGAAGGCCCGGCTCATCTCCTCCGTCAGGAGCAGGCCGTTTGAATTGAACTGGACCCAGGTTTTCTCCCGGTCAATGTTGTCGAGGAGGGCCATAAGCTTCCCCCCGAGCAGCGGTTCGCCGACGCCGTGGAGGGATATGGTCTTGAATCCCCGCAGGAAGGGGACAAGTCTTTCAAAGGCACTGTCGCTGATGTCGTAGCTGATATGTCTTTTATCGAAGATCCGGGGATAGCACATGACGCAGGGCGGATGGATGTTGCACCGGGTGGAGGACTCGATCTCCAGAATGGAAGGGAGCGATCCCGCCCAGCCGCGGGCGGCCGATCGATTTCCCCGGTGTTTTTTCATGAACATTCAACCCTGATTTTAGGCCAATATCTTATTCCAGGCCACCGGAAGATTCAATCCGGAGCCTTCGGGTCCCGGACATTAGAATCATTAAGACTATCCCTCCCCCTTCCGTTCGTCCTCCCCTTATGGTAGAAAGAGGCGATGCGCCGGAAGACCCTCTTTTTCCTCCTCCGCCTGGTCCTCGGCCTGGGCGGCCTGGTCGCCGTTTTCGTCTTTTCCCGAGCGAAGTTTCCCGAAATCGGCCGGGCGCTCCAAGGCGCAAACTGGGCCCTGCTGGTTCTCTCGTTCTCCCTCCACGCTTTCGGCCTGTTTGCCAGCGCCTACCGCTGGCAAATTCTGGCCAAGGCCCAGGGCGACCGCATCCCGCTCGGCTTTCTGACTAAATCTTACCTCATCGGAAAATTTTTCAACACCTTCCTTCCGACCAGTTTCGGGGGCGACGTCGTCCGTATTTGGGACGGGTCGAAATTCTCCTCTTCGATCGTCAAATCGTCGGCCATCGTCGTCGTCGAGCGGATGACGGGCGTCATCGTCCTTTTCCTCTTCGCCCTCGTCGCCTCGCTCGGCCGTTTGGAAATGGCCGGCCGGGTGCCGTTCATCGGGGCGGCCATGGCCCTGGGGTTCGTCGGCCTGGCCGGGACCGTCGCGTTTCTCCTGCCGGCCGCCGGCCGGGCGCTTCGCCGGGGCCCCACCCGCGGATTCATCCGGAAAACCCTCGACAAGATGCTTCTGTTCCGGGAAGCCGTCGTCGCCTACCGGCGTTATCCGAAGCCGTTTTTCCGGGCGATGCTTTGGGCCGTTCTTCTTCAGCTCAACGTGATTCTCTACTTCATCTTGATCGGAAAAGCCCTCGGTCTTCCGATTCCCGCCTTCGATTATTTCATTTTCATCCCGCTGGTCCTTCTCGTTCAAATGCTCCCGGTCACCATCAACGGCCTCGGGGTTCGGGAAGGCGCCTACGTGGCGATTTTCGCCTACTACGGGCTGTCCTCGTCCGCCGCCCTGTCCTATTCGTTCATCGACCTGGCCTACAGCCTGATCATCGGCGCGGTCGGAGCGTTGCTCTATCTGACGCGAAAATGAACCGACGAAGGATCGCCGCGGCCTTGATCGGGGGATGGCTTGTCGTCGCCGCCGGCCCCGTCCGGCCGCTGCGCGGTCAGGCGAAACAGCCGGCCGCCTCCTCCGGTCAGGCCGCCGAATACGAAAAACGCCTGTCGGAGATCCGGTTCGACATCAACCGGCTCCGGTCGAAACTCGGCGAGGAGGAAAACCGGGAAAAGTCCGTGCTTTCCCAATTGGACCGGATCGCCGTGAAAAAACGGCTTCTGCGGAGCGAATGGAACCTCCTCCAGGTTCAATTGGCCCAAACCCGGGCCGACCGGGACGCCGTCGGAAAAAGCATTCCGGAGATGGAAAGCGCCCTGGCCGCCGACCGGGCCCGTCTCGCCCGCGTTCTCGCCGCCCTCTATAAACACGGCCGCTTCGGCATCGTCCGCTACGCCCTGGAAGCGCGCGACCTGCGGACCTTCGTCGACCAGGTCCGCGCGCTCGAAATCATCGCCGGCTCCCAGGACCGCCTAATCACCGATTTTTCAACCCGGTTGACCGAGTTGGGACGGGCCGACCGGGAGCTCCGCGAAAAAGAAGCCGAGATCGCGGCCCTGACGGAACAATCGGCCGCCAAACGAACGGAGCTCGAGGCCGAGGAACGGAAAGACAAGACCCTCGTCGCCCAGATCAAAACGAACCAGAAAACCTACGAGCAGACGATCAGCGAGCTCAACCTACGCGCCCAGGAGCTCGAAAAACTCCTCCGGAAACTGGAATCCCAGCCACACGCGACGGCGTTCCCCGGCCTCCCGTTCGCCGAAACGAAAGGCCGGCTCGACTGGCCCGTCAACGGGCGGGTCATTCAGGGCTACGGCCTCCAACGGGGCAGTTTCAACACGAAAACCGAAAACAACGGGATCGAGATCGCCCCGCCGTCGAACGACCTGACGATCCGGGCAATCCACGCCGGGAAAGTGGTTTACGCCGACTTCTTCCCGAGCTACGGCAACCTCCTCATCCTCGAGCACGGTGGGGGCTACCACTCGCTCTACGGCCACTGCGCCGAGTTTCTCGTCCGCAACGGCGACATTATCGGACCCGGAACGCCCGTGGCCGTCGTCGGCGACACCGCCTCCCTTTCGGGCGTTTCGCTCTATTTCGAGATCCGTTACCAGACCAAACCCGTCGACCCCTTGCTTTGGCTTCGGCGAAGGTGATAGGATTCTTTTTTACGGAGCCAGAGACCCCGATGAAATCTCCCCGTCCCCGGATCATCATCCCCTATGCCCTGGCGGTTGCGGCCGTCTTCCTGTTCCTGTGGACGCGCCCCCCTCTTCAGTCCTCTAAATTCCCTCCGGCCGAGGATTCCGACATCCTGGAAAGGGCCGTTCAACACATCCGCGACGATTATGTCGACGAAGCGGACCCGCGCCGGACGATGGAAGGCGCCTTCCAGGGGCTCATCGGATCACTCGATCCGATGTCGTCCTACTTGAACCACGACCTGATGGCCCGGGCGTCTTCCCCCCGCGTCGATCAGCTCTATGACGTCGGTTTGGCCGCCTATAAAAGGCCCGGAGCTTTCCCCGTCGTAGTCGGGATCGCCGAGGGGTCGCCGGCCGAAAAAGCCGGGATTCAAACAGGCGACGCGATCAGCGCGGTCGACGATCGTTCCACCCTCGTCTGGAGCCACAACGAATTCCGATTCGCTCTGAAAGACACGGAAGCGAAACCGGTCAAACTCCGCCTGATCCACGAAAACGCGACATCCGAAAAAACGGTCGACCGGGTCGCGCCGTATCCGATCTCCCTCGCCTGGACCGAGGAAAAAGGAACGTCGGGCATCGTCCGGATTTTTCATCTTTTTTCCGGAACCGGGGCCGAGTTCAAATCCTCCGTCCTCCCGAAAGTCGCGGGGAGGAAAGAAACTCTCATCCTCGACCTTCGCGGCTGCCGCGAGGGAGAGATCGAGGAAGCAAGAATCCTGGTCAATCTCTTCGTGAAAAACCTTCAGGCCGGGACGATCGAGAAAAAGGGCGGGGTTAAAACCGCCTGGGCCTGCCCCGCCGAACCCGTTCTCCCCGACGTGCCCCTTGTGGTCTGGGTGGATCCGGCGACGATGGGCCCGTCGGAAATCGTCGCCGCGGTCCTGCGCGACCTCAAAAGGGCCGCGGTCGTCGGCACGACGACGGCCGGTTTCACGGCCGAGCAAAAGCTTTTTCCGCTCAAGACGGGTGATGGGCTGCTCCTGACCGTCGGCGAATTCGTCCTTGCCTCGGGAGAGAAGATTTTTGAAAAAGGCGTCACGCCGGACGTCAAAATCGAGCCCGACAAGAGATCCCGGCAGGACTATTTTGAGAAGACGAAGGGTTTGCTCCGTGGCCGCTGAACCATGAAACGAAAGCGCAAGCCGCTTTCCTGGCTCATCCCGCCGGCCGTGGCGATTCTCGCTCTCGTCTTTATCATCATCCTGAGCAAACGGCCGGCCAAAACCGGGGCGAAATCCGGCTCCGCCGACGTCCGGCCTTCCTCGTCCGCCCCCGGGAAAACGGACGCACGTTCGGTCCCCGCCGCCCCGCCGCCCCGGGCAGCGATCATCATCGACGACATCGGTTACAGTTTGGAAGCGATCGAAAATGTCTACGCCGTCGGCCGGCCGCTTACCGTCTCCATCCTGCCGTACGCGAACCTGACGGAGGAATCCGCCCGCCTTGCGGCCGCCTGCAACCTGGAAATCATGCTCCATCTGCCCCTCGAATCCAACGCGGGCAAAAACGGGACGAAGGACGTCGAAGGGACTATTTCGGCGGGGAAAACCGACAGGGAAGTCCGGACCGGCGTCGAAAAATGCCTCGCCCGGGTTCCGAACGCCCGCGGCGTCAACAACCATGCGGGGTCGGCGACGACGGAAGAGGCGAAGTTGATGCGGCCGATTCTCGAAGTCCTCAAGGAGCGCGGGCTGTACTTCATCGACAGCCGGACGACTTCCGCGTCCGTCGCCCGTGAAGAAGCCGCGAAAATGGGCGTCCGGGCGGCGGCCCGGCAGGTTTTCATCGACGCGGAACCCGGCGAGAAGGCCATCACCGAAAAGCTCCGGGAACTCTTCCGTCTGGCGAAAAAAAACGGCCGGGCCGTCGGGATCTGCCACCCGAAACGCGAGTCTCTCGCCGCCCTGGCCCGCCACGCCGGCCTGGCCGACGCTTACGGCGTCACTCTCGTCTTCGCCTCCGCCATCGTCGAGTGAGGGAGTCCCTCCGGAAATGTTTCGCCCTCCGCCGCAGGCAGACCCCGAAAGGTTCGATTCGCCCGGCGGCTAAAATTTAAAAAGATATCGGGTCGAAACAATCCGGTTGATTCTAAAACCCAATCCCGGCCAGAAACATGATCGCGCTGTTTTTGATTTTGCTATCGTCGCCGTCTGCCGCCTTCCAACAGTTGCCCAGACCGAACGTATAACGGATGTCGAAGGTGAGGACGTTTTTGCCGAACGGCATCTCCAAGCCCCCCCCGAAAGCCAGGCCGAAATCCATCCCTTTGATATAATCCAGATCTTCCGAATCGGATTCGTCCCCATACTCCCCATAGACGGTCGCCCTGATTTTGAAGGCAAGGGCGGGCCCGGCGAAAACAAACACGTTCATGTTCGTGCCCGCGGCGAATGAATATTTGGCCAGAATCGGAATTTCCAGATAGGTCAGCCGAAAACCTTGGGTCCCGCCGCCTTCCGACCATTTCGTTCCTTTTTGGACGAGCAACAGTTCCGGCTGAATTGAAAAATCATTCGAGATGTTTAAGGTCAGGTATCCGCCCAGGGCGAAACCGATCTTGGCGTCGTTTTTTTCGATATCATCGCCGGTCATGGTCGCAATCACGAGGCCGCCCTTGACCCCTTTGGCGGTGATTTGAACCGCCTGGGCAGGCGAAACGGTCAGCGCCAGGACAAAGAACAACAGGCCGCACACGATCAGACTTTTTTTCATTTAACAAATCTCCATTAATAATCGAGTAGCCGATGACTATATCAATCGGATTATGGATTGTCAACGAAAACGCCCGGAACACGGGGTGAATCGGGGGATTCTAAGAAATCGGCCGCCCCTAGTCCCTCCGGACTTCAAAGAGGACGGTATTTTCGGCGATCTCCTTCAAACTCCGGCCGGCCGTTCCGCGCGGCAGGATCCAGCAATGGGCTTTTTTCCCCTGGAAATAATCCATGGCGTGGGTGATGACCCGGTGCAAGGGAACGCTCTCGCGGACGACCAGGTTGGCGACGATCATCAGCCAATTGATCGAATAATGGCTGATGTTCGACCCGCCGCGGAGGAGCTGGGTCACGGACGGTCCGGCGGTTTTCTTCTTGGCGTGGCCGAAGTCAGGGGCCTCGGGTTTCCCGACTGTCTTGAGTCCGGCCGACCGGGCTGATGCCTTCGCCCAGGCCGCCACCGCCCCGCAGGACGAGATGCGGTCGAAATCGCAATCGAAAATATCCATGACCAGCTCGAAGGCCGGTGAAAAACCCGTCTCGACCGGGAGCCGGAACGACGGCTTGAAAACTTCCGACGCTTCGGCCAGGCGGGGACGGAGAACGGCCGAAGCGGGGGCGTCCGCCGCCGCGGCGGCCTCATAAATCCGGGTGTCGCGGCGCACGTTCCTGATGTCCGAAAAAACCCCCCGCGGCAGATGCCAGCAGACGGCCTTGTCGACGCCGAAATATCCGATCGTGAAGGCCGCCGCCTTCTCCCGCGGCAGCCGGGCGCAGGTGAAGCAATTGGCCGCGGCCACGTTCCCGAACCGGCGGTAATTGATGGCGCTCGTTTCGATGTACTGGACGAGCGTATCGCCGTCGCCCATTTCGGGATTCGAAACCATCGGTTCGCCGAAGGGAATCATATCGATCGCCTTGCAGAGATCGCGGCTCCATTTGCCGACCTGTTTGAGGGAAGGTTTCTTTTTTTCGGGGAGGACGAAGTCCAGGGCGATTTCCTCGCCGTATTTGTCGATCTCGAGCCGCCGTTGAAACTCCGGGTACGGAACGGCTGAAATATCGGGCGAATACCAGCTGGTTTTGATCCCAGCGGCCTTGAAATTGCGCCGGGCGTTACGCTCGGCGAACCTGAACGTGCGCCTCCCACGCGATCCCGCGGTCAGGCTGAACGGCCCGCCCATGTAGCTGACGTTGGTGAATTGGACGACCCGGACATCGTCAAAAATGCACTCCATCTGCCGCCAGCTCCCCGGGGCCTCGAAGGGCTGAAGGAGAAGGGCGCCGGTCTGGTGGATGGTGATGCCGCCTTCGCGGAGGGCGGCGTAGACGCTCTCGTAAAAACTGGTGTCGAACAGGCTCCGGGCCGGGCCGATGGGATCGGTCGAGTCGATGATAATCACGTCGCATTGGCCCTTCATCTTCCGGATAACCTCGGCTCCGTCGCCGATGATCAGATGAAAACGGGAGTCGTTCCAGATCCCCCCGGAAATCGCCGGCAGGTGCTCGCGGCAGGTGTCGACGACGACCTGATCGATCTCGGCCATCGTCACGCTCTTGACACCGGGATGGCGGAGAACCTCCCGGGCCACGCCGCCGTCGCCACCGCCGATAATCAGGACGTTTTCCGGCGTTTTTTCCCGGGCGAACAACGGCCAGAGGCCGATCCACTCGTGATAAATGCCCTCGTCCTCCTCGGTCAGCTGGACGATCCCGTCCAGAACGAGGACGCGCCCGAACCTCTCGGTATCGAGAATCATCAGCTTCTGAAAACCCGTCGGTTTTTCGGGAACGACGACCCGCTTGACCTTGAACCCGTAGGTCACGTCCGTATAGAGGTCTTCGTAGAACCAGAGTTCCTTGCCGCGTTTCACCAGGCCCATGGCCGTTGTCCTTTCCTTGAAATCCGATGGAGCCACATTATAGCGAAACCCCGCCGGCGCGCAATGCCCCCACAATTGCCGATAGCGGATATTTCCCCCGGAGATATTCCCGAACGGGATGCAAATCGGAATTCCAGGGACATGAACGAAATCTCTTGATTTCGTATCGTGTCCCGGAATTCCTCAACCTGGGCTTTCCCGTCCTTGCTTTCCCGCACTGGTCGCGTTATGATTTTACCGTCCGACAGGAGAAAACCGATGAAACGCATCTCCTTTGCTTCCGGGGCCGCTTTTGCGGCGGGCGTGGTCCTGATTTGTCTGGGACAAACGGGCTGCAAGTCCTACAATGACCAGCAAATCAAAGCGTCCCTCGAAATCGTCGACGTGAACACCAGCTGGACGATGAAGGAATACCGGCAGTGGCCGAATCCCAAACTGACCCTGGTCCCGACCGTGACCTTCCGGCTCAAGAACAACTCGGCCGAAATCCTCCGCTTCATCAACGTCAACGCCATTTTCAAAGAGTTGAATGCCGTCGAGAATTTGGGCGATTGTTTCAGGGCCGCCATCCGGAGCGAAGGCCTTGCCCCGGGCGCGACCAGCCCGCTGATCACCTTGAAATCCAATTTCGGAATCGCCGGGACGAACCTCGAATCCTTTAAAATCAACCCCCAATGGCGGACGTATTACGTTAAGCTCTTCATCCAGATGGGAGGCCCGCGTCACGTTCCCATGGGCGAATTCCGCGTCTCCCGGCAGATCGATTTTCAGGAAGACAAGGCCGTCTACCAGGAGAAGAAACCCGCCGGGAAATGACGGCCGGACCGGCGGTCAGCTTTTGTCTTCGAACGGGTTGGGTTTGAGAATCTTGATGTAATTCTTCGTTTTGATTTCGGCCAGGAACTTCTGGACTTCCACGTTCTGTTTTTCTATACCGATTTTTTCGGTGATCGAACCCCGGGCTTCATCGAACGGCAGAACGCGACTGTCCTTCCGGTCCTCCACCTGAAGCAAGTACCATCCGTTCTTGTTCTGGACCCAGGACGTCACCTCGCCCTTTTTCAGCGGTTTGACGGCCGCGAGCAAGGTCTTGTCGAGTTCGTTTTCTTTGAACGTTCCCAGACTGCCCTTGGCCTCCTTGAGGGGTTCGTCGGAATCGGTTTCCGCAACCGTTTCGAACGGCGTTCCGGACTTGACCTTCGCCTCGATCTCGGCTTTCCGCGCTTCCAGGGCGGCGGCTTCCTTGTTCTCAATCGTCAAATAGACCGCCCGCAGTTGATATTCGTCCGGAACGACGAATTCGTCCTGGTGTTTCTTGTAATAATCCACGATTTCCGCGTCGTCGATCACGACCTTCCGGCCGACCTCGTTGCGGAGGACCGCCTCCCGCATGATCCGCTTCTCCATCGTCCCGATCCAATCGTCGTAATTGTAGCCTTGCTGAGACAGGGCTCGTTTGAATTCGTCGTCGCTTTCGATCTCGTTGGTCTTCTTGATGTTCTCGACGATCATTTTCAACTGGTCCGTAACGTTGATGTTCATCGTTTTGGCCATCTGGAGGAGCAGAACGTCCGTGATCATTTCGTCGAGGATGTGGGTCTTGACGAATTCGATCGCCTTGTCCAGGGCTTCTCCCTTGTACTGCGCCTGGGCCGCCTGGAGGCGTTCATCGTATTCGCGCTTGAACTCCGAAAGGGTGATGGCTTCGTCGTTGACGATCGCGACGATTTCCTCGACGACCTGCTGGGCCGAGCCGAAAACGGCCGCGCCGAGAAGAAGGATTCCGGCCAGGATGGTTTTACGCTGCAACATGATGCCTTCCTTATCTGTTTCTTGAGTATACGAACGGAAGATTCTCCGCGGTAACCTTCCATAACATCGTTTCTTTAAGGGAAACGATATGGGCGTCGATCGCCGTTTGGTTTCTTTGTTCGATGAGTTTGGCCTCGATGAGAGGGGCGGCCTCGTCCGGAGGCCTGAGCCGCGGTTCGAATTTTCGGTCAAGCCGGAAAATATGGAACCCGTAAGGCGATTGGACCACCTGGCTGATTTGGCCTTCCTTCAGGGCGAAAATGACTTTTTCCAGTTCCAGGGGGAGCTGGCCGAGACTGAAGACGCCCATCAAACCGCCGCTTGCCGCCTCGGGGCCCTCCGATTCGGCCCGGGCGACCTGCCGGAACTCTTCTTCGCCGGCGGACCGGAGTTTTTCAATGACCACGCTCGCTTTGCCTTCCGCCGACAGGAGGATTTGACTGACCTGGAGGCGCTCCGGTTGAAGGAATTCGTTCTTGTGGGCTTCATAATAAGATGCGACTTCATCCTCGGCGACGACAATGCCCCTGACCTGCAACGTCAGGTATTTTTCGACAAGCACGCCTTCCAAAAAATCCTCCGGGTTGGCATCGGTCGCGGGGGCGTTCTCCCCGCCCCGATTCAATCGGAAAGCGTCCAGGGATTTTGATTTTTCTTCCCCGCTCAAGTCGATCCCCCGGGAAGCGGCCCGGCGGACGATCAGCTTCCGGTCGATAAAATCATCAAACAGCCGGCCGGCCGCCTCGGCCGTCAGGGCGACCTCGGAGTCGCCGACCGTTAAATAAGCGAACCGGGCGAAATCGGCGTTGGAATAGGAGACGTCTTCAATCGTCAGGACCGGGAGCGCGGCCTTTTTCGGATCATCCAGGCGGAATCCCTCCGCCAGGGGCGGAGAAACGGCTTTTTCCCCGCAGGCGCCCGTTCCCAGGCAGCAAACGGCCGCCGACGTTAAAACGAGCGCGGACAGGACGTTCCGGTGTTTGTTCATCTGACTCGTAATTTTATATTCTATCCCATCCCTATCAACTCCAGCAAGAGCCGGGCGGTTTCACGGAGGATTTCGGCGTCCTTGGGAGACCGCAACGGCAGGCTCATGACGCCCTGCGGGGTCATCGATCCCCGGGTTTTGTTCAGAACGGCCGAAATCCGGGCCGGGTCGACATCCGTCGAAGGCTGGAACCTCAAAATGAGCCGGTGGTCGATTCGGTCGACGGCCGCGAGTTTCAGACGCTGGGCCAAGTGCTTGATCCGGCCGTAATGAAGGAGATGGTCGACGCTTTGCGGCGGAGGGCCGAAACGGTCCCGGATTTCCTCCTCGAGCGCCCGCACCTCGTCCAGGTCGGCGGCTGAGGAAATCCGCTTGTACAGGTTGAGCCGGACGTTCATGGCCGGTATATAGGCCTCGGGGATACGGACTTCGACCCGGAGGTTGATTTCGCACCGGGCGTCCTCGACCGCTTCGCCCTTGAGTTCCTTGATCGCCTGTCCGAGAAGATGGATGAAATAATCATACCCCACGGCCTCCATCGTCCCGTGTTGCTGTTCGCCGAACAGATGCCCGGCCCCCCGGATTTCCAGGTCCTTCATCGCCAGGCGGAACCCGGACCCCAGTTCGCTGAATTCCTTGATGGCCTCAAGCCGCTTCCGGGCGATCGGAGTGAGTTCCGAAAAGGGAGGCACGAGAAAGTAGGCGAATGCCTGGCGGGAGGAACGGCCGACCCGGCCGCGCAATTGATAGAGCTGGGCCAGGCCGAAATGATCGGCCCGGTGGACGAGAAGCGTGTTGACCAGGGGGATGTCTATCCCGTTTTCGATGATCGTCGTCGAAATGAGGACGTCGTGCTTCTGATTAATGAAATCGATCATCCTCTTCTCGAGTTCGGCCGGGGCCATCTGCCCGTGAACCGTCACAAGGCGCGCCTCCGGGACCCATTCGCGGATTTTCGCCGCCAGCGTGTCCATCTCCTCGATTTTGTTGAGAATGTAATAGACCTGGCCGCCGCGCGCGAGTTCCTGCTTGATCGCCCCCGTGATCAGCCGCGGGGAGAACGTCGTCACGACGGTATGGACGGCCAGGCGGTCCTTGGGCGGCGTTTCGATCAGGCTGATGTCGCGGAGGCCGGTCAACGAAAGGTTGAGGGTCCGGGGAATGGGCGTGGCCGTCAGCGTCAGGACGTCGACGCTGGCCGTCAAGTGCTTGATTTTTTCCTTGTGGGAGACGCCGAAGCGTTGTTCCTCATCGACGATGAGCAGGCCGAGGTCGCGGAAAGCGACGTCGGCCGAAAGGAGACGATGCGTTCCGACGACGACGTCGACCCGGCTGTTCTTCAGCTCGTCCAAGATTTTTCGCTGCTCGGCCTTGGACTGGAACCGGGTCAGGGCCGCGATGCGGACGGGAAACAGGACCATCCGCCCGGAAAACGTCTTGAAATGCTGGCTGGCCAGAACGGTCGTCGGGCAAAGAACGGCGACTTGCTTTCCGTCCATGACCGCTTTGAACGCGGCCCGGATCGCGACCTCGGTTTTGCCGTAGCCGACGTCGCCACAGAGAAGCCGGTCCATGGGGACGTCGGTTTCCATATCCGTCTTGATATCCCCGATCGAACGGAGCTGGTCCTCGGTTTCCTCGAATTCAAACGTCTTTTCGAATTCCTCCTGCCAGCTCCCCTCCGGGCTGAAGGCGAATCCCTTGATGGATTTGCGCTGGGCGTAAAGTTCCAGAAGCTCATGGGCCAGTTTTTGAACGGCCTTTTTCGTCCGTTCCTTGGTTTTCTGCCAGTTGCCGGTGCCGAGTTTGTCGAGGAGGGGAAGCCCGGTTCCGACGGGCGTGTATTTCTGGACGAGGTTTAAATCCTCGACGGGAACGAACAGGGTGTCGTCGTCCCGGTAGCCGAGTTCCATGAATTCGGCCGGGCGGCCTTCCACGTCCATTTTGACCAACCCCCGGAAAACGCCCACGCCGTAATCGGCATGGACGATGTAATCGCCGGCCTTGAGGTCCTGGAATTGGGTGATGGTCGGCCGGGCCGCGGGCCGGGCGGCGATGATCCGTTCCTCGGTGAGGATGTCCTCCTCGGCGTAGAAATACACCTTTTCCCGCGGATAGCCGAACCCGCGCTCGAGATCGCCCAGGCAGAGGCAGATCTCGCCGCTTGAGGCGGCCACCAGAGGCGAATCCGCCTCGAGCGAGGGAATTTCGCGCGTCGCGAGCAAGGCGCCGATTTTCTTCCGGATCTGGGCGGTGGACAGAAAAATCACGCAGCGGTCGCGTTCCTCGTGAACCCGCCGCATCGTCTCGAGAAAGAAAAAGATCTTGTTATCGAACCGCGGCACGGGTTGGAAACCGAAGGCGAACTCCCGGCGGTTGTCGGCGGATTCGAGCTCCCCGCAGAAAACGGCTTCGGCCCGGAGCCGCGCGTAGAGAGCGGTTGGATAAATCGCCTCGAGCGGAGGCGCGTCCGTCCTCGTTTTTCTAACGGCCGTCTCCTGGGCCCGAAGGTCGGTCATCACCTCGTCCCATTCCTTTTCGATTTCCTCCGGATGATCGAAGACGAAAACCGCGTCCGAAAGATATCGGGAAAACGGGACGGACGATGGGTCCGGGCCTACCGGCGCTTCCGCAAGCGAGGGAACGAGCGTGCTGTCCGTCTGGTGGACGGCCCGTTGGGTGGAAGGGTCGAACTCGCGGAGCGAAACGATCCGGTCGCCGCCGAATTCAACCCGAACCGGATTTTTTTGCCAGGGGGAAAAGACGTCGACGATTCCGCCCCGGAAGGCGTATTCGCCCCGGAACGAGATCAAATCCTCCCGGGCATAGCCGAAAACCGCCAGGCGTTCGATCAAACGGTCCCGGTCAAAGTCGGCGTTCTTGTTCAAGCGGAGGAAAAGATCCGGCAGGCGCTCCGGGCCCGGAAACGGCCGAAGGAGCCCGAAGAGACTCGTCACGGTCAGGACCGGCGGGCGGCTCAACAGGTCGAAAAAATACCTCATCCGGGAAGCGACCGCGTCCAGCGACGGGGCGGCGCCCTGGTAGGGATTTTCAGACAAGGCCGGCAGGTTCCGGACGATTTTTGTCGAGCCGAGCTGACGGATGAAAAAGCGGGCCCGGTCCTCAAATTCGGCCAAGGGCCGGGAGGCCGGACGGACGAACACGACCCGTTTCGGGCCGGAAAGAGCGAGCTGGACGAAAAGATACGGAACGGCCGCCTCCGTCAGTCCGGAAATCGAGAGGCGCGGCCGGTCCTCCGCCGCAAACAGCGAGGCCTGCCCGTCCGGGCTTTTCGGAAGAGACGACACCGCCCGGACGAGGTCCTTGAATTCGGCCGTCTCCTTCAGGAAATCTAAACTCATGGGAGCGAACGGACATTATACGTACGGAGACAGCCAGGAACAACCGCGGCGCGGTTGTTACTGGCTGTCTCCGTACGTCCTCTATTGTGCCTTGACAATCAGGACGAGGGGCGAAGGTGCATGACAATGATAAATTCGGGGCCGCATCACTATGTTCCAAGTAAAAGTAGTTAACTGCCGTGAGGCTCGCCGCTATAACGTAGCGTTTCAGCGGTACCCGCTCGCGGGCGTTCCCTGCAAGCGCTTGTTAGTCAGCATGCCATCGATGTACGATCCTTCGCGTGTTATACCGTTTGAAAGTATCTCATCCAAGTCCTCAGGCCAAAGCATCGCTGGTCGTCCATCGGATCCACGGAAATTAGAACCAAGAGCGAAACCGTACCCAAGAACATTGTAGAGCTTGATGGCTTGTGCGAGCGTAGTCGGTTCGGAGATGTGGAGGATTGAGTAGTAGAGCGCCATCTTGACTGAGTTTTGGCCTGCTTCGGCAGGGCTCATGTCTAGCCAAGGCGACGGCCGATTGCGGTAGACTTCTTCTCCAAGGCGTCCGAGACACCATAGGAAGATCTCGAATGCAGCATCGGCCAGGGCTTCGTGAGACCACCGCAGCACGATCTTCCACGCATCGGGCCCATTCTCAATAGCGATCGCTGAGGCGGCTGGTCTTGGCGGATTTACAATTAAGACGCGGCGATTTCCTCCTGCTCGAAAGCGGAAATGTCGCGATAACCGCCAAGACGATGGGATAACGGAGATCTTCAGCGGCTTATCCACCATCCGAACTGAATAACGCACATGCTTTCCATCGGAAGACTGTGTCACTATAGTACGAGATACTCGAGATATGTGGTTACCGAGTTGCTTAGTTACTTTCTTCTGTGAGCAAAGGTACGATTTCACCTCTGCTATGCCAACAAGAATTGCGCGCTCCCGTGTGGAGGAGGTCACCAGCAAATGTACGTCAGCGGCTTTCGCCAGAGTTGTACCGCTCGACTTCGGTGCCATGATAGAGTCGCCGACCCAGATCTGTGTAGCTCCAGGTATCCTCCGAGCCGTCTTGAGCTCCCCTGCAAGTTGCACAATCGGTCCCATTGCGAGCAACTCAGCGAGTGAACCCTGAATCGCAGTAACTACACGCGATACGGCGAACCGAATTGCCCAATAGTAATCCTCGGCACGTGCTGTTCCGGAATATTCTGAATCCGGGGCATCACAGTCCTTAAGCAAGTTTTTCATTCTCTCCGCATGTTTTCCGATTGCTTCAGACAAAGTACTGCGGAAAATCTCTAGCGGAGTCATTCGACATGGAAATACAGCATCAGCCTCAACCGCCTTACCGAGAGCTTGAAGAAGGTCTTTTCGCAAGTGCGGTTCCAGCATACGCATCGTTAATGCGCTTGAGAAATCTATTCTCTTTGGCGATCTCATCTAGTCAAACCTGTCTCTCCTTAGATCCGACTAACGCCATACACAATCAGCTGACAATAAAGCGCGGCGCAATTGCCAGTCCGAGTCAATGCGGTTGTTATACGAGCTCCTATGCTTTTCCCGAAGCAATATCATAAACAAGCGACGCATAACCTACTAAGTATCTCGTTAGCTCGTCAAACGGGTCAAGCTGGATATCCAATGGAATCTCCGGATGTATTCTTATCTCCAATATTGAAATAACATTTTCATATTCACCCGTACCAAAAAACCTGTAGATAAAAGCCTCATAGTCCTCGTGATATTTTCCATTATTCCAGAAACCGCACTTTTTTAAAACGCTTTCCAGAAAGGCATCTCGACTGGTTACCAAGCCGCCTCTATGAACAATGTAATGGCGCAAATGAGCAATCAACTCAATTGCCAGCTTCAAATTTACATCCAATCTGTTTTTTATCTCAAGATCCACGAGCTGCGGATAGAGCTCACGTAGGCGAGTGAGAATTGATTGCGGAGTGTCTCGTTTGTTCTTGGCTCGATCCAGATACCAAGCGTAGTCCTTACCAACGAGGTCTGCAATAGAAATATTTCCGAAATCGCTCATTATCCATGACGAAATGTCTTTGTATCCAAGATGCGCGTAGGTAGCTTCTAAATAATCCTCGAATTCTTCATATGCTTCAGCTAATAGCCAGCAATATTGCTTGTTCTTCTGAAAAACAACTAGCTTCTCTCGGTCTTCAAGTGAAGACTCACGGAATCCATATTTTTCCCAAGAACCGGTTTTGGGATCTATATAGTACATCGCATCCAACGATGAACTTGATTCTTTTGGTGCAGGATTTTCTTTCAGCTTTTCAGCGTATTGATTGAGCTGGAGGAGTTCTTTCTTTGCAGTGGCTTTGGCAGCTCGCTTGTATAGAACAATATCCGCAACTCGCTCACTGAAGATCAAAAAGATTTCTTTAAGTGTCATTGTTCATTACCTGCGAAGGGCCATTCGTATAACGCCCGGCTTCAGCGGGAGCCCCCGGCGATCTAATGCATGCCGTCGTTATCCCTCATTATATCTCTATGAGAAGATGGCGATTGGCAGTACCTGAAAGACCGGACCCTTCGCCTCGAGTTCCATGGAGGGGATCTTGAAGCCTTGAGTCTTTAATTGTTCAGACAATCCTGCGAGAGCATTATTCAGTATTTTCTCCGGCATAGCGCTAAGTGCGGTCTTTCTTATCAGATTGATCGAATCTTTATCGTCATTAATCACGCTTATTATTTTACCGAGCACATTAAAGTGGCCATCTACAAGATCAGACATAGTTGGGTCATTGAGAAACTCTCGTTCCAACGTTATCACCGCTCTATAACCGCAGGTCAATATGTCCGTAATAATATCTACGGTGTCGCCCGCCTTCAGGCTTTCCAAGAATTGTTCCATCTGCGTTTTAATTGCTTTGTTTTTGTCTGGAGTCTGGAATTTTTGAATCTTATTCTGTTGCTGAGGAGGGCCTTGAGAAAAAAGAATGGCCATATTCATGATCCCAATAAACGTATCCATGGTCTGGATTAATGGGTTCTTTCTCAATGGCGCCGTAAATTCTACGATCTGTCGTATCTCTGGTTTGTTATTGTCATCTATGAAACTCAACTTATTATCGGCAACAAGAATCTTTCGAAGCATTTGAAACATTGATGCCGGCGTGTGAACCTTTTCTTCGTTTATTTGAGTTCCCGAAGAACCATCTTTTTGTTTCTCCCTGTTTCCTGAAACATCTATTCGCAGAAGGGCAGACAGGGCTTTATTAAGGCCAAAAGTCGCTCCGTACTGCTGCTTGTCACTGGCCGAAGACGATTCCATGGATGTAACCCTGGTGACTGTAGCAATCCCGCCTTGAAGCATGGCGATCATATCGAATACTATACGTTGGTTGAGATAGACGGGAATGATCAACTCGTTTTCAATGCTAGACATCTGAAAGACCTCCCTTCTTTATCGCGGGGCTAACGTTCGAGCTAAGCGGCCATTTTGAGCGAAAGCGAAAAATGGTCCGCTTGAGCGAATGGTTAGGCGCCAGGCATACAACTTTCGAGATGCATAAGACATATTTTCACAATAGTATCTTGGCAGACAGCGTTAAGCACACCATGAAGATCTACAATCATATAATCACGATAAGACGTGTAACCACCACAACAAGAAGACAAGACCAAACAAACATAAACAAATAGAAAACTGACAACAGGCCTTTACGGCTAGAATAGTACTTAAGAGGAGGCTTGTGATTTCTCAATATTTCTAGGAGAGCTTTGTTATGAGCAGAAGGATGATTCCTGAAAATCCATACATCTGGAAGAGCCTTTTCCTCGAATTCAGCTAATCTATACTCCCAATAACTTACCCAAAAGTACGCGCCCTTCACTACTCGAAGGGAGAAGACTGACAATAACATTCCTGTAACTGCAAGAGCGAGAGTCATCATTGTCTCGTGAAGAGATGCACCACGAGCTACTCCAAGAAAAGCTTGCGTTGAAAAAGCTAGCAGCGCACCTTGAACAAGTACACATATATTGGATCGAGAGACAAAATGGTTCAACTCCAGTTCTCGACATTTTTGCAGAATCTCGAAAGCCTTATTAACGCTGTCATCATCCATAATGCCCTCCTTCCTGGCGCCTAACATCGTTTACATAGATCCATATAAAAACCGAATACCTCATTAAGTGCCGTAAAAGACGCCTGTGAAAGGAGTATCAGACAGGTCATAACCAATGAAATATCAGCCGGTTGCGTCATAATGCGATTTTTATCAAGATGATTGATCCGAAATCGACGCGGACGGGACACCAAACAACGGCCGAAATAAACGGATTTTTCCGCTGCGACAAAACCGACTTCTAGCATTGTCCGCAACCAATTCCCTTGAATATAAATTGAGATTAACACCCTAATTTAAACGATGTCAAATAGATTGCGTAGAGCGCCGTCATCCCGATATAATGAACCGGTTATTTCCGATGTCCGCCGGCCGCAAGGAGAATCACATGTCCCTCCGCTTTTCGCCGTCCTCGGCGCTTCCCGTGCTCGTTCTAATCGCCCTGGCCGTTTTCGGACGGGCGGCCGGAGCCCAATCCCCGGAGCGTTTTTTCGACACGGCGTCCGTCGCTCACGACACGGTCCGCCTGACGGTCTTTTACCCCTCCGTCAAAACCCTCAAGAACATCTTCGCCCTCAAGGCCCAAGGTTTCATTCCCTACAAAAACCTCGAGATCATCGGCGTTTATCACGTGAAGGAAAAAACGGACTACCGGGAATCGGTCCGGTATCTTCAGGACGAAAAAATCGAAGGCGTCCGTTTTCACGCGGTTGCCGCGGATTTGAGCGTCGAAACGCTGTATGGGCCGAACGCGGCCTCGGACGAGTTCCGGAAAATTTTCGACCTCTCCGACGGGATGATCTTCTTCGGCGGCCCCGACATGCCCCCGGCCGCCTATGGTGAAAAAACGGACTTCCGGACCGTCATCGAGGATCCGTACCGCCATTACCTCGAGTTGTCCATGATCTTCCATCTCCTGGGAGGCGGGCAAAACGAGGGCTTCAAGGGATTCCTTGAAAACCGGCCCGACTTTCCGATCCTCGGAATCTGCCTCGGGATGCAGAGCCTCAACGTCGGCGCCGGCGGAACGATGGTCCAGGACCTTTGGAGCGAGATTTACGGCAAAACCACCGTCGAGGAAGCCGTCGCTCTGGACCGGGAGCAATGGCACAAGAACCCTTATGCCATGATCCCGCCGCTCGACCGGGATCTCGGCCCTTACATGCTCCATCCGATCAAGCTTTCGGCCGAAGGCCGCACCTGGAAAGCCATGGGGATGACCGCTGCTGACCGGCCGTATGTCGCGAGTTCCCATCATCAAAGCCTCGAAAAAATCGGGAAAGGCTTCACGGTCGTCGCGACCTCAACGGACGACCGGATCATCGAGGCGATCGAACACGAAAAATTCCGAAACGTCCTGGGCGTCCAGTTTCATCCGGAGTTCCGGAAGCTCTGGGACGCGACGCCCGAATATAAAACCACGCCGGACGACCGCGATCTGTTCGGTTACCGGACGCAGCTCGAGGCCCATCCGCCGAGCTATGAATTTCACAAGCGGCTCTGGATCTGGTTTTTCACCCGGATGAAAGCCCCGGGCCGGACGACCTGAGCGCTTTTTTCCCGGGGGCCGCCCCGGGGCGTTCAACCGCGGGCAAAATTCTTTCGAATTTTCTCGATGATGTTCGTGCTGGAATGTCCGCGGCGATAGGGGACGCGGTAAACCCGGCCCCCGGCGTATTCGACCTCCGCAGCTCCGACGATTTCGCCCGTGCCCCAATCACCGCCCTTGACCAAGACGTCGGGAAGCAGCGCGGCGATGATTTTTTGGGGGGTGTCTTCCTCAAACCAGGTGACGTAATCGATATCCGCCAGGGCGGCCAGGACTTCCATCCGTTCGGCCAGGGGAAAGACGGGCCGGGCGGGGCCTTTCAGCCGCCGGATCGAAGCGTCGGAGTTTACCGCCACGATCAAGATGTCGCCCTGGGCCTTCGCCTGCCGGAACAGGTGAATATGCCCGCCGTGGATCAGGTCGAAACACCCGTTGGTGAAGACCACATGCAGGCCTTCGCGGCGCAGCCGGGCCCGGACGCGTTTCAACCTTTCGAGGGACCGGATTTTATTCATGTGATTTCGACGGCAGTTTGACCGTAATTTCCGGCGAGAACTCCCAGGCGTGGGCGAGCCGGGCCACGCCCTCGTCCCGGATCATCGAGGAAACGAGGAACGAATACATGTTCCGGTGGTAATCGTAAGGGTAACCGTCGCGCTTGTGGACGGCGAGGTCGAGATAGTAGGTCCCGTTGATCAGGGGAAGCGATTCGATCCGGCAGACGACCCGGCCCTCCCCCGAAAGAGCGACGGATTCATATTCCTCCAGGTTCGTGTTCGTCCCGTAACACATCACGCCCATGGAATTGGAAATGGCAATACCGAAAACGAAATCCTTAACCGGTTCCTTGGCCGCGATGTCCAACTCGATCACCAGGCTGTCTCCGGGATGGAAAACGTGTTTTTCCTCGCCCTTGGCGTTCCGGAGAACGACCCGCCGGATCTCGACTTCCCGCTTGCCCCACCGCTGTTCCCGGCGGCCTTCGTCGGATACGGCCGTCGTTTCGGCCGCGGCGGCGGGTGTTTCGACCGGACCGGCGGTTTCCACCGGCGCCGCAACAACGGGTTTATCCATCGCCGGCTTGACGTCCGCCGGCAAAGAAACAGGAGCGTTTTCGATCGCCGGGGGAACGGCCGGGGCGGCCGCAGCGACCTCGACGGCCGCCGCCGCTTCTTCCTTCCGTTCCCGGAATTCGGTCTCTTGTTCCTCGGTGACGTCCTGCATGTAGGCGTCGACGACCCGCTTGGGTTCTCCCAGCATCCGGATTTTCCCGTCCTTCATCCAGGCGACCTTGTTGCATATTTTAGCCACCGTGGCCAGGTCGTGGCTGACGAAGAGGATGGTCTTTTTCCGCCGGCGGAAATCGTCGATCCGGTCGAGGCACTTCGGGACGAAGGCCGCGTCTCCGACCGCGAGGACCTCGTCGATGAGCAGAACCTCGGGGTTGACGTTAATGGCGATGGAGAACCCGAGCCGCATGTACATGCCCGAGGAATACGTCTTGACCGGCGCTTCGATGAACTCCTCGAGTTCGGCGAACCGGACGATTTCGTCGAATTTGCGGGTGATCTCCTTTTTGGAGAGCCCCAGCATGATGCCGTTGATAAAGACGTTTTCCCGTCCGGAAATCTCCGGATGGAATCCCGCCCCCAGTTCGATCAGGGCGGAGACCTTGCCCGTCACCGAAATCCGCCCGGAGGTTGGCTTGGCGATCCCGGCGACCAATTTGAGGATGGTGCTTTTGCCGGAGCCGTTTTCCCCGATCAGGCCGAATGTCTGCCCTTTTTCGACATGCAAACTGATGTCGTCGACGGCCTTAACGAGTTCGTCCGGCCTGAGCGATCCGAAGAGATCCCCTTTGACGATGGCGCTCTTGAACGTTTGAAACCGGTGCCGGGACGAGTATTTCTGATAGATCCGGGTGACGTGATCGAGTTCGATGACGGCCATCAGACTTCCTCCGGGAACGAATCGCGGAGACGGTCGAATACCGCGTACCCGATCAGGAAAAGGACGACCGAAACAGCCAGAGTAACCCCAAGCTTTGTCCAGTCCGGCATCCGGCCGAAGAAGAGACAGTCATGATATCCCGCGATGATGTGGGTCATGGGGTTGAAATTTAGGACTTTCCGCAGCATCGACGACTCCGGCAGCGCCCCGAGCGAATAAACGATGGGTGTGGAGAAAAACCAGAACGTCAGCAGGTTGCCGAGAATATCCTTGATGTCCCGGAAGTGAACGGTCAGGGCGGATAGCAAAAGGGCGAAGCCCAGGGTGAAGAGATATTGAACGAGCATGACGACGGGCAGCAAGAGAGCGTAAACCGTCGGCGGTTTTCCGAAAACAATCAGGAAAATCAGGAGGATCGGCAGGCCGAAGAGAAAATTGACGAAATTCGAGGACACCGAGACGATCGGCAGAATTTCGGCTGGAAAAATGATTTTTTTGATGAGGTTGCCGTTGATCATCAAGACGTTGGCCGAGTCGTTCGAAGACGACGAAAACCACGTCCAGGGCAGGATCCCGGCAAAGAGGTACAGGGCGTACATCCAGGGTCCCTCCCCGAGGGAGGGATCGCGCGGCTTGAGAATGAACCCGAAGACGACGGTGTAAACGATCATCAGGAGGAGCGGGTTGAAAAACGACCAGAAAAAGCCCAAGACCGTCCCCCGGTACCGGGCTTTCAGTTCCCGTCCGACCAGGGTACGGATGAGGAGCCGGTGTTTATAGACTTCCCGTAAATTAGCGGCGAGTTTCATTCGACGGTCCTTCGAGCATCGCCGATACCTCCGGCGTGAATCCTCCGCCGCTTTCCGGATGAAGGATGAGCGGCGGAAGCACGGTTTCCTCTCCCGGAAAAGCGGCGGCGAACCGGAGTTCAGCCAAAAATAGATTCGGCCCTTCGTTTTCGCGCGGATGGATCCGCCGGACGACGGCCGGCCTCAAGCCCCGGCCTTCCGCGGCGCCGCGGAATTCCCCTTCCCGGGCGGCCGGATAGACGAAAAAAGCCCGGCCGTCACCTTTCAAGAGTTCGGAAACGGTTCGCATAAGCTCCATAATATCGCACGTTATTTCGTGTTTTGCAATCGCCTTCTCCCTGTCCGGGCAGGGGGATCCGGCTTTTTTCTCATGGTAAGGCGGGTTGGAAAGCACGACATCGAACCGCCGCCCGGGCCGGTAGCTCCGCAGGTCGACCTCGACGATCTCGACCCGGCCGGCCAGGCCGTTTCCGGCAACGTTCCGGCGGGCCATGTCGGCCAGTCGCGGCTGGATTTCCACCGCGGTCAGGCGGCGGAACGGCCGGAAACCCAGCAGGACCGCCACCACCCCGTTTCCCGTCCCCAGCTCGCAGACGTCGTCGCCCGGGCGGATCTCGACGAACGCCGCAAGCAACGGCGCGTCCGTGGCGAAGCGATATCCTTTTTTCGGCTGGATCAGGCGGACGCGCCCCCGGTAGAAATCATCCAGGGTTTCACCGGACCGGAGGGTGTCGTCCATCGTCCTGTTTCATCATCCGGGAATCGAGGTTTCCGGGGAAACAAGCAGGTTCAGAACTTCCCCGAAAATCGACCGGGCCGTCGTCTCGAAATTCGACCGGGAAAACAGGCGCGATTTTTTCCACGCCGCCCGCCCCAGCGCTTCGGTTTTCGCCGGGTCTCCGATCAAGGCCAGAGTACGCTCGAGCAGTTCGGCCGTGGAGCCGACCAGGAAACCGTTGACCCCGTGATCGACGATCTCGGGGAGTCCTCCGCCGTCATAAACGAGCGGGACCACGGCGTTTTGCATGGCTTCGACCGTGGTCATGCCGAAATGTTCTGTTTCGCCGGGGTCCTCCCGCTTCACCCCGCACATGTGCCAGAACAGGGCGGCTTCCCGGTAAAGGGATTTTAATTCGGCGGCCGTGACATTGACTTTCAGTTCGACGCAGCCGCCGGCCTCGCCGGCGATCATGTCCTTCAATCCGGCCAGATACGGATTTCCGGGCTGGCTTCCGCCGGCCAGAATGAATTTCCAGCCGCCCACGGCCTCCGGCCGTTGCCGGCAAAGTTTCAGGAATGCTCCGATCATTTCCCGTTGTCTCTTGAATCCCTCCGGCTCGAACCTGGTCGCGGAAAGAATGATTTTTTTCTTGGGAACGTCGATCCCGCCAGCCTCCATGTCGACGGGCGGATAGAGCAGCCGGTGAGGGGCGAACCCCCATTTTTTCCCGATCCATTCGGCCGTATAGCGGCTGTTGCAGACCACCCGGGTGTATTGATCGGCGTAAAAATAGCTTCGCGGCCGACGTTCGGGAAAATGGCAGATTAAAACGGAAACGCAGGCCAGGGGAAAGACCATCTCATTCATGCTGTTGTTGACGAACACGTCATAGCGGCCGCTTTCCCGGCTGATCCGATGAAACGGATTTTCGATGTCGCGGGAAACCAGGGCCGGGTCGAGGTTGACCGCCTTCCGTTCATCGAAATACGGCAGCGGGATGACCTTGACCGGAATGGAGGACAGGTCCAGGTCGTACCACTCCCGGAACTTCCCATACCCGATGTCCCTGTTGGCCAGGATCGTGATGTCGAACAGGTCCTTCAAGGCCGAAATCATGGTCAGCCCGTATTTCTGAGCGCCGCCGATGAAATGAAACGCGTGGTCGTAGACGGCCAGGGTCGGTTTCCGAAGGCCGAGGGCCACCTCCCTTTTCATCAACTCATTGACGGCGGCCTGGATCCCCTTGCGACGCAAAATCTCCCCGACGGCCTCGGCCAACCCGGCGCCGGTCATCAGAGAGCCGTTTTTCATCTTCATCAAGCGGTCGGCTGATCCTTCTCGACCTCGACGGTCATCGGGGCGGTTCATCCGCGGATCCGCCCCGGAGCCGGGCGGCGGCGTTCAGGCCCTCGAGTTTGTTCCGGAGAAGGGCGAGGTCTTCTTCGTACCCGGCAACCTTCTCCTCAAGCGCTTTCAGGCGTTCGGCCCGGCGGCCGTCCCGGACATGCAGGGTCCGGAACAGGGCCGCGACCTGACGGTTGAACCGGCTCTGGTCCCGGTTGAACCGGTTCTGGAGGTCCAGAGACGCGTTGAGCTGGGTGAACGTCGTTTTCAACAAGGCCCGTTTTAAGAACACGACCGGTCTGCCGAGCGTTTTCCGGTGTGACGTAATCGCCCGGATATCGGGCTTGGTTTCGACGAAGCCGTTGATCAACGGGATCGTATCCCGGAGATAATCGGCCAACTCCTTGTCCGACAATTCCTCCACCGGCGGGGCGAATTCCCGGTCGATTTCCCGTCCCAGGAGCTTCCTCAAGTCGGAAATCTCCTCCTTTTTCCGGTCCAGTTCTTCCTTCAAATACCGGATTTCCGCTTCAAGTTCATTCATCGGCAATCCACCTTTATAAAGGGAATTGAGGCCCGAGCATTTTTTGAAAAGCGTCTTTGACCTGCTCCACGGCGATCCCCCGGATGCAGCGCGCCTCGGAAAACTGGCAATTGATCGGGCACGGGGCGCACCTCAGGCCCAACTGGACGACCGAGTGGGTTGGTCCCCAGGGTTTGAAACGGTTGTATTCTCCTGCCCCGAACAAGCCGACCACGGGGACGCCGACGGCGACGGCGACATGCATGGGGCCGGAGTCGATGCCGACAAAGTACCGGCAGGATTTAAGGACGGAGGCCATTTCCCGAATCGTGGTTTGCCCGGCGAGATTTACGGTCCGGTCGGAAGGCAGCGCCCGTTCGATTTCCTCCGCCAGCGCCCTTTCGGCTTTCCCGGCCAGGATCAGGATCTTAGCGTCATAAGTATCCTGGAGCCACCGGGCCAATTCAACGAAACGGTCCGCCGGCCACCGGCGGAATTCCCAACGCGCACCGGGGGCGAGGGCGATCAGAAGCTCCCCGGCCGCGATCCGGTGCTTGTCCAGAAGGTCCCGGGCCGTCCGATCGTCTTCGGCCGTCGTCCAGACCTCCAGGGACGTGTCTTCAGCCCGTCCTCCGAGAAAGCGGAGGAGATCCATTTGGTATTCGACCTCGTGCTTCACGGCGCCCCGCTCCAAGCCGTTGGTGATCAAGCGGTTCACGCCGTCCCGGCCGAGGGAACGATAAACGTTCGGGGAATTGATGTAAGCCACGCGCCGGGGGGCCCCGCTGGCGGCCATCAGGATGAGGGAAGCCGCTTGCGGGGCGTCATCGTTCCAGCGGAGGGAAACGGCCAGGTCGAAACGGTGTTTCGAAAAAACCCGGACCGCCAGAGTGAGCCCTTTCAGCCACCAGCGGATGCTTCCGTAAAAGGCGTTTTCCCAGCCTGCGATGCTTCGATAATTAAAGGGAACGAATTCATCGACATAGGGACATTTTTCGATGACGTTCATCAGGCCGGGCTGGACGGCCAGGACGATTTTGGACCGGGGCATGAACATCCGCAAGTTCCGAAGGAACGGCCCGGATAAAACGACGTCGCCGAGGTCGGCCGGTTGGACGACCAGGATTTCCCGCGGTTGGGCCGATTGGGGAACGGATCGGTCGCGGCCGAGGACCTTGTGAATCGACTTCAGAACCGGCGGAAAGAATAAAAGCGACAGCCGGCAGGAGATGACCCTCATCCCCGATTTCAACTTGGCGAACAACGATTTCGGCTTGAACAGGTGCCGTATCCGGATGAGAAAACCGCTCCACCGGAGCCATCGATCCGCGTTAGGGAGAATCCGCGTCGGGCGGCCCAGCCCGTCCCTCCCCGGCGTGGCGGGAAGGTTCGCGAAAACCCGGGCGGTTTGATCGGCCGGGGCATGTCCGGCGATTTCCGTCAATACGTTTTCGATCGCGTCAACGCTTTGATCGAGCCGGAATCTCTCCATGATCGTGCGCCGGGCTCCGGCGCGGAGCATTTTCTCAAGTGCCGGATCATTCAAGAACCGACGGAGGTCTTGGGCGCAAAGTTCCGGATTTTCGGGGGGAATCACCAGGGCGTTGACTCCATCCTCGAGGACTTCGGCGTTCCCGCCGATCGCCGTGGAGATGACGCCCAGGCCGCAGGCCATGGCTTCGAGCAGGGACGGAGTCAGGGATTCCACGCGAGCGGCGGGATAAACGAAAACATCATGGGCGAGATAAAAATCCGGCGAGGACCGGTCCGGGGAATAATCCACGAACGAAACGTCCCGGAGGACGCCGGCGGAAGCGGCCCGGTTTTGATAAGAGGCGACGATCTCGGGCAAACCGGGAAAGGGCCCGGCGATCGTCAAGGTCGCGCCGCCGTAACGCGCGTCCTGTTTTAAAATTCCCAAGGCTTGAATCGCCGTTTCTATTCCGCCTTGCGGCCCGAACGGCCCGAGATAAAGCAGGCGGGCCGGCTCAAACCGGGCCTCTTTCTTGAAGGGGAAACGGCGGATGTCGACCCCCGGGAAGATGACGGCCGGCTGCGGCGAAGATTTGCTAGCTCGCCCGGTCGCCTCCCGGATGTAACGGCTGGTGAAGATCACCGGCAAGTCGTAGAGCGGCCGGGGAAAGGCCGCCAAGCCGAATCGGCGCCTCAAATAGCGAAGGGCCCGACGGCCTCTCGCGCCCCGGGGCTGTTCCCGGTACCAGCGGTCCATTTCCCAGGTGGCCAGCCAATCGCTCCCGACATGCAGGCAGGCGGGAATTCCCAGGTCCCCGGCCAGGAGCGGAAGCGAGGCCGAGACCCGTGACAAATCGAAGAAGAGCGCGACCTCCGGCTGAAATTCCCGGGCTAAATCGTGGAGAGCGATTTGATTGACGACTTCTTTTCGGAAAACGTCCTGCCAGTTGGAGATGTCGTACCGGTCGCGGATCAGCCGGCGATGGATCAGCCCGGTTTCCGGGGCTTTGCTTTGCCCCGATCCGCCGGTCAGAACCTGGACCCGGTGTCCCCGCTCGATCAGCCCTTCCACGATATCGCGGCAGCCGAGATCCGCGGCCGCCCGGTCCGCGGGAGGATAGCCGTCGGTCACGACGAGTATGCGCATGAATGCCTGGCTTTATTCCGAAATATATACCATCATTAAATTAGGTGACACAATACCTATTACCTTATTTCCTGAAATATCAAGGTCCATCGAATTAGGGTAATAGGTATTGTGTCCCCTATTTTATTCCCCGGTCGCCGCCGACTCGGTGAAAACCAGGACGGAATCCGGACTGATCTCGGCATAACCGCCGTCGATTTCGAACCGTTCCTCATAGGCGGCCTGGCGGTAGGACAAAGTTCCGCGCCCAAGGGCGACGATGAGCGGCTGGTGGTTGGGAAACACCCCGATCAGACCGTCGATCGTCGGGATCTGGGCTTCGTCGGCGTCCGTTTCGATCAGGAGGGATTTGGAGGTGACGACCCGAAGCCGAAAGCGGTCCGGCGCCTTTCCGCTCACGAGTTCCTCAGTTCCTCGGCCCGCATAACGACATCGTCGATTCCGCCAACCATATAAAACGCCTGCTCGGGCTTGTCGTCATGAAGGCCCTCGACAATCTCGCGGAAGCCGCGGATGGTTTCGGGAATCGTCACGTACTTCCCTTCCCGGCCAGTGTATTCCTCGGCGACGTGGAACGGCTGCGAAAGGAACCGTTGAATCTTGCGGGCCCGCGCGACGATCAGTTTGTCCTCGTCGGACAACTCTTCGATTCCGAGAATGGCGATGATGTCCTGGAGGTCCTTATAGCGCTGGAGGATCTCCTTGACCCTCCGGGCGATCCGGTAATGTTCCTCGCCGACGATGTTCGGGTCGAGAATCCGGCTCGTCGAGCCCAGGGGGTCGACGGCCGGGTAAATCCCCATCTGGGTCAGGGCCCGGCTCAGGCTCGTCGAGGCGTCGAGATGGGAGAACGTCGTCGCCGGGGCGGGATCGGTGAAATCGTCGGCCGGGACATAGATCGCCTGGACCGAGGTGATGTACCCTTTTTTCGTCGAGGTGATCCGTTCCTCGAGTTCGCCCAGTTCTGTGGCCAAATTCGGCTGATATCCGACCGCCGAAGGCATCCGGCCGAGCAAGGCCGAGACTTCGGAGCCGGCCTGGGTGAACCGGAAAATATTATCGATGAAGAGAAGAATGTCCTGGTTCATCTCGTCGCGGAAATATTCGGCCACGGACAAAGCCGTCAGGCCGATGCGGAGACGGGCGCCCGGCGGTTCGGTCATCTGGCCGTAGATCAGGGCGGTTTTGTCGATGACCTTGCTTTGCTGCATTTCCAGCCAGAGGTCGTTGCCTTCGCGGGTCCGCTCGCCGACCCCGGCAAAGACCGAATAGCCGCCGTGTTTCATGGCGACGTTGTGGATGAGTTCCATGATGATGACGGTCTTGCCGACGCCCGCGCCGCCGAACAGACCGATCTTGCCTCCCTTGAGGAAGGGCTGGATGAGGTCGATGACTTTGATGCCCGTCTCGAACATCTCCAGCAGGGTGTTCTGATCCTCGAGCGAGGGCGGCTGGCGGTGGATGGGATATCGCTTGGCGGTTTTGATCGGGCCGAGGCGGTCCACCGGTTCGCCGATGACGTTCATGACCCGGCCCAAAACCTCGACCCCGACCGGAACCTCGATCGGCCCGCCCGTGTCGATCGCCTTCATCCCCCGGGCCAGACCGTCGGTCGGATGCATGGCCACACAGCGGACGGTGTCCTCGCCGATGTGCTGTTCGACCTCGACGATGATGTCGACCGGCATCGGCGAATCGAATCCTTCGCTCGTGATCCGGACGGCGGAATAGATCTCGGGAAGGGCCAGGCCCTTGAAGGCGATGTCGACGACGGGGCCGATGACCTGGACGACAACGCCGAGGCGCGGGGCGGAATCGGGTGGTTTCATCAGATTCTCCGTTGGGGTCATGACTTGAGCGCATCCACGGCGGTCATGATTTCGAGCAATTCCTTAGTGATGCCCGCCTGGCGGGCCTTGTTCAGGTTGAGGGTCAAATCCTCGATCAGATCCTCGGCATTGTTGGAGGCGCTGTCCATCGCCATCATTCGGGCGGCCTGTTCGGCAGCCTGGGATTCGGCAAAAGCGTGGACGATTTGGGCCTCGACATAGCGGGGCCAAAGTGCGGAAATGAGCGGGAACGGACGGGGTTCCCAATCCGGGTCCAGACCGTGGTCCGGACCTGCTTCCGTCCCGGTCGCAATGGGGAGAATCCGGACGATCATAATTTTCGGCGTCAAAACGGATTTGAATTCGTTGTAAACCTCGTAAACCGCGTCCGTTTCCCGAAACAGAAACTTTTCCATCAACTCGCCGGCTAATTTCTTCAAGTCGGCCGGGGTCAGCTTGTCCGTATGATCGGCAAACACGCGGTCGATTTGATATTCCTGCCGCTTGAAAAAATGAACCGCTTTTTTCCCGATCAATTCGAGACGGATGCGGGCGGCGGGTTCCTTGCTCTTGAGAAATTCGAGGGCTTTGGCCAGGAGGTTGGCGTTGAAAGCGCCGCACAAGCCTTTATCCGAGGTCAAGACAAGGACATCGATCGACTGTTCCTCCCGGATATCGAGCAAAGGATGAGCGTTGGGACCCGCCCAAAAAGCCAACCGGCCGGCGGATGCCGGTGCGGAGTGCCAGAGCGGACGCCCCACGGCGACCGATCGGGAGGCCTTCTTGTATTTGGCCGTGGCGACCGTTTTCATCGCCTTGGTGACCTGCTGGGTATTGCGGACGCTCCGGATGCGCCGGCGCAGGTCGATCAAATTGGGCATCAGACCGACTCCTCGCGGAAGCGCCGGCTGAATTCGGTCAGGGCCGCGGCGATCGCCTGGTCCAGGTTTTTATCGAGCGCTTTCTTTTCTGCGATCTCGAGAAAAATGTTGGGGTGTTCCCGCTCGATGAAGGCGTACATTTTCTTCTCGTAATCGCGGATTTTGGGGACGGGGATCTCGTCCAAGTAGCCGCGGTTTCCCGCATAGATGATCAAAACCTGCTTCTCGATCGGGAGGGGTTCGAACTGGTTTTGCTTGAGGATTTCGGTCAACCGGACGCCCCGGTCCAATTGGGCTTGGGAAATGCGATCGAGTTCCGTCCCGAACTGGGCGAATGTCAGAAGTTCGCGGTATTGTTGGAGGTCGCCGCGAAGTTTACCGGCAACCTGCTTCATGGCTTTGGTCTGGGCGTTGGCGCCGACGCGGGACACCGAAATGCCGACGTTGATCCCCGGCCGGATGCCGGAGTTGAACAGCTCCGATTCGAGGTAAATCTGGCCGTCGGTGATCGAGATCACGTTCGTCGGGATGTACCCGGACACGTCGCCCGCCTGGGTTTCGATGATCGGGAGGGCCGTCAACGATCCTTCGCCGAACGCCTCGTTCATCTTGGCCGCCCGTTCGAGCAACCGGGAATGGAGATAAAACACATCCCCAGGATAGGCTTCGCGGCCCGGCGGGCGGCGGAGGAGGAGCGATATTTCCCGGTAGGCCGCGGCGTGTTTGGAGAGGTCGTCGTAGATGCAGAGCGCGTGCCGGCCGTTGTCCCGGAACCACTCGCCGATGGCGCACCCGCTGTATGGGGCCAAATACTGAAGAGGCGACGGGTCGGAAGCCGAGGCCACGACGACCGCGGAATACGCCATCGCCCCGTAATCCTCGAGCGTTTTGACGAAATGAGCGACGGTCGAATTCTTCTGGCCGATGGCGACGTAAATACAGATGACGCCGGTGTCTTTCTGGTTGATGATCGTATCGAGAACGATCGCGGATTTCCCGGTCTGCCGGTCGCCGATGATCAGCTCGCGTTGGCCTCGTCCGATCGGAATCATGGAGTCGATCGCCTTGATCCCGGTCTGGAGAGGTTCACGGACGGGAAGCCGGTCGACCACACCCGGCGCCATCCGTTCGACCGGAAGAAAAATATCGCTCTTAATCGGGCCTTTGCCGTCGAGCGGCCGGCCAAGAGGGTCGACGACCCGGCCGACAAGGGAAGGACCACAAGGCACGGAAATGATTCGATGCGTTCGCTTGACGAGATCGCCTTCGACGATCATGTGGCTCTCGCTCAGGAGAACCACGCCGACACTGTCTTCTTCGAGGTTCAAGGCGAGGCCCGAGACGTCGTGCGGAAATTCCAAAAGTTCGTTGGACATGACCCGGTCCAGGCCGTGAACCCGGGCGATGCCGTCGCCAACGGTGATGACCGTCCCGACTTCGCGGATATCGACCGTTTCCTCGAATCCTTCGATCTGGCGCTGGATGATCTTGCTGATCTCGTCCGCTTTAATGGCCATGAGGCACCCTTTCGCCGATGATGTCTTTGAGCCGCTCGATCTCGCCCTTGAGCGACGCGTCGTAGACCCGATTTCCTTTTCGGATGAAAAGCCCGCCGACGAGAGCGGGATCCAGGCTGTAGGAGCAGGACACCGGCGCGTTTTCCAAGCGGGAAAGCTCCGCTTCAAGCCGGCCCTTCTGCGTTCCGGACATCGGGACGACCGACCGGACCTCGAACGTCCGGATTCCGTGCCGTTCCTTCCATCGCGCGGGAAGATCCCGGACCACATCCGGCAGAATTTCCAGGCGCCGGTGCCGAACCAGAAGGAGGAGGAACCGTTTCGTTTTTTCCCGGTACGTCTCCCGATCCAGGATTTCGCCGATGATCGCCGCTTTTTTTGAGGAGGACACAAACGGACGGAGAAGGACGGCTTGAAGGCGGGAATGGTTTAGGAGCAAATCCGCAAACCCGGAAAGCTCCCGATAGACGGACTGGAATTCGCCTTCGTCCGGCAGGGCGCCGGCAAGGCCTTCGGTGTATCGTTTAGCGAGCAGCTGATTCTTCATGGATCGACTTCATTCTTTCGATGGACCGATCGATCAGTTCGACCTGATCGGCGCCGGTCAGACGGCTTTTCATCCGGGTCTCGGCGATATCGGCGGCCAGTTCCGCCGTATATTCCTTGAGCTCCCGGATCCCGGCTTGAAGCCGGACGGCCACTTCCTGGGCCGCCAGCGTCCGGATCCGTTCCGCTTCCTTCGCGGCCAGTTCCTTGATTTTTTCCGTTTCGGCAAGGCCGTCGGCGGCGGCCCGGGCTTTCAGACGGGCGGCTTCGTTCTCGAGCGCCGCGGCCTGTATCCGGGCCTCGGCCAGCTTGGCTTCCGCCGTCAGCCGCTCCCGGCGGGCAACGTCGAGAAGATCACGGATCATTTCCGTTTTTTTCGTCAACATCGCCGTGACGGGTTTCCGCAAAAAAAAGATCATCGCGCCGAATAAAATGACGAAATTGATGACTTGCCAAATGAACCCGGACCCGCCGGATTCGCGAGATTCGGCGGTTTTCTCGTCGACGGATGCGAACACCAGGAAAGGAACAAGAAGAAGCACGGCGAGGGCTCGTTTCACGCTCATGACCGGCTCATCAGCTTTTCTTCGATTTTCCGTGATCATCCGGTTCTTTTCCTTGAGGGCCGCAAGCTCGATCCGGCCGCGGGTTTCCTCGGCTTCCAGGCGGGCCGCCTTGAGTCCGGCCTCGACGTCCCTCAACCGGCGGGCCGATTCGTCCAGGTTCGATTGGGCCGCGGTCATGTCGTCCTGCAGACGTTTTTCCCGCTCGTCCATCACCTTCCGGAGAGGCTTGAAAAAGACGCGGTTCAGGACAAAAACAAGGATCCAGACCAGGGCAAAAGTAACGATGACGGTCGCGTCGATTTCAAGCATGAGGCTTCAGTCCGGCTGTTTTTCTGAAACCAAGAGTTTATCATACCGATTCGTCAAAAACCAAACAAGAGAAGCCCCGGGCCGGTTCAGGCGGACGGCCGGATTTTCTTGACTTCGCCGACCAGGAAGAGGCTCCCGGTGACGACGACCGTTCCGGCCGGGCCGGCGATACGGCGGGCCAGGGAAAGAGCCCGCCGAAGGTCGGGTTCGAGGATGATTTTCGCGGCAAACTCCGGCGCTTTCGCCCGGATTTCAGCGGGCGCGGCCGCCCGCTTATAAGGGATCGTCGTCAGGATGATCTTGCGGACCCGGGGAAAGAGGATTCGGGCGACGCGGCCGACGGCTTTGTCCTTCATGATCGCGAAAACGAGAACGGGCGGCCGGGGACACGTCTTTTCGATGAACGCGGCCACGGCCGCGGCCCCGGCTTCGTTATGGGCGCCGTCGAGATAAACGCGGGGCCGCCGCCCGATTCGCTCGAGCCGGCCTTCCCATCGCGTCGTTCGAATGCCGTCCTCGATCGCCTTGGCTCCCACCGGGCGCCAAGACCGGTCGAGAACCCGCGCGGCCGCCGCGGCCACGGCCGCGTTCCGGCCCTGGTGCTCTCCCGGAAGACCGGGAGAAAGATGATAGACATCGTCTCCGGTCCGGTAATCGAAGGAAGGCCGTCGGCCTTGGCGTCGCGGTTCAAACGAAGCACCGCGGCCGAAAACTTCGATCAAGGGCGCTTTTTCCTCCCGCGCCCGGCGCCGGATCACGGCCAGAGCCGGGCCGCGGGAAACGCCGCAAACGACCGGAATTCCGGGTTTGATGATCCCGGCTTTCTCGAAAGCGATCTTCGCCAGGGAATTTCCCAGATATTCCATATGGTCTTTGGACACGGTCGTGATGACCGAAACAAGGGGAATCACCACATTGGTGGCGTCGAATCTTCCCCCCATTCCGACCTCGAGGACCGCGCAATCGACGTGTTTTTCGCAAAAATGGAGCATGGCCGCGGCGGTCAGGACTTCAAAAAAGGTCGGGGAGGCCTCGAGCGTTTTCGCGGTCCGGAGTTTCTCGATCTTCGATTTGAGCGTCCCGATATGACGGCGAAGGTCCCGTTCGGGGATCAACCGCCCGTCGACGCGGATCCGCTCTTCGAGGCGGACAAGGTGAGGCGACGTGTAAAGCCCGACCCGGAGGCCGGCCCGCGACAGAATCTCGGCCAGCATCGCGCAGACCGACCCCTTGCCGTTCGTCCCGGCGACATGAATCGTGGAAAAGGCCAAGTGCGGATCGCCCAGCGTATCAAGCAGGATCCGCATGTTGCCCAGACCGAGCTTGATGCCGAACCGTTGAAGATCGTGCAAATACGCGCGCCAGGCGGCGGAGGTCGGTATTCTCGCCTGCGGCGCGGCGTTCCGCGGCGTGTTCACGCGGATTTGTTCAGAAAGAGCCGGAGCGCGCGGACCAGATACGGCCGGAGGTTTTTCCTCGGGACGACCTCGTCGATCATCCCATGGCTCAGGAGAAATTCGGACCGCTGGAACCCTTTCGGGAGCTTTTCCTTGATGGTCTGCTCGATCACCCGCGGGCCGGCGAAACCGATGAGGGCGTTCGGTTCGGCGATGTTCAAGTTGCCCAACATGGCAAAACTGGCGGTGACTCCGCCCGTGGTGGGATCGGCCAGGACGGAAAAGAACGGCAACCCGGCCTTTTCCAGCCGGCCCAGGGCGGCGCTCGTCTTGACCATCTGCATAAGACTGAGGGCGCCTTCCTGCATCCGGGCGCCGCCGGAGCACGAGACGATGATGAAGGGGATTTTTTCGGCCAGCGCGCGTTCCGCGGCCCGGGTGATCTTTTCCCCCACGACCGACCCCATGCTTCCGCCCATGAAGGCGAAGTCCAGGGCGGAAACGGCCACTCGCATTCCCCCGATCGTTCCCAGGCCGTTGACGACGGCTTCGGGCAGGGAGGTCTTCCTTTGGTTGTCCGCCAGACGCTTGTGATAAGGCTGGCTGTCGACGAAGTTCAGGGGGTCCTGGGGTTTGATTTCATGGTCGCAAACATCAAATTGGCCGTCGTCGTAAAGCATGGCCAGCCATTCCGAGGCGGAAAGCCGGAAATGAAAGGCGCACTCCGGACAAACGGAGTGATTATCCAGGATATCCTCCTTGTAAAGGATTCGCTGGCAATTGTTGCATCGGGTCCATAAACTGCTCATGATGGTTCAAGAGTCTATCAGCATGCCCGAACGGCTGTCAACCTTGGGCGGCCGACGCCGAGGCACCTGATTTGAGCCGGTCGGCGAGAAAACGAACGACCTCGGCCGCGGACGGGAGATCCACCCCGAAATCCGACTTCTCCTTGAGAAGGTCGAGGGCCGTTTGGAGCAAATGGTCGTTATTGTAGGGTTTTTCGAAGTACGCGGCCGCGCCGAAGGAGGTCAACGCTTCGTGTTTATACTGCGGTCCCCGGTAGAGCCCGGTGACAATGATCACGGAGGTGCGCCCCTTGGATTCCTGGGTGATTCGCTTGGTCAGGTCGAAGCCGTGGAGCTTGGGGAGAATGGCCTCGAGAATCACCAGGTCGGGCTTTTCGATTTTGAAGGATTCGTAGGCCGTCGTCCCGTCGGCGGCCAGGAGAATCTGAAAACGGAACGGCGCAAAAAGGGCGGCCAATGCGTCCCGATTCTTCGTGTCGTAATCGACCAGGAGGATTTTCTTTTCGGCCATGTTCGCCGGACCCTCCGCGCCGGGGCGGTTCCATTATGGCCGAACCGGGGGAAAAATTCAATTCTCGGCCGGATTGTGCTATAGTTGCGGGGATTTCCATGACACGCGGCCTCGATCTTTCCATCATCGTTCCCGTTTATAACGAGGAAAAAAACCTCCGGCAACTCTATGAGGAAATCACGGCCGCCGGTAAAAAATTGAACCGGACGTATGAAATCATCCTGGTTGACGACGGCAGCCGGGACGGATCTCTGGCGGTTTTGCGGGCCATCCAGGCCTCCGACGCCCGGGTCCGAATCTTCCGGCTGCGCAAGAATTTCGGTCAGACGGCCGCCCTTTCGGCCGGTTTCGACAACGCCCGGGGCGAAATCATCGTCACCCTGGACTCCGACCTGGAAAACGACCCCAACGATATCGGCCTTCTCGTCCAGAAAATCGAAGAAGGATACGACCTCGTCAGCGGCTGGCGAAAAAAACGCTGGAAACGCCATTTTTTCACCCGGCGGTTGCCCTCGCTCACGGCCAATTGGCTGATTTCCCGCATCACCAAGGTCCACCTCCGGGATTACGGCTGCACGCTGAAAGCTTTTCGCCGTGAAGTCATCAAAAACATCCACCTCTATGGGGAAATGCACCGGTTCATCCCGGCCATTGCCGCGACGATCGGGGTTTCCATTGCCGAGGTTCCGGTGAATTTCAGGCCGCGCATCCACGGCAAGTCCAAATACGGCTTTTCCCGGTCCATCCGGGTATTTCTCGACCTTCTGACCGTGAAATTTCTCCTCAATTACGCCACCCGCCCCCTCCAGATCTTCGGGTTGATGGGCCTCATATCGGGCGCGGCCGGCCTGGTCATAGGCCTGATCCTGTCCTACCAACGGCTGGTGCTCAAGGTGGGAATCGGCAACCGGCCGCTCCTGCTGCTTGCCATCCTGCTCCTGGTCGTCGGATTCCAATTCGTGACGATGGGTCTTTTGGGCGAAATCATGGTCCGGACCTATCACGAAGCGGTCGAAAAGCACATCTACGTCGTCCGCGAGGTTATCGAATCTCCATCCTCCGAAACCGAGTGAGCCCGTCGCGATGAAAATCCTGATGCTCGCCCCGGAGCCTTTCTTTCAACCCCGGGGCACGCCGATCAGCGTTTATTTCCGGCTGAAAGCTCTATCCGACTTGGGCCATTCCGTCGACCTGGTCACGTATCCGCGCGGTGCGGACGTCCCCTTCCCAGGCCTGACGATCAAGCGCGTTCCCAACCTGCCCGGGATCAACCCGAGTAAAATCGGCCCCTCTTTCGTCAAGCTTCCTCTGGACGCGCAGATATTTTTCTCGGCCTTCGGAAAGCTTGTCCGGAACCGCTATGATCTCATCTTTTCCCATGAGGAGGCGGCGTTCCTCGGCGTTCTTCTCGGAAAGATGTTTCGCACGCCGCATCTTTACGACATGCATTCGAGCCTCCCTCAACAGCTCGACAACTTCAATTTCTCGCGTTCATCGCTTCTCAAGTCCGCGTTTCTCCGGATGGAGCGGAGGATCCTCAAGGGATCGCGCTCCGTCATCGTCATCTGCCGCGACCTGCTCGATTACGTCCGCGGGCTGGGTTTCGGCGAAAAAGCCGTTTTTCTCGAAAACATCCTGGATTTCAACGATTTCGACCCGGCGCCTCCGGGTCCGGAAGCGATCGCGTCCGCCCGCCGCGAAATTTCGGCATACGGCGAAAAAATCGTCCTGTACACGGGAAACTTCGAATCCTACCAAGGCGTGCCGCTTCTCATCGAATCCTTCGGCCGGATGAAGGAACGGGCGATTCTCCTGATTGTCGGAGGATCGAAGACGGACCACGATCCCGCCCGAAAGCGGGCGGCCGAACTCGGCTTCGCCGACCGGATCGTCCTCGTGGAAAAAGTTCCGCCCCAGCGGGTGCCGGTCTACATCGGCCTCAGCGACGTTCTCGTTTCGCCCCGCGTTTCAGGGACGAACACGCCGCTCAAGATCTACGCCTATTTGAAATCGGGGAAGCCCATCGTGGCTACCGACCTCTGGACGAATTCCCAGGTCCTGACCGAAGAAATCGCGGTGCTCGCGCCGCCGGAACCGGAAAAATTCGGCGCCGCCCTGGATTTCGCCCTGATATCCGAGGAGGCCCGCCGCCGCGCCCGCGCCGGGGCGGAGATGGCCGCCCGGGAATACACCTACCCGCGCTACCAGGAAAAAATCACCGAAGCGATCGAAAGGGCCGCCCGGCGATGAACGCGTTTGTCACCGGGGGATCAGGATTCGTCGGAAGCCGTCTTTGCGGCGCATTGGCGGCCGCGGGTTGGAAAGTCAAAGCGTTCGACCTCCGGCCGCGAAGCGACGTTTCCGCCGGCATCGAATTTTATTTCCGGCGACATCTGCGACGCCGCGCTCCTTGAAAAAGCCGTGGCCGGAACCGATGTGGTTTTCCACCTGGCCGCGGCTCTCGGCGCGTCCCGCCTCAGTCCCGAAGAGTTCATGGCCGTCAACGCCGGCGGAACCCGGGTGATCATGGAAGCCGCCCGGAAAAACAGCGTCCGCCGGGTCGTGCATTTCAGCTCGGCCGGCGTTCTGGGGCACGTCAAGCCCGGAGACGTCGCCGACGAACGGTATCCTCTCGATCCCCGCGACGTCTACGACAAAACCAAGCTCGCCGGCGAACGGGCCGCTCTGGAATTCGCCGCCGCGGGCCTGGACGTCGTGGTTATCCGGCCGGGTTGGGTTTACGGGCCGGGAGACCGCCGGACTCTCAAGCTCGTCCGGTCGATCGCCCGCGGACGGTTCCTGTTTCCCGGCAAGGGCGGAACACTCCAGTCCCCGACGTTCATCGACGACCTGGTCTCAGGAACCGTGCTTTGCGCGGACCGCGGCCGGGCGGGCGAAATCTACAATATCGCCGGAAAAGAAGCCCTGACCGTGCGGCAAATGGCCGAAACGATCGCCGCGGCCGTGGAAAAAAAGTTGCCCCGTTTCCACCTGCCGATGGGTCCCACCCGGGCGGCGGCCTGGACGATGGGAAAGGCGTTCGGGCTGGTGGGCCGGGAAGCTCCTCTCAATCCCTCCCGGCTCGCGTTTTTCGTCCATCCGAAAGCGCTCAAAATCAACAAGGCCCAAGTGGAACTCGGGTTCGTCCCGGGCGTCGATTTCGTCGAGGGAATGGCCCGGACGGTCGCCTGGTATCGGGCCGCCGGATGGATATAAGGCGTTTCAGCCCCGCTCCGCGGCATTTAAAAGACGCAATAAATGCACCGCTTCGGGGACGTACGCCCGATTTCCGCTTGCCTGAGAGCAAAGGCGATCTGCTCTTCCGTGAACTTCGACGTCTTCATTAACAAAACCTCCTTTCAGAGATTTTGCCAGAAAACTCACATTATGTCTGGACCGTTTTTATGGGATGAGGTCCTAACCAGTCTCTCGGTTACCTGACGCCTCATGAGTTTTACCAGAACTGGTTAAACCAGAATCATCAATCAAGGAGTCACTAATCCACTGGACGAGTTCATGGACTTGACATCGATCTTGGCCTTAATTTATGATATCAGCAAAAGACGGGATGGGTGACTAGCGAAATGACCACGGAGAGAGATACCATCACGGTTTATCAACGAAATGCCGTCGCACGAGATGTCTGCCCGAGGAAGACCGCATGAAACTCATAGAAGATCTTAAAACGATTAATAACCTTGATGATGATCAATTTGCGGCTTTCCTTACGAACATCAATAGCAACGAACTTTTGTCATTTAAGGGTTTGTCTGATTTTGAGGCATTTTGTACTTTAAAAAATATAAAGTTTGATGATGCCAAAACAATTGTCAGAGTTCTGAATTTCGTTTTTGATTTAGTAATCCAAAAAAGAGATGTCTCCACGGCCCTAATATATTTTGAAAATACCTTTATTGAACCAGCAAAGAAGGACTTAGATGTATTACGCGCCTGGACACGAATTAAGGATAACATAAACAATCTACCTTCTTTTTACTTGTTTAGAAAAAGATATAAGCTACGCAATATATTACCTGGTCTCGGAGAGTTTAACGTTATCTGTGATGCCCGCCCAATATATGACTCAGCAAAAACAATTATAGATTACCTTTTTCCAATGATTCTTAAAATTAAAACCGATGACGACGAGGATTTAATTTGTGAAATCGACGAAGAAGACTTATCTGCAATAGAAACTGAAATAGCATATGCGAAGCTTAAACTCTCAAACTTAAGATCAACGCTTAAAGGCAATTCGCAGAAAGGTAATCCCAACGGATAGTACCATGGTATCGGGACTCACCAAACTGTTTGAAGCGATCCAAGCTTTGTTCATTTTAATATCTAAAGACAAGAATCTTGTTAATATATTCCAGTTATTGATTGTACTGTTTTTTCTCTGGTTGGTTTTTATAATTGGCTATAAGGTTTTTTCTGTTATAATGAAACGGAAAGATAGATTTATGTGCAGATCTTGTTTTACGGATTCACAAAAGCGCTTTTCGGACTTAGCTGAAGTATTGAAGAAAAATACTAGCGCGATTGAACAAATCAACAGGCAAAGAGGATTATAATATGTATATTCTAATCGGTTTTGGGGTCATTATTGCCCTTGCCTCGTCGCTATTAAAAGTTAAACATGAGATTAAGAAATCTCGTGAGATGTACAAAGAGTTTGATGAGGCAATGGAGCAAAATACGAGGGCTTTTAGTCAACTTAATGAGACTCAATTAGTTCAAATTCAAGAGGGTACCATATCCCGCTCAGATGCACGATTGATTGAACTCTATTTAGAAAGGCATTATCGGCCACTTCCAATTCTTGAGCGTAGTCGTACTGAGTTACGCCATATGTCTTATTGGGAATCACTGGAACCAAGATATGAGCGAACCCCTCACGAGTCACTCTTTAATAACAAACTAGAGTACTGCGAATCAATGGCCAGCTAGGTGTTATTCTTCCGATACTGAGAAAGACTTCCCTTCTCAGCCGTCTATCTCTACGAAGCGCGTCATCCGCCTTCGCCGGATAATCATGTCGGGCATAGTTTCAGTCAGGACTCGCTTTTAACAAACCGCAACACGCACGTCAGGCAATCGGAGTCTTCGTATTCGATGCCGAGCTTCCAGCCGGCGGCCGCGGCCCTATCCTTCCAGATGATCTCGAATATCCGGCGGTAATCCTCGAACGGGATCTGTCCCTTTAGATGCCCCGACTGTTTGTAGAGAGCGAAAAACTGCGCTTTGAGCCGGACGACGGCCTCGCGGTCCGTCAGGCTTTCAAGAGTAACGGCATTCCCCCTCAGCCGGCGCTGCTCCTAGCAGAGATAGAGGATGAAGGCCCGCTCGGGCGGCAGGAACGGGACCCAGGCCTTGGCGGAGAGATAATACCCCGCCCCGTCCCGGAGCAGATTTGCCAGATAATCCTTCCCCTTTTCCCTAGACAGGACGCTGTCGAAATAAACCATCTGGGACCAATATATCTCCTCCCGCTGCCAAGCCTTATTTTCCTCGGCCAGGTCCGGGAACTCGGATGCCGGGAGCTTATTCACCTCGTCCAAACGGATGAAGATGTTCTCGACGTGCCGGTAATACCAGCGGCCGCCCTCTTTGAGAAGGGTGAAACAAAAGTCGCTCTTGGTCTGCCCGCCCCAGGTGTGAAGGTCACGATGTAATGGACCTGGTCGCCGACAGGAAAGACCTTGGGATCGTCCCACTCGGTCCAGGATTTCAGCTGGTCGTGGTAGCCTTTGATCTCCATCAACTGCTGCAGCTGCATCTCCCTGGAGACTCCTTCATGGGGACGGATACGATCGAGGGTGATTCGGCCGCTCTTGACCGCGGTCACGAATTCCTTCCAGACGGCCAGGTCATCCTGCCCCCAAACCGGCTGTAACCCGAACAGGACCATCATGCCGATGGCCGCTGGAAGCAATCTTGTCTTAGACATGTCGCTCTCCCCTCGGAAAAAAGGATAGGTAACATGATGATGTGATGCACCTCCCCGGGGGGTTTGATAGACTCCCCGTTGGAAACACTTTTTAAGGAGGTGCACAGATGAATTATGTCGGGATCGACCATCATCGTCAATACTCCCACATGACGATGATGGACCAGGAAGGTCAGGTGCTTCGTACCGGCCGGGTTCCCAACCTTCAGTCCGAGATCAAAAGGTTCTTGGAAGGAGGGGAAGCGATGGAAGCGGTCATTGAGACGGGACGCTCGAGCTACACGATGGTGGATGTCTTGGAAGAGCTGGGGGTAACCGTCAAGATCGCCCATCCGAATGAAGTGAAGACGATCGCTCGGGCGAAGATCAAGACGGACAAACGGGACTCCGAGGTTCTGGCCCATCTGTTGCGGATGAACATGATCCCGGAAGTGTATCGGCGGTCGCCGGAGAATCGGCAATCCCAGCGGGTTTTAAGACAGCGGGCTTTTTATGTGAGCGCGATGACGGCGCTGAAGAATCGGGTCTATGCGTTCCTCGCTCAATAGAAAGAAAAGGTACGGGAGACCGTGGCTCGCGAGACCAATATTTTTTCCGAAAAAGGTCAGAAGGCGCTTATGGGGCTGGATTTGGCCCAGGGTGAGAAGAGGCTGCTGGCGGCGCTCCTGAAGACCTATCGGCATTTAGAGACGAGGATTGAGGAGTCGACAGCCCTTATCGGAAAGCTCTATGAGGAAAGCCGGGAGGCTCAACTCATCCGGACGATTCCCGGTTTTGGAAAATATTTATCGGTTCTGGTGGCCGTGGAGATCGCGGACCTGAACCGGTTTTCCGACGCGGCTCATCTTCATGCCTACGCTGGGGTCATTCCTTCGACTCACAGTTCCGGCGATAAAACCTATCACGGCAAAATCATTCGGGCCGGGAATCGCTGGCTTCGCTGGGCGGCCGTGGAAGCCGTCTGGCCGGCCATCCGGGCAGATTTTGATCTTCGCTGCTTTTACGAACGCCTGTCTCACGCAAAAGGAGCGAACAAAGCCAAAGTGGCCACGGCCCGGCGATTATTGACGATCATCTACAAGGTTTGGAAGGAGCAACGCAATTACATTCCTTACCAAAGATAACTCGGCCGCCTTGAGAAATTTCTTAATGGGCCGGTGACGGCCGCATTGACGGATAGGTTAAGGGGCCGGGACCTGACGTTAGAGTGTGTGCGGACATGGCTTTCGGGCCAAGGGCACGGATAGAAGGATGGTCCACAAGACCTAAAGAGATGGCAAGAAAAGAAAGGAGAAGAAAATCGAAAAAATCCCTTGCATCACATCATCATAGAAGGAATTTCCTTTTTCCAGGAACACGCTCGACCCTCCCCTTAACATCGCAAACGATACCAGCTCTCACGAAAGCATTATATTCCCAACCACGATTCGGGGGCAAAGGACATAAAAAGACGGCGAAGCAGAAGACTTTTATCCCTCGCTAAAAAAAAATTGGCAGTATCGATTAAAAGTACTCCACCAGATCCTCGGCCGCCATGAGCGCAACCTGCTCAAGAACCCACGACGGCGGCGGCTTCTCGGCAACGAAGGTCAACTTCAGGAAATTGAAACCGGCGTCGATTTCGTCGAGGGAATGGCCCGGACGGTCGCCTGGTACCGGGCCGCCGGATGGATATAAGGCGTTTCAGCCCCGCTCCGCGGCATTTAAAAGACGCAATAAATGTTCCGCTTCGGGGACGTGCGCCCCTTTTCCGCGAGGCATAGGGATTACCGATCGGCGTGGGCTTCAGCCCCTCTATTTGACTCGTAAAATTGCTCTCGCTCTGGCAAGCAATGTCTCCGCGATTTTAATGACGTCGAGCGCTCCTCGTTCAGAGAATTTGAGGCCGTAATCCGCCTCCTGGCGTAAATACATGCCGTGCTCGAAGTCCTGGATAAGCGAGCGCTCGATTTTGTCGGCATACAGCTCCCGGATGGCTACCAGCAGGGCGTGATGACTCTTCTCCCGGAAACCTTTTTCAAAGAGAAGCGCCCTCAGGCCGTGGAACAGGGCATAATAGCCCTGGATGGTCGCCCATTTATGTTTCTTCAGTTCCAAGGATTCTCGGGCGTCTTTTAAATCCGCCTTGGCCGCTTTGATCTCCGCAGCGATCAAGGCGGGATCGCGCCGGATTTTCATGATCTTGCGATCTTCGATCAGCCTCTGAAGCGCGGGATTTAAGCCGTTTCCCATAACACAATCCCCCGATCAATCCTCTCAAACAACGGCCTGTCATCCTTCCTCATGATCGAGAATTCTTTCATGTCCACGATAATCGGAGCCATTTGTCTCCCGGCCTTCCGATTGAACACGCTGACTTTTTCACCCGCAGTTTTCTTGTCGTCCGTCAGAATGAGGACGTCAATGTCGCTTTCGGCGACATCCGTTCCTTCGGCGCAACTTCCGAACAGGAGCACCTTCCGGGCCGTTTCCTTCAGTCCGTCAACGAAAAACCTCAGGGCCCAAACGTTTTCGGCGATTTTCAACTGCCGGACGAAGGGGTCTCCCGCGTTCAGGCGGTAAAAGACCATGCGACCCTTCTCCGCGCGTTCCAGGAGCGACAACGCCGCGAGCCGGCGGAGGATGCGGTTGGCCGAACCCTTGCTGACCCCCGTGGCCCTCATGACTTCCCTCTCGTGGAATTCGGCCATAGGGCAGGCAGTGAAGTGCCCCAGCACCCTGAGGGTCGTCGGCGTGATAAAGTCTATTATTTGGGGCATATGCTCAATATTTTATACCATCAGTATAAATATTTGACCAATCGTTGTCAAGCCCTGCTGAAAGCCCCCCCAAGTCCTTCCCTCCGCCGGCTCATCTTGGAAACAAGTTCCATTCAAGCGGCTCCCCAATAAGACATATTCACGTTGGTTTAATACCGTTTTATTCTTCCTTGACATCTCCCAAATTGGAAATTATGCTTGTCCGCGGTGGCGGGATGGGATTTTTAATCAACATCGAATCCGCAAGCCGGAGGAATAGAAAAATTGTAATTTTTTATCCGACGGCCGGGATAATTTCGGCAATTCAAGCTCGTTTATTCATCGAAAAACATCTATTTTAGTAAATTTGGGACTTTTCAGAGTAATCAATGAATCCCCTTCAAACGATTAAAAATCTGATCAATCGCTTTTCCGAAAACCTTGCTTCCTATTCTGCTTCCACCTACAACGAAACCCAGCTCCGCCGGGAATTTCTTGACCCGTTTTTCGAAACTCTAGGATGGGACGTTTCAAACAAACAAGGCTACGCCGAAGCTTATAAAGAGGTGATCCACGAGGACGCGGTAAAAATCGGCACAGCCACCAAAGCGCCTGATTATTCCTTTCGTGTCGGCGGTACGCGCAAATTTTTCGTTGAGGCGAAAAAGCCCTTCGTCAACATCAAGGAGGACGTCAGCCCGGCCTTCCAGCTTCGGCGCTATGCTTGGTCGGCAAAACTGTCTCTTTCGATTCTTACGGATTTTGAAGAATTCGCGGTATATGATTGCAGGCTCAAACCCGCAAAAACCGACAAAGCAAGTATCGGCCGTATCCTTTATGCTAAATATGACGAATATGAAAAACGCTGGGATGAGATTGCCTCTATTTTTTCAAAAG
>JAPKZG010000095.1 GCA_026393895.1 Candidatus Aminicenantota bacterium
CGTGCCGCGACAGTTTTGCGGCGATGGGCCTGGTCCTGGAAGCCCTGGCGGCGGGCCGCAAACCGGTTTCCGCCCTGGTCCGGGCCCTCCCCCGCTACGTCCTGCTCAAGGACCGGATCGAGGGATCGGCGGAACGGGCCCATCGTTTGATCAACATCCTCAAAAAACGTTATGAAAACACCGGGGTCGTCAATCTGCTCGACGGGCTGAAAGTGGATTTCCCGGACCATTGGATCCATGTCCGTCCTTCGAACACCGAACCGATCATCCGGGTGCTGGCCGAGGCAAAAACGGAGGCCCAGGCCCGCCGGGCTCTGGAGTCCCTCCGGAACGAAATCGCCGCCGGATGGAAAAAGATCTGAACGCGAGGAAAGCAACCGAGGAGAAGAACGCAATGTCCAAAGCCGCCGGGCCGGCGAACCGGAAAAAGACTCCGTCGATCAAACGAAGAGGGCGCCCGCCCATCCCCCATACGCTGATCCGGGCCGGCGTCGTCCTCACCCCCGAACACGAAATCCGCAAAGGCGCCGTCCTGATCCACGGGCGCCGGATCATCGCCGTCGGCCGCGACAAGGAAATCGCCGAAGCCGTTCGGCACGTCCACGATCGGTCCGGCCGGTTCGAGATGGACGTCGTCGATGCTCCTAATCTCGTCGCCGTTCCCGGCTTCGTCGACATCCACCAGCACGGCGGCGGCGGCGCGGATTACATGGACGGGACGGTCGCGGCAGTCCGGACGATTCTCGAAACCCACGTCCGGAGGGGGACGACCTCGATCGTGCCCACGTTGATGACGGCTTCGCGCCCCGCCCTTCGGAAGGCCATCGCCGCAGTCGACGCGGCCCGACCCCGGAGAAAAAAGGGGTCTGTATCGTCCTCCGAACCCATCGGGCCGGACATCCTGGGAATCCATCTGGAGGGACCTTTCATTTCCAAGGAAAGATGCGGCGCCCAGCCCGCCTCCGCCGTCCGGCGAATCGACGAGGCCGAAATCCGGGAATATCTCCGAATTTCACGGACCCCGGTTCGTATCGTGACGTTAGCTCCTGAACTCCGCGGTGCCCCGGCCCTGATCAAGTTCCTGGTCCGGCGCGGGATCGTCGCCGCCGCGGGCCATTCCGATGCCGGTTTCGACGAGGCGATTCACGGATTCGACGCGGGGATCACCCACGGCGCGCATCTTTTTAACGCCATGCGCGGCTTTGAACACCGCGAGCCCGGGCTGGCCGGAGCCCTGCTTCTAAACGAACACGCCTCCGTGGAAATCATCGCCGACGGCCGGCATCTCCATCCGGCGACGGTTTTTCTCGTTCTTCAAGCGAAGCCGGAGGACAAGGTCGTCCTCGTCACGGACGCCACGCGGAACGCCTGCACCGGAAAAGACCCTCTCCAAACGGCCGAGGGGCGCCTCTATGGCAGCAATTTAAGCCTTCTCCAGGCGCTCCGGAACATCATGAATTGGAGCGGGTGGTCTTTGGAGGACGTCCTTCCCCTGGCGACGATCAACCCGGCGCGGGTTCTGGGTCTGGAGAAAAGGAAAGGAGCGATTGTCCCCGGCGCCGACGCCGATATCGTTTTGCTTGACTACAAACTCAGAGTTCGCGACGTCTGGTGCGCCGGCCGAAGGGTCAATTTCTCCAATAAGCGCTGATTTTACGATATATCTTTTCTGTTTTTTCTTGACAGTACTCGGTTGCTGGGTTAAGGTATTGAAGAATTTTTCAACATAATCTCGGGAAAATTATTAACACGAAGAAAATAAACAAGATGGACCAATCTTCTCAGGAGGAGAATATGGCTCCGAAAATCGACTTCGAAGAAATCAATAAAATCATCAAGCTTCTCGAGGATAAAAATCTGGCCGAATTCGAACTGGAAATCGAAGGCTTTAAAATCAAGATCGGCCGGAATTACCCGGCTGCTTTCAATAACCGGCCATCGTTCGCCGGCGCCGGCCCGGTCGACGCTTACCCGGCCGCCGGAACCGGTCAGGACTCCGCCGCGGAAGCCAAGGGCGAGTCCCATGCCGTTCTTTCCCCCATGGTCGGGACATTTTACCGCGCTCCCTCTCCGAGCTCCCCCCCGTTCGTCGAAATCGGCGACGTGGTCAAGAAAAAACAAACCCTGTGCATCGTCGAAGCCATGAAGCTTATGAACGAGATCGAGTCGGACGCCGACGGCGTCATCAAGGATATTTACGTCGAGAACGGCAAACCCGTCGAATTCGGACAGAAGCTGTTTTTGATCGTTCCCCAGGCGTGAGGCGAGATGTTTTCGAAAATTTTAATCGCCAACCGCGGGGAAATCGCCCTCCGCATCATCCGCTCCGCCAAGGAGTTGGGCATCAAAACCGTAGCCGTCTATTCCGAAATCGACAAGATGTCGCTCCACACGATGCTGGCCGACGAAAAATATTGCATCGGCCCGGCCAAAGCCCAGGACAGCTACCTGAACATCCCGAACATTCTCAGCGTCGCCGAGATTACCAAGGCCGACGCGATCCATCCGGGATACGGCTTCCTGGCGGAAAACGCCCGGTTCGCCGAGATCTGCGAGACCGAGGGGATCACCTTCATCGGCCCGCCGCCTTCGATCATCCGCCTCATGGGCGACAAAAACCGGGCCCGCCAGGAAATGATCAGGGCCAAGGTTCCGGTCGTTCCGGGCAGCGACAAGATCCTCGAAGACGTCGCCGAGGCAAAAAAAATCGCCCAAAAGATCGGCTATCCCGTCATCATCAAGGCCTCGGCCGGAGGCGGCGGCAAGGGCATGCGGATCTGCCGTAACGCGAATCACCTCGAAGAACAGTTTCCGATCGCCCAGAACGAGGCGAAAAACGCCTTCGGGGATCCGTCCCTCTACCTCGAAAAGTATATCGTTGGGGCCCACCATATCGAAATCCAGGTCATCGGCGATAAAAAGGGCAACATCATCGTCTTCGGCGAGCGGGAATGCTCCGTCCAGCGGAAGTATCAGAAGGTCATCGAGGAAACCCCGTCTCCGTTCGTCGACGAGAAGCTTCGCAAAAAGATGATGAAGGCCGTCGAAGATGCGGCCAAATACCTCGGCTACGAAAACCTGGGAACGTTCGAATTCCTGGTCGACGAAGAGAAAAAGTTCTATTTCATGGAAACCAACACCCGGGTCCAGGTCGAGCACCCGATCACGGAAATGGTCTACGGCATCAACCTGGTCAAGGCCCAGATCCGGGCGGCCTCCGGGGAAAAAGTCAATTTCCCCTTCGAGCTCGAAATGAAAGGCCACGCCATCGAATGCCGGATCAACGCCGAGGATCCGGCCACCTTCGCCCCTTCACCGGGAACGATCGACTTCCTGGTCCTTCCCGGAGGCGAGGGGATTCGGGTCGATTCAGGGGCCTACTGCGGCTGGAAAATTCCGCCCACGTATGATTCGCTCGTGGCCAAGATCATCGCCTACGCGCCGTCGCGATTCCTGGCCATCAAGAAAATGCAGACCGCCCTGGAAATGACGACGATCGTCGGCATCAAGACGAACATCCCCCTCCATCTTATGATCCTGGCGAATACGGATTTCATCGCCGGAACGTACGACACCCAGTTTCTGGAGAAGTTCCTGGCCCGCAAAAACGGCGACTGAGTTTCTCGTGTTGCGTCTCGAAAATATCTTGCACAAATAGAGATCATTTCCTAAAAGCAACACCGCCGGGGAGTTTGTCCTCATTTGACGTCGGGAGTGTCAAATGAGGACTGGGGTTCAGCGAAGCGCCGAAGGGGGAGCTTGACTCCTCCTTGGAAGTGTCCCGTCTCTTCAGAAGATAAAGGCAAGGAACTTAAAAGACGGGACACTAGTTCCGGCGGTAAATGAGGACGGAGAACGCCCCGTCGTTGTCCCCGGTCACATTCTCGTTGGGGCCGAGGAGCAGCCGGCCGTCGGCCGGCATCCTGACCCGGCCGGCCTTCCCGATATAAAACACCGTGCCGAATTCCCGGACCGTTTTTTCCTTTGTCTCCGGGTCCTCGACGGTCGCGACATCCTGGAGGACCTTGCCAACGAGGCAGCCGAGGTTGCTCTCCGGAAGCGGTTGCTGCATGGTCCGGATCTTGATGCCTTCGGGGTCGCAATAAGCCTCGGGATTTCCGGTTTGAAGGCAGATCGTGCCGGTCGCCTCGAACCAGAACTCCTGATCCACAAGAACGTCGAAGCCGGCGTCCGTCCATCCGGACGCGCCGGAGACGCCGACCGTTTTCACCAGGGCATAGCCATCCGGCCGGTCGGAGCCGGGATTTTCCCTCCCGGGCCCGGGCGGGAGCCCGCTGAAAAAGCGGACCAGAACCAGGACGAGAGCGAACGCGCGGATCATTTTTCCCGAAGTAGGCCGAGCATGGCCTGATGGATGAGACCGTTGCTGGCGCAGAGTTCGGGGACGTAGATGTCCGCCGGGCGGCCATGAAAATCCGTGAGCCGGCCGCCGGCCTCGGCGAGCACGACCGCCCCGGCGGCCGTGTCCCAAGGGTTGAGCTTCAATTCCCAAAAACCTTCGAACCGCCCGCAGGCGACATAACAGAGATCGATCGCCGCTGAACCGCACCGCCGGACGGCCTGAGCGGCCAGGAGGAAGCGGTCATGGGCGTCCATGTTGGTCCGCGATTCGCGGATGTCGTAGGGGAATCCGGTCGCCACCAAACTCCGACCGATGTCTCCGACGGAAGACACCCGGATGGGGTCCCCGTTGAGGAACGCCCCGCCGCCGGCTTCCGCGGAAAACAGTTCCCCGTTCATCGGGTTGAAAACGACCCCGGCGACGAGAACCCCCCGGTGCTCCAGACCGATGGAAACGCAGAACCAGGGAAACCGGTGGGCAAAATTCGTCGTGCCGTCAAGCGGATCAATGATCCAGCGGAATTCGGCTCCGGTAATGTTCCGGAGCCCCTCTTCGGCCAGGAAGTCATGGCCGGGAAAAAGCGCCGCCATCCGGTCGTGGATCAGGGCTTGGGACGCGGTGTCGGTTTCAGTGACGAGATCGATCTCGCCCTTGAAGGAAACGGCGCCCCGGCGATGGTAGTCTCGCTCGAGGATGTCTCCCGCTTCGCGGGCGACGTCCCGGGCGGCCTCCAGATAACGCGCATACTCGGCCATGCCCGGGTATCATAAAGCATGCCGGACGGTGATTCAATATGATAAACTTTTTGGCCTTTCCCCCGTAATAGATTATGATTCTCATCCGGACGAGGCGTTTATCATGAAAAAGAAGACAAAAAGGATTCTGATCATCGCCGGGACGGCCCTCATCGGCGTCGTCATTCTCCTCAACCTGTCGAGCCAAAGGGAAAAATCGATCAAGGCGACGGTCGAAAAAGTCGGCCGCAAGAACCTGACGTCCATCATCTCCGCCTCCGGCGAGATCAAACCGAAAAAAAACATCAACTTGTCGGCCCAGATTCCGGGCCGGATCATTAAAATCGGCGTCCAGGAAGGCCAGGAAGTCAAACACGGCGATTTTCTTCTCGGCCTCGACCCCTCCCAATACGAAGCCAACGCCGACCACGACCGGGCCTTTATTCAAAGCTCCCAGGCGGAACGGATCAAAGTCGAGGCCACGCTGGCCAAAAACAAAAGCTACTATGAACGGCAGCAGAACCTCTATGACAACCAGTTGATCTCCCAGGAACAACTGGAACAGGCCAAGGTCCAATGGGACATTTCCGAAGCGTCGTTGAAAGCCATCGACTTCCAGATCGACCAGGCGCGGGCTTCCCTGAAGAGCTCTCTGGATAATCTCTCCAAGACGGTTTTCTCCGCGCCGATTGACGGCATCATCACGAGCCTCCGGGTCGAGGAAGGCGAAGTCGCCATCATCGGGACGATGAACAATCCCGGGACCGTGCTCATGACCATCGCCGACCTTTCGGTGATGGAAGTCGAGGTGGAAGTCGACGAAACCGACGTTGTCGGCGTCGTTCTGGGCCAGACTGCCGACGTCAAGGTCGACGCCTTTCCCAACCAGGTCTTCAAGGGCCAGGTGACCGAAATCGGGTCCTCCGCCCTGCAGAAATCCACCGTGACCTCGACCACCCAGGAATCCAAGGATTTCAAAGTGGTCGTAACCCTGGCTAACCCCTCCCCCGGGCTAAAACCCGGCTTGTCCGCAAGCGCCGACATCATCACGGCCCAGAAAGACAACGTCCCGGCCATCCCGATTTCGGCCCTGGTCGTCCGGGACAAGGTCGCCGCGGCGGGCGAGCCCGCTTCGAAATCCAACGAAAAGACGGAGGAGGGCGTGTTCCTGGTCGAGAATGAGCGGGCCAAATTCGTCCCCGTTCAAAAAGGCATCATGGGAGAATTGTCGATCGAAATTGCGGCCGGGCTGACCGAGGGACAGACAATCGTCACGGGGCCTTACGACACTCTCCGGGTCCTCAAGGACGGGGATTTGATCAAACCGGAAGTTAAGAAGGACGAAGTCAAGAAATGAGCGTGCCTCCCGCGATCGTCATCAAGGTCGAGAACCTCTGCAAGATCTACGATTTGGGGAAGACCCAGGTCAAGGCCCTCTGCGGGGTGTCCTTTGAAGTCAGGAAAGGGGAGATTCTGGGCATTATGGGCCCCTCCGGCTCCGGGAAATCGACCTTGATGAACCTGATCGGGTGTCTCGATACGCCCACGAGCGGCACGTACACCCTGAATGGACAACTCGCTTCCTCGATGACCGAAAACGACCTGGCCCGTATCCGGAACCGTGAAATCGGGTTCGTCTTTCAGGTGTTCAACCTTTTGCCGCGGGCCACGGCCTTCCGCAACGTCGAATTGCCGCTGATCTATAAGGGGACGAAAAAGAAGGAACGGGAGACGAAAGTCCGGGCCGCTCTGGCCGAAGTCGACATGCTTGACCGCATGGACCACCACCCGCCCGAACTGTCGGGCGGAGAACGCCAGCGGATCGCGATCGCCCGGGCCCTCGTCAACGATCCGGCCCTGCTCCTGGCCGACGAGCCGACCGGCAACCTCGATTCCAAGACCGGCCAGGAAATCCTGAAGATTTTTCACAAGCTTCATACCGAAGGCCACACGATCATCCTCGTCACCCACGACCGGAATGTGGCCGAACAGGCCGACCGGATCATCTATCTCCGCGACGGCGGACTCGAACGCGAAGAACGGAAAGGAGCCTGACATGACCTTCCCGCAACGGATCCAGGGCGTTTTTTTCGAACCCGCCCCGACGATGGCCGACGTGGCCCAAAAACCGAAGCCGATCGCGGCGATCCTGATTCTCATCCTCCTTCTGACGGCCGTTTTTTCCTACGTCACGGCGCCGTATGGCGTGAAAGACTACGTCGCGGGCATGAAGGACAACGTCAAGATCCAGGAGCGCCTGGGCAAGGAACGATTCGACGAAATGCTTGCCAAGATGGAAAATCCGAAGCCCGCGACGCTTGTCTTCCGATCGATCGTCGTCACGCCGGTCTTTACCGCGATCATCCTCGGGATCCAGGCCCTGTTTCTTCTGATCCTGGGACGGATATTCTCGTCGGAAGGATCCTTCGTTCCGGTCCTTTCCGTTTTTCTCCACGCCAAGCTGATTGACGGGCTGCTCGGCAATCTCGTCCGGGCGGTTCTGATCCTCGTCCGAAAATCGGTGATCCAAACGACGACCAGCCTGGCCCTGCTTGCCCCGAAAGCGGAATTCACCTCCACGCCCTATATCCTCCTCAGCCAGGTCGATTTTTTTCAGCTGTGGATGTTCGGCGTGCTGGGTTACGGGCTCGCCGCGGTTTTGAAAATCCCGGTGAAAAAAGGGATGATTCTGTCCTACGCCTTTTGGGCGGTGAAGGCCGCGGTGAATATCGCCATCGGCTTTCTCGGCAAATCGTTCTTGGGTTGATTCCGTCCGGCCTTTCTTCCGGAAGAAGCGACTCCCCGCCGCCGGCGGTTGTCCCATTGCCGAAAACTCAATTCAATAGCAAACGACGCGGGCTAATCACAATGCCGTCGGCCTTCCCTCGCACCGAAGCGGTGGGGAGGACTGCAAAGCCTGCAAAGCCAGGAGAGAAGCCCTGAAAAGGAATGCCTTGCGAGAATCAAAATGCCCTGATACCCAAAGGGTATGTAGGGCGAGCAAAGCCTCGTGCCCAACCTAAGACAAGTCATCGCGAAAGGCTTCCTTGCCCTGACTCCCAAAGGTCGTGTAGGACGGGGAAGCCCCGGAGGGGGAGCAGGGCAAGCCGTGCCATCGAAGATGCGCGGCCGTTGCCCGTTGCCCTCGCGCCAAGGGCGGGGAGGGCCGCAAAGCCTGGAGAGAAACCCAAGAATGGGTTTCTCTCCAAGAGTGTCCGTTGACAGAGGCAAGGCCGAACGATAAATTAGAGACATGCCGAAGGAAAGGCCCGTAGAAGGAACGCTGGCGGAAACGCCGTTTCCCCGCGTCCTGTTCGACCTCTGGCGACAGGAACGGTCCGGCCGCCTTCTTGTCCGGAGCGAAAAGGGCGAACGATTTCTTTTTTTCGACAAAGGTCATATCCTCGTCGCCCAGACCGGGGACGATCCAAAGGATTTTCTCTCCGCCCTGGCCCGCAAAAAAATTTTAACCGGGGAACAGGCGACCCGGGTCGAGCGTTCGTCCGCGGCCCAGAACATCTCGCTTCTCAAATCGCTGAGCGAGCTCGGGTTGCTCGCCCCGATCCCTCTTTGGAGCCTGGCGGAATCCTTTTTCGTCCGGCGGCTGTTCGCCCTTTTCGACCGGGAGGAGGGCGATTTCTCCTTCAATCCCGAGATCGTTCTTCCGGGCGGCCATCGGCTCGGGCGGCTTCAAACGCCCGACCTGATACTCGAAGGAATCCGGCAGATGCACAACGACCCCTTGGTCGCCCGTATCCTTCCGGGTGAGGAAGAGCCGATCCGCGTCTCCGCCCCGTTCTTTCTCCCCCTCCTGAAATTCGAACCTCCCGAACGCTACGCCCTCCAGATCTTGAGCGACGCGGCCTCCATCCGACGGTTTCAGGAACGGAGCGAACTCGGCGCCCGCGAAAACCGGAAAATTTTATTCGCCTTTTTTTGTCTGGGAATTCTATCGCCCGCGGAATCCTCCCCGTCAAAGGGCACTCCCGTCATCTCGCCGGGGGCGGAACAGGGCCGGATTCTCAAAGCCCTCAACGAAATATGCGCCTTCATTTTTAAATTCGTTTCCAAGGAAATCGGTCCGGTCGCCAGTACCGTCTTGAACCGGGCCTTGGACGAGGTCAGGCCTTCCCTGGGCCCGATCTTCCAGAAGATGGCCCTTCAATTCGACGGACGCGTCGAAGTGGATGCCGCCCTCCGGCTGAGCGTCGAACATTTGCCGGAGGAGGTGTTTCGAACCATCGTCCAGGGATATGACGAGATCCTGACGGCCGAAGTGCTGGCGGTCAAAAAAACCCTGGGGCCGTCTCAGGAAACCGCCCTCGTGCGGAACCTGGAGAAAATCGGATGCGTCTGAGCCGCCGGCAAACCCTCGCCCTTCTCCTCCTGACGACCGCCCTGACGGCCGTCCTCATCACCCGCCTTGCCGTCCTTTGAGCGAATTCTCGTTTTCATCGTCGGCCCGACCGGGGTCGGAAAGAGCGCCGTTGCCCTGCGCCTGGCGGAAGCGCGCGGCGGCGAGATCATCAGTTGCGATTCCATGCAGGTATATCGCGGATTCGACATCGGAACGGACAAACCTTCGCCCGAAGACCGGGCCCGCGTGCCCCATCACCTGATCGACGTCGCCGATGCGGGGACTCAGTTCAACGCCGCCGATTTTGCCGCCCGAGCCCTGGAGGCGATCACGGCCATCCGCGGACGGGGGCGGCTCCCCCTCGTCGTCGGGGGGACGGGCTTGTATTTCAAGGCCCTGGAAGGCGGGCTTTTCCCGGGACCGGGACGGGACGAAGCCGTCCGTCTCGCTCTCGACGCCGAGGCGCAGATAAACGGCCCGGAGCGCCTCTGGGAGCGCCTGGCCGCCGTCGATCCTGAATACGCGGCCCGGACCGGCCGCCGCGACCGGGTTCGAATCATCCGTGCTCTCGAAATCCACGTCCTCACCGGCCGGCCGCTTTCCGATCATTTCCGGCAGACCAAAAGCCGCCTTCAGGATGAAGATCTCATCAAAATCGGGCTGGACCGGCCGCGGGCGGATCTTTACCGGAGGATTGAAGAACGCGTCGACCGGATGTTTGAACGGGGTTTGATCGAGGAAACACGGGCTCTGCTCGCCCGAGGTGTGCCGGATTCGGCCGCGCCGTTCAAGGCCCTCGGATACAAACACGTCCTCCGGGTTCTCCGCGGAGAATTCGGTCCCGCGGAGGCCGCCGCCCTCACGAAGATCGACACCCGCCATTTCGCCAAACGCCAGATGACCTGGTTCCGGAAAACGGCGGACGTCCGATGGATCAACCCGGACGAAACCGACCCCGCCGAAATTCTCGACGCCGGGCTGGGAACGGCCTGAGCCGATGATGAACCAAACCGTTCTTGTCCATTTGATGATCGGCTCCCGGGAGAAAATAGACGCGATCGAATCCATGGCCGAACTCGAGGATTTGGCCCGGGCGGCGGGCGCCCAAATCGTCCGGAAGGTTTTCCAGACCCGGTCCTCGCCCGACGCCCGCACGTTCATCGGCGAGGGGAAAGTCGACGAAATCAAAACGATTCTGAACGAGACGGGCGCCGATCTAATTCTCTTCGATCAGGACTTAAAGCCGTCGCAACAGCGGAGTTTGGAACAGGCCCTGGACGCGCGGGTGATCGACCGGACCCAGTTGATCCTGGATATTTTCGCCCGGCGGGCCCGATCCAACGAAGGGAAAATGCAGGTCGAATTGGCCCAATTGAACTACCTTCTTCCCCGCCTGACCGGAAAAGGCAAGACGCTTTCGCGGCTCGGCGGCGGAATCGGAACCCGCGGACCCGGCGAAACAAAACTCGAATCCGACCGCCGCCGGATCGAAGCCCGGATCGCCCGGATCCGGCACGACGTCAAGGCGGTCGCCAAGCGCCGGGCGGGCCAGCGCCGGAGCCGGAAGGAAAGCCTTGTTCCGTTGGCGGCCCTCGTCGGATACACGAGCGTTGGAAAAACGACTCTGTTCAACCGCTTAGCCGGAGAATCCGCCTTCACCTCGCCCCAATTGTTCGCCACGCTGGATCCGCTCGTCCGGAGGACCTCGCTCCCCGACGGGCTGCCCTATTTTTTAAGCGACACGGTCGGTTTCGTCAAACGCCTTCCCCCGGCCCTTCTCGCTTCATTCAAAGCGACCCTCGAGGAGGTGCTCGAAGCCGACCTGATTCTCCACGTGGTCGACCTCTCCGCCCCGAACGCGGAGGCCCAGGCCAAATCCGTGGAGAAAATCCTGGCCGAAATCGGCGCCGGAGGCATTCCGAGCGTCCGGGTCAACAATAAAATCGACCGCCTCCCGGACCGCCGCGCGCTTCTGGCCCGAAACGAAACCGCGGAGGGAGGGGTTTATCTTTCGGCCGCGACGGGAGACGGCCTCCCCGCCTTGAAAAACCGCATCCGCTCTTTACTTTTTCAAGGCCTCCGGTTATTTTATATCCGCGTCCCCCATAACCAGGAGGACATTTGGGCCTCGCTTCGGAAACGGTCGCTGATTCTGAAACGGCGGGAAGGGGCGGATTATCGTGAGGCCCGGATCATGGCCGATCCTTCGCAAATCATCGATCTCTCGGCCTATATCGTCGCAGGAGAACCGACGTGGTAAAGAAAACGGCTGGAATGGTGGCGGCCGTCCTCGCCGCCGCCGCTTGCGCGACTATGACCCCGCCCGTAAATCCGACGATCTACCTCGAAAATCCGCCGGCCGAAATCACCGCCGGGCTCTCCCTCGACGACCGGATCGCCGTCGACAAAGTCTGGACCCTCCTCCGATTGGAACGGGCGGACAAGGCCGAAAAAAAGATCCTTCGTCTCGGGGAAAACCACCCGTTCTTCTGGACGGCGATGGGCTATGTCGCCCTCCTCCGCAACGAAATCGGCGCGGCTGAGGCCGATTTTCTCGGTTCCCTCGGCGTCTCCCCGGACGCAGTCACCTCCTATCTCGGGTTGGGACAGGTTTACCGGAGATGGGGCCGGAGAGAGGACGCCTTGAAATCCTACCTCGAAGTGTTGAAACGGGATCCTGAAAATCTCTTCGCCAGTAAAGAAGCGGACGAGTTGCGGACGGCGATCGTCGAGGGCTTGATCCTCGACGCCGACGCGGCGACCCGGTCCGGAAAAACGGCGGAGGCCAAGGAGGCGTACCTCAAAGCTCTCGAATACGCCCCGAAACTTCAGATCGCCCACCTCTCGCTCGCCCGATTTTTCGTTCGGGAGAAAAATTACCCGAGAGCTTTGTTTCACCTTGGGCTCGCCTCGGAAAACAATCCCCTGGATCGAACCGTCCTCCGCGAGTACGCCGACGCGCTGTATCAAATGAACCAATTCTCCCGAAGCCTCGACGCGTATCAGCGCCTGCAGGCGCTCGATCCCGCCGACAAATCGGTCGCCGAACGCCTGAACGCCCTGAAAGCCCGGCTGGGAGTCGTTGATCTTCCCGACGAATACCGGGAAATCCCCGAACGCGGAGCGGTCGCCAAGGAAGACGTGGCCGCCCTGATCGGGGCGAAGTTCAACGACATCTGGATCGGGACCGCGATCCGGCCGCCCGTTCTCGTCGACATCTCGACCTCCTGGGCCCGCACCTTCATCGTCAAGGTCGCCGCCTCCGGGATCATGGAGGTTTATTCCAATCACACGTTCCAGCCGAAAAAAACGATGAACCGGGCTGAATTGGCCGAAACGGTCGTCCGTCTGATCGATTTCCTCAATAAAAAAGGCCGGACGATCGTCGCCCAAATTCCGGCCGAACGGATCAATCTAGCGGACGTGCCGCCGGAACATCCTTACGCCTCGCCGATCATCCTCGCCGTATCTTACCAGGTCATGGACGTCTTCCCCGACCGGACCTTCCGGCCGGGACAGCCGGTGACCGGAGCGGAGGCGATCCGGATCCTGGACCTTCTGGCCGAATTGGCGAAAGAGCCGGGGAAATGAGCAAACCGAAAAATCCGGGAACGGAAGGATGGGTTTCCTCCATCGTCACCGTCCCTAACGTCCTCAGCGCCTTCCGCATCCTTCTGGTTCCCCTGTTCGTCTGGGCCCTTCTGGAGCGGCAGACCATCGAACCCCTCGTCATTTTCTTTATCGCCGGGATCTCGGACCTGTTCGACGGATTCATCGCCCGCCATCTGCATCAACGGAGCAAACTGGGCGCGATCCTGGACCCGGCCGGCGACAAGCTCCTCATGGCCGCGTCCTATATCCTCCTGACCCTTCCCCAGGTCGTCGGCCCCAACCGGATTCCGCTCGGACTGACGCTCATCGTCTTCGCCCGCGACCTGATGATCGTCGGGGGCGTTCTTTGGGCCTACCTGACGTTCGGGATTACGCCCGTGTTGCCGACGATCATCGGAAAACTGACGACGGCGTTCCAGGTCGGGACCGTTTTTCTGGTTCTCCTGACGAACCATTTGGGGAAAAAAGCCGGGTGGATGGTCGCGATTTACGGGATCACGGCCGCGCTCACGCTGGCCTCATGGATTCTTTACTACCTGCGCGGCCTCCGCATTCTCCGGGAGCGCCGCTCTTCCAAACCGGTCTGACCGGCCGTCAGCCCATGGAGCGGTCGATAAAACCGCGCCGGAGCGTCATCCAGATGATTTTCAGGTCCAGGGCGAAGGTCCAGTTCTGGATATAATAGAAGTCGTGTTCGAGCCGCTTCTCGATCGACGTCCCCTGCCGGAGGCCGTGGACCTGGGCCCACCCCGTCAACCCGGATTTCATCTTGTGACGGAGCATGTATTTCGGAATGTTGTCGGTGAATTCCTTGACGAATTCCGGCCGTTCCGGACGCGGGCCGACCAGACTCATGTCTCCCCGGACAATGTTCACGAGTTGGGGCAATTCGTCGAGGCTGAATCTCCGCAGCAGCCGGCCGATTTTCGTGATCCGCGGATCGTCGGGCACGCACATGACCGGTCCGGTCGTTTTTTCGGCGTTCGTGACCATCGTCCGGAACTTATGAATGTTGAACCGTTTGCCGTCCAAGCCGAACCGTTCCTGGTGGTAGAAAACCGGCCCCCTGGATGTCGCCTTGATGATGATCGCCACGACGAGCAGGAGCGGAGAAAGGACCAACAGGGCGAGCCCCGACACGATGAAGTCGAACAGCCGTTTGAAAACACGCTTGGCGCCGCGGAGCGGGACTTCGTCGACCGAGATCACGGGAAACCCGTCCAAGTCCTGGACGTTGGCTTTCAAGGTCAGGAGCTGGAAAAGGTCCGGGATGAGGCGGACGCTGACCGGGTATTTGTTGACGACCTGGAGGGCTTCCAGGATTTCCGGGTAGTTTTTCAGCTCGAGGGCGACATAGACCTCCTGAATGCTCTGGGCCTCGATGGCCTTGCCGAGATCGGACACGGTTCCGATCACGGGAACGCCGCCGTCGATCGGAACGTTTTTTCCGGCCGGCATGTGGTTGTCGAGAAAGCCCTTGACCACGAACCCGAGGTCTTTATACTGGAGCAACTTTTGGGCGACGGCCACGCCCATTTCCCCCGCGCCGACGACCAGGACGTTTCGCAGGTTGAGGCCGCGGGCGAAGCGCCGTTTCATGAAAAAATAGATCTGGTTGCGGAAAAAGGAAATCGTGAGAATCACCCCGATGAAATAGACGACCAAAAAGAGGTGGGAAAGCTTCACGATTTTCATCCGGAACAGCGGCGCCGCACCTCCGGAGTAGGCGTTTAAATATCCGGAAACGGCCATCACCACAAGAATCGTCAGGGCGGCGTTGACGGTGATGGAAAAGAAATCGTCGAATTTGGTCCGCCGGAGGCGGCTTTTATAAAAACCCTGAAGAAAGAAAATGCCGAGATGCACGGCCAGAAAAAGGGGCAGGATGACCAGATACGAGCTCCACGTCGGGGTTCCCTTGGCCGGGTCCACGGGGATGAAATACGAATGAAACCGGAAGGCGTAGGAATAAATGAACGTCGCCACGATGGCCAAGATATCGCTGGCCATGAAGAGGGCCGAAAGGCGAGCCTGGTATCTGCCGATCACTTTGAGTCCTTGAATTCCCGCCATAAGGCGGCGAGTCGGGTCTCCATCTTTGTCCGGAAAACGTCCCGGGAAAACGCCAGAGCCTGGGCGCGAAGAGAGGCCTTATTAAAAGTCAACCCACGGCATTTGTCAAGGACGGCGGCGAGGCCGGTGGGCGTCGATTCCTGGAAATAAAGGCCTGTTTCGCCGGGCCGGACCGTTTCCAGCACCCCTCCCCGCCCCAGGGCGACGACGGGAGTTCCGCACGCCTGGGCTTCGACGGCTCCTATCCCGAAATCCTCCTCCCCCGGCATGAGGAGGGCGATGGCCTCCTGGAAAAGACGGCGGAGTTCGGCCCCCTCCACGGATCCTAAAAATTCGACCGAAGGGCCGGCCGTCGCTCGAAGGGCCCGCATCTCCGGGCCGTCTCCGACGACCTTGAGCGGATATCCCCTGAGATTGCAGGCCGCGACGGCCAAATCGATCCGCTTGTAGGGAACGAGCGCCGTCACAACCAGGAAATATTTTCGCTCGGGCATGGCGGCGGGGGGAACGAAAAACTCGGTATCGACCGGCGGGTGGATGACTTCGGCCGGCCGGCGGTAGTATTTTTCGATCCGGCCGGCGACGGCCCGGGAATTGGCTATGAACCGGTCCACGCGGGCCGAGGAGGCCACGTCCCAATTCCTCAAGCGATGGATTACAGGAGGAACGATATATTTGGCCGGGAATCCCAGCCTTCCGGGGCCGAAATAGGCGAAATACTGATTCCAGGCGTATCGAACGGGGGAATGAATATAGGAGACGTGCAGCGCCTCGGGTTTCGGGATGATTCCCTTGGCCGTGCAATGAGAACTCGAAACGACCAGGTCGAAATCCTGAAGGTCGAACAATTCCGCGGCCAGGGGAAAAAGCGGGAGGTAATAGCGATAACGCTTGCGGAGGAACGGCATCCGTTGCAGAAAACTCGTCCGGATGGTCCGCTTCTCGAGGTCGGGGATCTGGCTCCCGGGAAAATGGAAGAGCGTGTAAATCGGCGCCTCCGGGAAGATTTCCGCCAGGACCTCGAGGACCTTTTCCCCGCCGCGGCGGCCGGTGAGCCAGTCATGGACAAGGGCGACCCGCGCATTTTTCATCGGGGAGATTATAGCCCCTTCGCGGCCGCGAGGTCCAGATAAAGACGTTCGGTTTCGGCGACCATGCGTTTCAGGTCAAACGCCGGCGGAATCTCGTGGCGGGCCTTCTCTCCGAGCCGGCGGGCCAGGGCGGCATCTTCCAAAAGGCGCCGGACGGCGCCGGCCAAGGCGGCCGGGTCGGCCGGAGGGACAAGTAGCCCGGTTTCCCCGTCGCGGATGATTTCGCGGGATCCGTCGATATCCGTGGCGATGATGGGCTTGCCGAGCCCGGCGGCTTCGATCAAGACCAGGGGAAGGCCTTCCCAGAGCGAAGGAAGGACGAAAATATCAAAGGCGGACAGCAGATCGATCGCGTCCGGCCGCTCCCCGGCCAAGATGAAGTGGTCGGCCAACCCGAGCCGATCGATTTTGGCCCGGAGGCGTTTTTCAAGAGGCCCGCTGCCGACGACGACAAACAGCGCCCCCGAATTCCGCCGGAGGATCTCCGGGGACGCCTTGATGAAATATTCGACGCCCTTCTGCCGGTGCAGACGGGCGACCGTCCCGATCACGGGAGCGCGGAGCTTCAGCCGCGGACAGAGTTCGCCGATTCTCCGGCCGCGGTCTGAGTCCGGGGACGGATCGACGACCGCGACGCCGTTGCGGACGAGGCGCAGGCGGTCGTCCGGGGCCAGGCGGTATTTCCGAGCCTGGGCGAGGTCCGCCTCGGAGACGCATACGACCGCCGACGTCGCCCGGCTCAGCGACCGTTCCAGGCCGATGAAGATCTTCCGAAGGATGGGATTGCGGTAATGAAGATAATGGATGCCGTGAATGGTGTGGACGACGACCGGGGTCCGGGCGCGGCGGGCGGCCCGCCGCCCGAACAGGCCGGCGATTCCGCCGTGGGTATGAAGGATGTCGATTTTTTCGGAGGCCAGCAGCCGGGCGAGGTCCCGGCCGAGGCCGGTTGACGGTTTTTTCTTGAATTCCGCCGGATGAAAGGCCAGCCCGAGTTTGCGGACTTCGTCCTCAAGAGGGCCGCCGCTTTTGGCGCAGACCGAAACCTCGAAACGGGTCCGGTCCAGATGTCGGGCCAACGTCAGAAGAACGGCCTGACCTCCGCCGAGCGACGGCTTGTCGATCATTTCCAGAACCTTCAGCCGGTTCACCGGTTCCCCTTGCCGGATTTCAACAATTCACGGTAAGCGGTCCACCGGGATCGTCCCTCTTCGCCCCGGAACCGGCCGATGAGTTTTTGAAAGCCGAGATTCCCTCGAAGGTAGGCGCGCAGGAGTCGGAGCGATCCGCGGGAGGCATGCTTTCGGTAGAAGGCCCATTGACTTTTCCGGTATTCGAAGCGGCTTGCGGCCGGGCGTATTCCGGTCGTCGCGCTGCCTTCGTGAAAAACCCGGGCGGCCGGGACGAAGAGAAGACGTCCGCCGGCCGAGCGCATCCGGACGCAGAGATCGATGTCCTCGAAATAGAGGAAAAACCCCTCATCGAATCCGCCGGTCGCTTCGAACGCCGAGCGCCGGCAAAGAAAGCAGGCCGCGCTCAGCCAGCCCGCTTCACGGGCGGCCGGATGCCGGCGAAGCCTCCTCTTGTAAAAGGGATTCCAAATAGTTTTTTGAACGAGCTGGCCCAAGAAATCGACCCGGCTGCCGAAAGAAACCTGGACCTTCCCCTCGCTCGGGAAAAGAAGCGGCCCGGCCGCGACCGCCCCGGCGTCCGGGCGGACAGCCGCAAGCAAGGCCGACACGGCCCCGGGTTGAAGGATCGTATCGGTGTTCAAAAAAAGCAGGAATTCCCCCGACGATTCCCGGACGGCCCGGTTGTTCGCCGCGCCGAAACCGAGGTTTCCCGCGTTCCGGAGGATCCGAACGGATGGGAAGGCGGTTGCGACGTCCTCGATTCCGCCGTCGGTTGAGGCGTTGTCGACCAGGATCACTTCAAGCGGAATGTCCGGGGGCGTCGCCAGGACGGAATCCAGGCACGGCGTCAGGTTCATGCGGTCGTCGTAATAAACCAGGATCACGGAAAGGAGGGGGGCGTTCATCCGCGGCCGCTGTCCCCTTCCCGGTCGCGGAGGGAGGCGAAGAGAGGGCCCTCCCGGCCTGCATCCGACGACGGAGGGACAAGAAGCGTCCGGCCACAGACGTCCAACAAAACCCGCTCCACACCCTTGACCTGGCGTTCGATCGAAAATTTTTCCCGGACCGTCCGGAAACCGTTATCGACGATCGCCGGCCAGCGTTCGGGATGATCAAAAATCTCGGCCAGCGCCTCGGAAAGAACGTCGGCGTCCCGGGAATCCGCCAAAAATCCATTTTCCCCGTGCCGGACGATTTCGGTCAATCCTCCGGCCCGGATCGCTAGAACGGGAACACCAGCGGCCATCGCTTCCAGCGCCGCCCGGCCGAACGAATCGACGACCGAGGCGACGACGACAACGGACAAGGTCTGGAGGACTTCCACAAGGTCGGAGCGAAAACCGGCAAAATAGACGCGGCGGGAGAGGCGGTTCAGGCGGACAAGCCGCCGCAGGTCCTGTTCGTACCGGGAATCGGCGGAAGCTCCGATGAAGATGAGTTTCAAGTCCGGATACCGGTCCGCAAGCCGGGCGACGGCCTGGAGAACTTCCTTCTGGCCCTTGCCCGGATACAGTTTCCCGATGACCCCGATCGCTCGAGCCCCGTCCTCCAGCCCGAACTCGGCCTGGACGATTTCGCGGAGTTCCGTATCGGCCGGGCGGATGTCCAGGCCGTTATAGACGAGAACGATTTTTTCCGAATCGGGGAAAGCCGCCCGTGTCCCCTCGGAATTGACGATCACCCGGGCTGAGTGATCGAGAATGAACTTGGTCAACGCCCGGGCCCCGCGAAAGTAATGGAGAAAAGCATGGTCGCCGTCGAGGATTTCATGAATCGACCAGACATGAGGAAGGCCCAGGCGGCGGGCGGCCAGGGCGCCGCCGAACGTCGCGGCCGAATTGGAAAAGACGACCTCGACGCCCCGGTCGCGGGCGATGCGGGCGATCCGGCGCACGGCCCGCCGATTCAACACCCAGGCCGCGGGCTGGCGCCAAACTCTCCTCTTTTCCGTCACCCACCATTTCATCGGGACGACCTCGATAGGAACATTCGCTTTTTCAGCCGCCGGGCCGAGCGGGCCGGGCCGGGGGATGATGAGCGCCGGAGCGAACATCTTCCGATCGAGGCGGCGAAGAGTTCCGAGAAGCCAGAGTTCGGCGCCGTTGAGTTCGGCCGAATGGGAGACAAACAAAATTGAAATCATGCGCGTCCCACCGTTTCTTGATAGAAGCCGAGAGTGGTTTCGGCGGTCCGCCGCCAGCGGAAAAGTCCCGCCTGTCGGCCGCCCCGGATACGCAAGGTGTCTCGCAACGGGCCGTCTTCCATCAACCGGAGAACCGTTTGGGCGATGTCCTCCGGATCTTCGGGTTTGAAGTAAAGGGCGGCCTCGCCTCCGATTTCCGGAAGGGCCGAAACTCCGGAAACGGCGGCCGGCAGACCGCAGGCCATCGCTTCGAGCAAGGGAAGGCCGAACCCTTCCGCGTACGACGGAAAAACCAGCGCGGATGCGGCCCGGTAAAGGGCCCGGATTTCAACGTCCGAAAGATACCCCGCCCGGCGCACCCAGGATTGAAGCCCTCGTTTGTCGATCGCCTGTCCGATCCTCTCCCGGTCGTCGCCGGACCGGCCGGCTAAAACCAGCGGGATGCGCCCGCGTTTTTCATGAATCAGGGCCAGCGCTTCGATCAAGGCCGGAACGTTTTTGCGCGGCTCGAGCGCCCCGACAAACAATAAAAAGTCCCCGGGCAGGTCAAGCCGGCGCCGGATTTCTCCGGTCTCCTCCGGCGTCGAGGGTTCCTCAAAGATGCGATTCAACCCGAGATAGGTCACCTTGATTTTTCCGGCGTCGAGGCCGAACCGGTCCTGGATCGCCCGCGCACTGTATTCCGAAATCGTGACGATGCCGTCGGCCGAGCGGAGGGAGTTTTCGGTCTTTCGGAGGAACCGGTCCCGGGCTTCCCGGTCGGCCTTCGCGGGCTCTTCCATGAAGAACAAATCGCAGACCGTGACGATCGCTTTCCCGGACGCGGGTAGACACAGCGGCGTGGGCGAATGGCTCAAGTCAAGCCGGCCGCCAAACACCCGGTCGAGCGTCGGGCGGCCGAACATGTCCCAGGCCGCGTTGACCGCCCGGACCGGCCAGCGCTTGTCGACAAATTTTAATTTCGCGAACGGAGGGACCTTGGCGCGCGGGAAACGGTCTTTAAAGGACGCCGAAAAAAGACAATATTCGTTGTCCCGGTCGAGCGCGGCCAGTTCGAACAGGAGGTTTTTGAAGTAGACGCCCACGCCGGTTTCCTGCTTAAGGAAGGGACGAATGTCGAAGCCGATGCGCATTTTTTATAAATGTATGACATCCGTACGAATGTGTCAATTGGACGGACACTATTGAGGGGGGAAACCCTGACACTATTGGAGAGAAACCCTTTTCGAAGCTTTGCTCGTCCTACGCGAGCTTTGGGAGCCAGGGCTGGGTTTCTCTCCAACGGTCCGGCGGAATGTCCCGCCGTCCCTGCCTCTCATCCAATGTAGCCTTATCCCATGACTTATCTAAGGCAGTACACATTGTGATTTGCGCGCGGTATTCCCTATTATTGTTCCCCCTAAGGCCTCCCCGCCCTTGGCGTGAGGGCAACGGGCAACGGCCGCGCATCTTCAAACGCGCGGCTCGCCCTGCTCCCTCTCCGGTGCTTCCCCGTCCTACACGACCTTTGGGAGTCAGGGCAAGGAAGCCTTACGCGGTGACTTATCTTAGGCGGGACACACTTCGATTCACGGGAAAATGATGGGGACTCCCCCCTCTTCCTTGCGTCCGGGAGCGCGGAATGCTATAAAGGATTTTCGCCGCAAAGGAGACCCTGATGTCCTTCGCTAAAATCGCCGAACGTCTCGATCTTTACCGGGACGAGATGATCGACCTCCAAATCAAGCTCACCTCCATCCCGGCCGTTTCCCCGTCCTCCGGCGGCGAAGGCGAAGCCCGGAAGGCGGAATTTCTCCTCAAATACTTGAGGTCCTCCGGGATAACGGATATCGAGGTCATCAAAGCGCCGGACCTCGAGGCCCCCGCCGGTTACCACCCCAATATCCTGGCCCGTTACCGCGGCCGGAGCTCGGTCCGAACGATCTGGATCATGACCCATATGGACATTGTCCCGCCAGGGGAGTTGTCCCTCTGGAAGGGCGATCCGTACAAGCCCTGGGTCGAATCGGGAAAAATCTACGGACGCGGCGTCGAAGACAACCAGCAGGACCTGATCGCGTCCGTTTTCGCCGTCAAAGCCTTCCAAACGCTCGGCCTCACGCCCGCTTACGACGTCGGCCTGGCCATCGTCGCCGACGAAGAAACGGGCAGCACGAAGGGGATCCCCCACATCCTGAAAAAATCGACCGCCTTCCGCAAGGGCGACCTGATCATCGTTCCCGACGCGGGCAACGCGGACGGAACGGAGATCGAAGTTGCCGAAAAAAGCATCCTGTGGCTGAAATTGAAAATCCTGGGCAAACAAACCCACGGATCGACGCCCGAGCGTGGGATCAACGCCTTCAAAGCCGCCTCTTATCTCGCCGTCAAGCTCGACCGGCTCTACCGCGCTTTCCCCGAAAATAATCCTCTCTTCGAACCGCCGATCTCCACGTTCGAGCCGACGAAGAAGGAAGCCAACGTCCCGAACATCAACACGATCCCGGGCGAGGACGTGTTCTATATGGATTGCCGGATTCTCCCCCACTACCGGCTCGAGGACGTCGACGCCAAGATCCGGGCGGCGGTGCGCGCCGTCGAAAAGAAATTCGGCGTGACCATCATCACCGAAGACATGCAAAGGGCCAAGGCCGCCCCCCCCCCCCCCCCCATGGTCGGCGACGCCAAGGTCTTCGCCCACATCATGATGCAGGACTGAGCCGGGTCCGGCCCGGGCGAACGCGAATTATTTTTATATCCGACGGGATGATTCAGGATTTTTCGTTCCGGCCCGCGGTTTTTCTCCATCCGTCCATTTCCTCCCGCCCACGGCGCCGAGCGGACTCAGAATCGGAATGATCAAGAACAGGTGCCACCAATGGAGCCCGCTGTTTTTAAAGCCGCCGTATGAACTGATCATCCAGGCTGCCAAGGTAAAAAAAACGAGGTAGAGCGGAAGCATGAGTGTCCAAAACGGCTTCGCCGGATGTCGCCAGGGCGAGAAGACAAAGACGAAGAAAACGGCAATCAAAAATAAGATCAGGCCCAGAACACCTTCGACCGTCTTCCTTTGAAAGAGATAAATCACCGCGAGGACAACGACCCAGAGAAACCCCCACAACCAGCTGCCGATCCATCCGGCTTTTTCGCCGGTCCTTTTTCCGTCGGCCATGATCGACTGCTCCTTCCCCGTCTAACGTCGTCTGAATCGCGTCGCGCGAGTTTTAAAGATATATCCGGATTCGGCGCTCTGTCAACCGGTTCCGGCGCCCCGGAACCGGCGGCGGCGCGGCCTGAATTGACAGGCCGGCAGGAAATCCATTCTAATACGCGCATGCCAACGCACGACCGAAACCCTTCCTCGGCCGCGACACCATCTAAAGAGCTTCCCCGGGTGTTGGGCGTTTTCAGCATTGTTGGGATCGTCGTCGGGGCCATGATCGGCTCGGGCATCTTCATCAATCCACCCAACGTAGCCAAGGTCGTCGGTACGCCGGAGCTCATCATGGCCGTCTGGATCGTCGGCGGCATCTTGACTCTCTTCGGCGCGTTGTCACTGGCCGAACTTGGCGCGGCCCAGTCCCAGGCCGGGGGGATTTACGTCTATCTCCGCGAGGCCTACGGGCCGATGATCGCCTTTCTCTTCGGCTGGTCGCTTTTTATCGTCATTGAATCGGGAACGGTGGCCTCCCTGGCCGTGGGATTCTCGACAAAGTATCTCCCCTATTTCATCGACCTTACGCCCCTCCAGGCCAAGGCGGTTTCGATCGTCCTGATTCTGATTCTGGCCGCGGTGAACATCACCGGCGTACGGCGGGGCGCAGGCCTGATGAACTTCCTGACCAGCATCAAGTTCGTCGCCCTGATCGGCATGTGCGTCCTCGTCTTCCTTTTCGCCAAGGGGAGCCCGGGAAATTTTCTCTCAAAGTCCCCGGGGTCCGAACCGGCGGGCGGCCTGATCGGCAATTTCGGCGTCGCCTTGGTCGCCGCTCTCTGGGCCTACAAAGGATGGGAAAGCAGTTCTTACAGCGCCGGAGAAATCCAAAATCCGCAAAAAAAGCTTCCCCTGGGAATGCTCGTCGGCACCGCCTCCGTGGTTTTTCTTTATGCCGTCGCCAACCTCGCTTATCTCTACGTCTTCCCGGCGTCGGAAATGGCCGAATCCAAGCACATCGCCGCCGACGTCATGCAGGCCGCGGTCGGTCCGGCAGGCGCCTCGATCATCGCCTTCATCATCCTGATGTCCATCACCGGAACGGCCAACGGCCACCTGTTGACGGCGCCCCGGGCCTTCTACGCCATGGCCAAGGACGGGTTCTTTTTCAAGCCCATGGCCAGGGTCCATCCCCACTTTCTCACCCCCCACGTCTCGATCATCGTTATGGCCGTCTGGGGGTCCGTCCTCTGCACCATTGGGTCGTTTGAACAGCTCTTCTCCTTCGCCATGTTCGGGTACTGGATCTTCATGGGCCTGGCGGCCGCCGGGGTGATCGTGATGCGGAAGACAAAGCCCAACCTGCCTCGGCCGTACAAGGCCTGGGGCTATCCGGTCACGTCCGGCCTGTTCATCCTGGCCATGGCCTTTTTGACCGTTAATTCGCTGATCCAGGCCTTCTGGAATTCGTTCGCCGGCCTGGGCCTTATCACGATCGGAATCCCGGTCTATTTTTACTGGAAATCCCGGCGAAAAAAAACCGGCGACTGACCGGACGGCCGAAAGGAAAATCGGGATGCTGAACCTCGACCTCATCCAAACGGTCGCCTTCGCCGGGATCGTTCTTTTCATCGGTTATGCGCTCTGCCGATGGATCCGGCCGCTTTCCCGGTATAACATCCCGGCGCCGGTCGTGGGCGGTTTGCTGGTCGCCTTCGCGGCCCTGATCGCCCATCGCTATGGGACGACTTTGTTTTCGTTCGACACCACGCTCCGCGATCCCTTGATGATCGCCTTTTTCACTACGATCGGGTTCGGGGCCAGCTTTTCCCTTCTCAAGGTCGGCGGGCCGCAGGTCGTCCTTTTCTTCGTGATCGCCGCCGTAGCCGCCGTTTTTCAGAATATCCTCGGAGCGGGGATCGCCGTCCTCTTCGGACTCCATCCGCTGTTCGGCGTCCTCAGCGGTTCCGTGACCCTGACCGGAGGTCCGGCGACGGGGCTGGCCTTCGCCCCGTTGTTCGAGCAGGCCGGCGTCAACGGCGCGGCGACGATCGCCATCGCCGCGGCCATGTTCGGGATCATCTCCGGAGGGTTGATGGGTGGGCCGGTAGCGACGCGTCTGATCGAGCGGAACAGATTGAGGAAGGCCCACGCTCACAAGGGAGAAACGCCTGTCGTCATCGCCGAAGAGGTCGTGGAGGACAAACTGTCCGAAGCCAAAACGACCGCCCCGGGCGGAGAAGACCAGGAGGCTTTCGTTCTTCTTAAAAGCCTGGTCGTTCTCCTTGTCGCCATGTGGATCGGGTCCTGGGTGAGCAAGGGGTTCGCCGCATTGGGGATCACCCTCCCCGCCTATATCGGGGCCATGTTCGTCGCCGCGATCATCCGGAATGTCGACGATCTCACCCATTGGATCGGCTTGTCCCAGCGCACGCTCGACGACCTCGGCCACGTTGCCCTCTCTCTATTCCTGGTCATCGCCCTCATGACACTCAGACTCTGGGAGCTGGCCGGCTTGATGCTTCCCCTCTTCATCGTGCTTGTCGGCCAGGTGATCCTGATCACGATCTTCTGCCTCGGACCGGTGTTCAAGTATATGGGCAAGGACTACGAAGCTTCGGTCATGTCCGGCGGATTTTTCGGCTTCATGATGGGGACGACGGCCAACGCCATGGCCAACATGAAGGTCCTCGTCGACAAATACGGCCGGGCGCCACGCGCCTTCCTGGTCGTCCCCATGGTCGGGGCGTTTTTCATCGATTTCGCGAACGCCCTCATCATTACGGTCTTCATCAACATCATGAAATAAAGCGCGGAGAGAGAATCCGGAAACTATTTCGCGACGGGCTCCAGGCGGCCTGTTTCCGGCCCGGGTTATTTTTGGGCGGCGTCCTCGGCCTCGTAACGGCGGCGGATCGCCGTCCAGATGCCGGCGTTTTTGATGCCCAATTTTTCCGGGTCGAAATACAAATGCTTAGCCTTCCGCTGGGCCTCGTAATCCTTCAACGTGGCCAAGCCGACCTTGGTCAGCAGGAGGATGGCGATGATGTTAAGCCAGGCCATCAAACCCACGCCGATGTCGCCCATAACCCAGGCCAGGTTGGTCGAGCGGATCGCGCCGAAGAAGGTCATGCCCAGCAGGAACACCCGGGCCGCCTGGATGGCCAGCGAGCTTTTCTTCTTGAACAGATATGCGACGTTGGATTCCGTGTAAAACGCATAGGCCATCAGGGTCGTGAAGGCGAAAAAGAAGAGGGCGATGGCCACAAAATAGCCGCCGAATCCCTTGATCAGAGTGTCGATGCCCATCTGGGTCCAGACGGGGCTCGCTTCGACGCCGGGAATGTTGTTGACGATTTGTCCGCCCTTCCCGTCGGCGACGTTGTACATTCCGGTCAAAAGAATCATGAAGCCCGTGGCGCTGCAGACGAACAGGGTGTCCACGTAGACCGAAAACGCCTGGACCAGCCCCTGCTGGGCGGGATGCCGGACTTCGGCCGCGGCCGCGGCCTGGGGCCCCGTGCCCTGTCCGGCCTCGTTGGAGAAAATGCCCCGTTTGACTCCCCAGACGATCGCCGACCCGACGATTCCTCCGAACATGGCGTTGGCCCCGAACGCGGAGCTGAAGATCATTCCCAAAACGGACGGCAGGCGCTTGATGTCGAGAATGATGATGATGATCGCCATGATCACGTAGCCGATGGCCATGAACGGAACCATGAGCTCGGCGGCCTTGCCGATGCGTTTGACTCCGCCGAAGATGATCAGGGCCAGCAGGGCGCTGATGATGATTCCCGCAAGGGACGGGGTCAATTTCGGAAATACATTCTGAAAAGCGATGGTGATGCTGTTGGATTGGATGCCCGGAAGCAGAATGCCGCAGGAGAGGATGGTGACGACGGCGAAGATGACGGCGTACCATTTTTGGCCCAGTCCTTTTTCGATGTAGTAGGACGGGCCGCCGCGGTAAACGCCCCCGATTTCTTCTTTCCAGACCTGGGCCAGGGCCGACTCGATATAGGCCGAACCCGCGCCTAGGAAGGCCAGCATCCACATCCAGAACAACGCCCCGGGACCGCCGACGCTGATGGCCGTGGCCACGCCGGCGATATTGCCCGTCCCGATCCGGCCGCCCAGGGCCATGGCGAACCCCTGGAACGACGAAACGCCCTTCTGGGACGAGGCGCCTTTCCAGAGCTGGCCGACCATGTCCTTGATCAACCGGACCTGGAGAAAGCGCGTCCGGATCGAGAAATAGATTCCCGCGCCGAGGCAAAGGACGACGAGGGGATAACTCCAGACGTATCCGTAAATCAGGTCCACCAGTTTCTGCAGGTTCACGCGAAACCTCCTCGGACGGGATGAAGCGAGGAAAACAAGAGGCCATTCTATGAAGAATGCCGGAGGCGGTCAATCGAAATTATCGATGCGCCGGCCCGGATTCGTCCCGCGGGATCGCTTTGTTTTGAACGGGGCCGAAATATGTTATTATCAGCCCCTTGAAAAATCATAATCTTCGCCGTTTTCAGCGGACGCTTTTTCCCGTCCTGGTCCTGGCGGTATTATCGGTTCCGGTCTGCCGTCCGAAATCCGAATCGAATCCCGTTGCATACCGTTTCATCGACGGGCTGACGAACGCCGGCGTCGTCGAGAGTCCCTTGAAAAACCCGGAAACGGCCGGCCTCGGGGATCGGGCCTACCCGGTCAATTCCTCCGTCATGGCCGAAACCGGAAGCGGCGAGGCCGCCTTCGGTTTGAAACGCAAACTGAACCTGGGCTTGATGGAAACGGACATTCTCTTCGCTCCCCCCTGGAGCGAGTTCAAGTATCGGCTCCCCATTAAAACCGAAGGAGTCCTGGATTTCGGGATCGGGATCGTCCGGGACGCCCACGCGGCCGCCAGATCCGCCGGAGCCGAAAATCCGTCCGGCGGCGTCAAATTCATGGTAATCCTCGAAACGGGCGGCCGCAAAAAGGTCCTTTTCGAGCGTCTTCTCAAACAGCCGGAAGCCCGGAAGTCCCGGACGATCAACCATGTCCGGCAACGAATTCCACTTCCGGCGAGGAAGGGAGAGGCGACGCTGACGCTCGTCACTTCCGGCGCGTCCGACGCCTTCGCCTACTGGGAGCATCCGGTCTTTTATGTTCCGGAAAAGACCCCCCTGAATATCATCCTCATTTCCGTCGACACCCTCCGCGCCGATCACGTGGGGACCTACGGGTACGACAAGCCGGTGACTCCCCGGATCGACGCCCTGGCCGCCGACGGCGTCGTCTTCGAAAACGTCTATTCGACGGCGCCGTGGACGCTTCCCGCCCACGTCTCCATGTTCACGGGCTTGAACTGCGTCCAGCACCGCGTCTATTCCGAGCATGACCGGATGGACCCCCGGACCACCACCCTGGCCGAAATCATGCGGGGGCGGGGATACGCGACCCGGGCGATCACGAGCGGCGGTTTCGTCAGCTCGATATTCGGATTTTCCAAGGGATTTGACGAATACCACATGGACCAGGCCGATATGATGGATGCGAGCCAGGCCGCCAAAACCGGGTACGACGCGGCCCAATGGATCGAAAAGAACGCCGACCGGTCGTTCTTTCTCTTCCTCCACACCTACCAGGTTCATTCCCCCTACAAAAGCCCGAAGCCCTACCAGACCATGTTCCTCCGGCCGGACGCGCCCTGGACCAGAGTCGACGTTACCAATATACTCGGCGGGCAGGGGGGCGTTTATAAACCCCTCAGCGAGTCCGAACGGGCCAACATGATCGCCCTCTACGACGGCGGCATCCGTTTCACGGACGAGACCCTCGTCCAGCACGTCGTGGACGCCCTCCGCCGGCATAAGCTCTACGACCGGACGATGATCATCGTGACCAGCGATCACGGGGAGGAGTTTTACGACCACGGCGGCTGGACTCACTCCCACAGCGTTTACGACGAGATCATCCGCGTCCCGCTCGTCATCAAAATGCCGGGGTCGGAATGCCGGGGTCGGCGCTATTCCTCCATCGTCCGCCTGATCGACCTGATGCCCACGGTTCTCGATGTCGCCGGCATCCCGTCCGAGGAACTGTCCATTAACGGCGAGAGTCTCCGGCCCGTCCTGAGGGGAAAAGAGACGGGCGATCGCGTTTTCCTCGCCGAACTGGCCGAAAATATCCTCAACTGCCAGATTCCGCAACGCCTGGCTCTCAACTACGGACGCCGCAAAGTCATTTTGAACCGGGCGTTCACTCCGGAGCAGCTGGAGTTCTTCACCGCCAAACCGCCGTCGTTCCCCCCCGTCGAGCTCTACGACCTCGCCCGCGATCCCGGGGAACAAAAGAACGTCATCGACCGGCCGGAAGACGCCGCGAAAGTCCGGGCCCTCGTCCAAAAAGCCCGGGAGACCGACCGGCTCATCCCCAGAAGAGAGGGCAAGGAATCCAAGATCGACAAGAATTTGGAAGATCAGTTGCGGGCGTTGGGATACATCCGGTAGGGGAAAGATCCAAAACACGCCGGATTGATCCTCGGCCTTCTTAAAACCCGCCCGCCCAGGGCCATGGCGAATCCCTGGAACGAACTCCCCGGTTCCGGCCGCCGCATCCGGCCAACGACAGAATTTTTCACCGAGCTCGATCATGATACAATACGCCGATGACAATCCGAAAATTTTTCGCGCCGGCCGCGGCCGTCCTGATCCTGGGAGTTTTCCTCTTTCCGGCCTGCCGTCCGAAACCCGGGTCAAATCCCGTCGAATACCGATTCATCGACGAGTTGACGACCGCGGGCGTCGTCGAGAGTCCCTTGAAACACCCGGAAACGGCCGGCCTCGGTCCACGGGCTTTCCCGGTCAATTCCTCCGTCATGACCGAAACCGGAAGCGGCGAGGCCGCCTTCGGTTTGAAACGCAAACTGAACCTGGACCTGACGGCAACGGACATTCTCTTCGCCCCTTCCCGGAGCGAGTTCAAGTATCGGCTCCTCATCAAAACCGAGGGATTCCTGGATTTCGGGATCGGGATCATCCGGGACGCCCACACAGCCGCCCGATCCGCCGACCCTGAAAATCCGTCCGGCATCGTTAAATTCATGGTGATCCTCGAAACGGGCGGCCGCAAGAAGATCCTTTTCGAGCGTCTTCTCAAACAGCCGGAAGCCCGAAAGTACCGGACGATCAACCATGTCTGGCAACGGATTCCGCTGCCGGCGCGGCAGGGGGAGGCGACGCTGACGTTCATCACTTCCGGCGATTCCGGCCCCTTCGCTTACTGGATGCATCCGGTCTTTTATGTTCCGGAAAAGACCCCCCTGAATGTTATCCTCATTTCCGTCGACACCCTCCGCGCCGATCACGTGGGAACCTACGGGTACGACAGGCCGGTTACTCCCCGAATCGACGCCCTGGCCACCGACGGCGTCGTCTTCGAAAACGCCTATTCGACGGCGCCGTGGACGCTTCCCGCCCACGTCTCCATGCTCACCGGCTTGAACTGCGTCCGGCACCGCGTCTATACCGAAAATGACCGGATGGATCCCCGGACCACCACCCTGGCTGAAATCATGCGGGAGCGGGGATACGCGACCCGGGCGATCGTCGCCAGCGGTGGTTTTATCAGCGCGAGATTTGGATTCTCCAAGGGATTCGAAGAATACCGCATGGACACGGGCGATCTCTCCAACGAGACCCAGGCCTCCAAAGCCGGCCAGGATGCCGTTCAATGGATCGAACAGAACACGGACCGATCGTTCTTTCTTTTCCTCCATACCTACCAGGTCCATTCCCCTTATAAGAGTCCCGAACCGTATCGATCCATGTTCCTCCGGAAGGACGCCCGCTGGAAGAAATTCGACATCATCGGAGACCTCGGCGGCCGGGAGGGGATATTCACCCCCCTCAGCGAGTCCGAACGGGCCAACGTGATCGCTCTCTACGACGCCGGCATCCGCTACACGGACGAGACCCTCATCCAGCCCGTCGTGGACGCCCTCCGCCGGCATAAGCTCTACGACCGGACGATGATCATCGTGACCAGCGATCACGGGGAAGAATTTTACGACCACGGCGGCTGGAGTCACGCGCACACCGTTTACGACGAGCTCATCCGCGTCCCGCTCATCATCAAAATGCCAAGGTCGGAATTCCGGGGGCGGCGCTATTCCTCCATCGTCCGCCTGATCGACCTGATGCCCACGGTTCTCGATGTCGCCGGCATCCCGTTCAAGGAGCTGTCCCTCAACGGCGATAGTATTCGGCCCGTCCTAAGGGAAAAAGAGACGAGCGACCGCGTTTTCCTGGCCGAACTGGCCGAAAACATCCTCGATAATCAGATTCCGCGCCGCCTGGCCCTCAACGACGGGCGTAACAAAGTCATTTTGAACCAGCCCTTTTCCCAGGAGCAGATGAAATTCTTCATCGTCAAACCATCGCCGATCCCCCCCCTTGCACTCTACAACCTCACCCGGGATCCCGCGGAAAAAACGAATGTCATTGACCGGCCGGAAGACGCCGTTAAAGTCCGGGTCCTCGTCCAAAAAGCCCGGGAGACCGACCGGCTCATTCCAAAGAGAGAAGGTAAAAAATCCAAGATCGATAAAAGCCTGGAGGATCAGTTGCGGGCCTTGGGATACATCCGGTAAGTGAAAAATCCGACACGCGCCGGGACGACCCCGGCTTTTTCAAGACCCGGCCGCGGCCGGCATTATTTTTCGGTCTTCTTCGGCTTGAATTTGACGATATAGACGACGCCGATCACGACGAGCAGGACTCCCCACCACACGCCCGCGTGCAACTCGCGTAAAACCACGTGATGCTTGAACGGAACAATCAAGTCGTAGATCCCTGCCCCGAAGATCAAAACGCCGTAAACGGTCAGGAGCAGTCCGATGAAGTACCAAATCGAGATCATCTTTTTTTCCATGGGCTTGCTCCTTACCAGAAGATGATGTTCAGGACGATGAACACGGCGAAGACGACCCCGGCCCAGAAGATCGGCTTCTGGGTCAGCTTCAAGTGTTTTTCCGAGGGCAGGACCGTGCAGCTCCGCACCAGGCCGTTGAGTTCGCTCTCCGGCTTGGGGTTGGTGAACAAGCTGACTATGATCGTGACCGCGGCACAGATCAGGCAACTCCACAACGCGCGGTACATGTTCTCGGCCATCGCTTTGGCGTTCGGCGACAAGGCGATGATCCGCAGGGCCCCGGGATCAACCTTGACCCAGGCCCACATGCCAATGGACGAGACCGTCCCGGCCAGCAACCCCCAGAACCCGCCGGCCGACGTCGCCCGCTTCCAGAGCATGCCGAGCAGGACCGTGGCGAACAGCGGAGCGATGAAAAAGCTGAACAGCGCCTGGACATAGTCCATAATGCTGGCGAATTGCATCACCAGGTAGGCCGTCCCGATACTGACGAGGACCCCCAGGATCGTGGTCCACCGCCCCACCTTGACGAAATGGCCGTCGCTCAGCTGTTTTTTGCGGAGCGGTTTATAGATGTCGTAGGTCCAGACCGTGGCGAAGGCGCTGACGTTGCCGGCCATGCCCGACATGAATCCGGCGATCAGGGCCGTGATGCCCAAGCCCAGGAGACCCGGCCCGAGGTAGCGGGCCATCATCAGGGGAAGGATTTCGTTAAAGCTGTGGCCCCCTGTGGCCACGGCTTGCGCCTCACCCACCAGGCCGGGCAGGACGGCCAGGCCCAGAAGGCCGGGGAGGATGACGATGAACGGGACGAACATTTTAAATCCCGCGCCGATGATCGGCGCCAATTTCGCCGAGCGCAGGTCCTTGGCCGCCAGCACGCGCTGGACGACAAGAAAATCGGTCGTCCAGTATCCCATGGAAATAATGGCGCCCAGGCCGAAGACGATGCCCGTCCAATGGATGCCCATCGGGTTGTCGGAGAACGACCCGATGCTCCGCCAAAGGTGGGTAAAATCACCTTGAAAATTCTGATGGATCTTGGCGACCATCTTGCCCCAGCCGCCGGCTTCGATCAGGCCGATGATGGGGATAAGCAGGGCGCCCAGCCAGATGAGGACGAATTGCAGGACCTCGTTGAAAATAGCCGAAAACAGCCCGCCCAGGGCGACATACACGCCCACCGTGATTGACGAAACCCAGATGCTGAAGTGGATGTCCCAGCCAAGGACGACCTTCATCACCAGGGCCATGGCGTACATATTGATGCCGCTCATCAGGATCGTCATGAATCCGAAACAGACGGCCGACAGGCTTCGGCTGGAATTGCCGAACCGGAGCTGCAGGTAGCCCGGAACGGAATGGGTCTTGGAGATGTAATAAAACGGCATCATGATGATGGCCAGAAAGAGCATCGCCGGGATCGCCCCGATCCAGTACCAATGCGTGGCCAGGATGCCGTACTGGTAGGCCGAGGCGGCCCACCCCATGAGTTCCAGGGCTCCCAGGTTGGCCGCGACGAAGCTCAAGCCGGCGATCCAGGCGGTCATCTTCCGGCCGGCCATGAAAAAGTCGTTGCCAGTCTTCGTGAAGCGCTTGAGGTAAAACCCGATCGTCAGAACGACCAAAAAATAAATGGCGACAATGGCGGTATCGACGCCGCTCAACGATACCAACGTTCCGGGGTTCTGCATCATGTTCTCCTTTAGGTGGGGATCCGGGTGTTTCCAGAAGCGCCCGGAAACGGAAAAGGATGCCGGACTTGAAAAGGCATTTCGCCCGGTATCTTATTCAGGCCGGGGGCGATTGTCAATCCTGATTTTTTTAGCGTTATCGTTAACTATTGGCCTTTTCCGAGCATTTCGCCGGAGACAGGGGGCGGGTCCCGCCCCCAAAAAGGAAGACGGACCACCGCTTCCGCGGCGTTCCTAATCGGCGGAAAAACAGCGCCTTAGGTGAAGATGATGTGGCCGCCGGCCGCGATCTCGTAGAACTTTCCGACATTGATGATCGAATCCACCTGGGGGCAGAAATCCTCTTTTTTCAGCTTGAACATGTCGACCGTGGCCTTGCAGGCGTAAAGCTTGCAGCCGGCGTCGGCGACCATCTCGATGAATTCGGGGACCGGCGGGATGTCGATCTTGTCCATGGTCTTTTTCATCATGGACGTCGCCATGGCCGACATGCCCGGAAGCAAGCCCAGGATGCTGGCCATGTGCATTCCCGGATTCCCGACCGTAGCTATTTTGATTTTGCCCATTCTTTTCTTGACAATCGCATCCAGGCCGAAGAAAGTGAAAAAGAGGTTGGCTTCGATGCCCTCCATCCGGGCGCCGTTGGACATGATCAGGCCGGGATAGACGCCGTCCAAGCCCCCTTTGGAAATGATGATCGAGACTTTCTTGATTTTTTCGTTCATGGTTCCTCCTCGTGCGATCGGCGCGTGGCCGTCAGACGCAACCTTCGGGCTTTTTCAGACCGGCGATCTTGGCCGCCTTCTTAACGGGGCCGCCGGGAAACAGTTCGTAGAGCTCCTTGGTGGTGATGACCCCGGACTTATTGAGCCGGCGGATGCTCGGCGCCTGGCCGTTCTCCTTGAATTCCTTCTGCATGAACTCGACGACCTTCCAGTGGGCCGGTCCGAGTTCGGCGATCCCCTCTTCCCTGGCGACGGCCGAGGCGATCTCCCGCGTCCATTGGGAAAAATCGGTCAGGTAGCCTTCGGCGTCGACGTCAACCGTCGTGGCCCCGTAATTTTTTTGCGGCATGGCGTCCTCCTTCGTTCCGGCGTACGCGGTTTTATTTTAAACCGCCCGGCGCATTGTCCGGGCGTTTCTTACCGGCCATATTCATCCGGGCGGGGACAAACGGGATCTTCCGGCCGCGAAGCAGCATGTGCCAGTAGACCCAACGGAAGGCCAGTTTTCCCCAGTGATTTAACCGGCTGGGCTTGAGCAGCGGCATCGGGCCGATCACCGGGAAGGGAAACCGGCCGGGCAGCGGCTCGGTATCGTAGTTGAAATCGATCAGGATGGCTTTGCCACGGCCCATTTCGACGAAGCAATTGGAATGGCCGTCAAAATCCGGTTTGAGTTCCTTTCCCTCGATCGCCCGGAGGAGATTCTCCACCAAAATTTCCGATTGAAAATGGGCGACCGAGCCGGCTTTCGACGTCGGTAAATCGGTCGCGTCGCCGAGGGCGAAGATGTTTTCGTATTTTTTCGAGCGGAGGGTGTTCGGGTCGGTCGGGAGGAAGCGAAATTCGTCGCCCATCCCCGAACGTTCGATCATCTCGGAGCCCATATTCGTCGGGACGGTAACGAGGAGGTCATAGGGAACCTCGCGGCCGTCGTAACAGACAATCTTGCGGGCCGCCGCGTCGATGTGTTCGGCGTTGAAATCCGTCACCATCCGGATTTTTTTCTTTTCGAGGAGGTTCCCCAGCACTTGCGAGGCGACCGGCTTGGTGAAGGCCCCGGAAAGCGGGGTGACATAGACGATCTCGACCTTGTCGCGCTTTCCGTGGCGACGGAGACATGCGTCGCAGAAAAAAGCGAATTCCAGGGGAGCAACGGGGCACTTGATGGGGGTCTCGTTGACGTGGACAACGATCGTCCCTCCCGGGAACGTCTTGAGCTTCGCGGCCAGGGCTTCGGCTCCATCCGGCGTGTAGAAGTCGAAGATCGTCTCGCGCCAACCGTCGAGCATCCCGGGCGTTTCGGAGGGGACGATCTCCGCCCCGGTGGCGACGATCAGGTAGTCGTATCCGACGTTTCGCCCGTCTTGCAAGATCACTTCGTTTGAGCCCGGGTTGATCCGGTCGATCTCGGTGACGACGAACTCGACCCCTTTCGGCAGAAACTTCGATTTGGGTTTGAGAATGGTTTTTTTCGTATAGAAGCCGAAAGGAATGAACAGGAACCCCGGTTGGTAATAGTGTTCGTTGTCCCGGTCGATGACCGTGATTGCCCACTCCTCCCGGGGGAGGCGCTTCCGGAGGTGGTTGACCATAACGGTCCCGCCCGTCCCGGCCCCGAGAATGACGAGTTTTCGCACGTTCCGATCCTTGACGCCCGGCTTGGAGGATATCAAAATATCCTTATAAATATTATCGGTTTCCTTGGCCGAAATCAAGAATTTTCAAAGGCCAAGCCCCGGGGAATATCGCCCCTCCCTCGAGGCTAATCCCTCGGGAACCAGACCCGCATCTCGCCCGGGCCGCGGTTGGCCCAGGCGTAATAAGGGATCAGGACGACGTCCCGAACCTTGGCTGCGCCCAGCCTCATCGGGGCCATGATCATCTCTCTCTTCAGGACTACAACCCCGTTGAGCAGATCCGGTTGGAATTCGGCCGAAAACCGGGCCCCGTCCATGATCGACAGATCGAGGACGTGCCCGTCGTTGTCGACGGCTTCGGCGCAATACACCAGCGGGCCGCGTTGGAAGGCGACCCGGCCGGAGTCGGCTTCGACCGCATCGTTCGCGACGACACGCCGGACCGGCATCGGGAGCGTCAATTCGACGGCGTCCCCTTTCTTCCACGTGCGGCGGAGGACCGCGTATCCCTTCTCGAGTTCGATTTTAACCGCCGCACCGTTGACCGCAAGCACCGGCTTCTCATCGTTTTCGTCGAGGAAGCGGTAAAGGTCGGTCGGGACGGGTTCGTTCCGGGCCCAGCCGGGAATCCGGACCAGGAGTGCGAAGGCCGCGTCCTGGTCCGGCGAGACGGTGATTTTCACCGACCCGTCCCAAGGATATTTCGTCTCTTGGGAGAGGGCGACCTTCGTTCCGACGATTTCCGCGGCCGCCGTATTGGAGATGAACAGATTTACATATAGCGAATCAGCCCGGACGGCATAGACGTATCCGGGGACGGAGGGCAGGAACCGGGTGACATTCGGCGGGCAGCAGGACACCTCAAACCAGGGCGACCGGCCGACCTGGCCCTGGTAGAGTTTCGATTTTCCGTCGGCCTCGAGCGGATTCTGGTAAAAGAACGACATCCCGTCCAGCCCTACGCCCGAGATCAGCCCGTTGTACATCACCCGTTCGAGGACGTCGGCATATTTCGCCTCGCCGTGGAGAAGGAAGAGCCGCTGTTGCCACAGGGCGTTGCCGATGGCCGCGCACGTTTCGGTGTAGGCGGTCCGGTTGGGCAGCTCGTAAGCGTCGCCGAACGCTTCGGAATCGGCCCGCGCCCCCACTCCGCCAGTGATGTACATCTTCTTCCCGACGACGTTGTCCCACAGACGGTCGATGGCTTTAACATATTCCGGGTATCCGCCGAGGGCGGCCATGTCGGCCATTCCGGCGTACATGTACATCGCCCGCACGGCGTGGCCCACGGCCTCGTCCTGTTGGAGGACGGGCTTGTGGTTCTGCAGGTACTCGTCCGAGTTGTAGACGTTGAACGGGTCGTCCGGGCCGTATTTTTCGCCCTGGAAATAATATCCGCGTTCGTCGAGGAAGAATTTCGCCAGGTCAAGATAAGCCCGGTTGCCCGTCACGCGATAGAGCTTGCTCAGGCCGATTTCGATTTCCTGATGGCCGGGGAACGCCCGCCGTTTGCCCGGGCCGAACGTGTTCAGGAGAAGGTCGGCGTTCTTGACCGCGATGTCGAGAAACGATTTCTTCCCCGTCGCCTGGAAGTGGGCGACGGCGGCCTCGTACATGTGGCCGACGTTGTAGAATTCATGGCTGACGCGGAGGTTGGACCACCGCTCCGCCCCGGCCCCGGGTGCGGGATTTTTCGGGTCGATCGTCCGGTTGGTGAAAAGATAGCCGTCCGACTCCTGGGCCTTGCCGATGATGGCGATGAGGTCGTCGAGCGTTGCCTCCAGCTTCGGGTCGGGCTTGATCATCAGCGTGTAAGCCGCGCCTTCCATGACCTTGAACACATCCGAGTCGTTGTACCGCTTTCCCTCGAACGGGCCCTTCATCAAACCGGCCGCCTTCCGGAAGTTGTCCACCCGCCCGGTCTCTTCGTTCTTTTGGAGGGCGAAGGGGACGGTCACGGCCCTGTTGGTTTCGATTTTCGGGGCCCAGAAGACGTCGTTGACGTGAACGGACGTGAATGGAACGGGCCGGATGGGATAGTCGGAGTCGGCCTTCTCCGCGCAACATATCATCGGGAACGCGGCCATTAAACACACTGCACCCAGGATCGTTTTTCGCATCGCATCCTCCTCATTTCCTGATTCAAACGGCCCTTCCGCGGTTCCAGCCGGCGTCCGACCGGACACCTTTTTTCGACCGGCACCGCCCCGACTTTCTACCGAACGGCGACCTCATAAAGGGAAACACTCATCGGCGAACAAACGAGCGTCGAGCCGAACGGGGCGGCCGCCGTTTCCACGACCTTCACCTCCGGCTCTTTGCCGGGGACGTTTTTCGACATGGGGTCGGTCCCGGTGATTACATACAATTTCGCCGTTGGCGCAAGCCGCGCACCCTTAACCGAAAGCGGCAGGCGCTGCGGAACGTTCGTCGGGTTGACGACCGCGACGGTTAAAACCTTTTTCCCTTCCTTCCAGGCCGCGGCGACGTCCAGGGGCGCGGGCGCGCCGCTGACCTTCGCCGGGATCGTTCCGTAATGATTCCGGTAGAGGGCGAGTACCTGGCCGGTCGTGTCCAGGACCGCCGCCGTCTTGTTCGTCTTGATCGCCCCGATCACGTTGACCGTCTGCGCGTAATTGGCCATGAAGATCATATCGCTTTGGCGGGCGTATTCGTGCAGCCCGGCGGCGATTCCCAGGGCATCCTTGAGAAAATACCGC
>JAPKZG010000035.1 GCA_026393895.1 Candidatus Aminicenantota bacterium
GATCTTTTTACCGGCCGGCGGTCCCCACAGGTTGGAGATCCGATCGGCCGCATAGGCGGGGGAGGCGTCGTTGATCCGCCGCGATTCGAGAATGAGGCTTGACGACTGATCCCGGCCGGATTCGATCATCCGCCAGAGCAGGAGGATGCCGTCTTTCGGGAGACAATGTCCGCCGACGCCGATCGTCGGGACGAGAAGCCCGCCGACGGGGACCGCGGCGGCGTTTGAGGACGTTTCGTCCTCCCAGGAAAGGCGCCGGTTCACCTCCTCCCGGAGGGCGTGAAAATCGACGTCGAGACCGTCGCACATGCGGGCCAACTCGGCCGCGCAGGCGACGCGAACGTCGCGGTAGGCGTTTTCGAACGTCTTGACAGTTTCCGCGGTCAGACAGTTCGTTTGATGCAGGTGGCCGGATGAAACGATGGGAGCGTAAAGGGCGGCGACGGCGGCCGCCGTTTCGGGCCGCAGGCCGCCGATGAGCTTGTCCGATGTCCGGATCCTTTCGAGAAGAAATCCCGGCATGACGCGGTTCGGGCTGTTGGCAAGAAGAACATCGCGGCCGTCGACAAGACCGTGGGCCGAGAACGCGTCCCGCATGACCGTGCTCATCGTTGTCGGGGCCAGGGTCGATTCGAAGATCACCAGGGGTCGGACGCCGGCCGGCTTATCCCGGAGCGTCCGGGCGGTCGCGGACACCGCCTCCATCAACGGGCCGTAATCGGGAGCGAGGCCGCGTTTGTCCGTCTGGACGCAAAAAAGGATCGCGTCGGCGTCGCGGAGTGTACCGAAATCGGACGAGGCTTCGAGAAGCTTGGCCGCGACTGCGTTGCGGATGATGAGCTCGAGACCGGGCTCGATGCCGCCGAGCGGCGAGCGGCCGGCGTTGAGCGCGGCCACTTTCCAGCCCGAGGTCGGCGAATCCCGTTGAATCAGGATGACCCGGGCGGGCCGCGAGGATCCGAACCGCGGGCGGGCGGCGGCCAGGGAGGCGGCCATCGGGACGCCGACGACGCCGGCGCCGACGACGGCGATTTTTTCGATCTTCATGCGTTTTTCCCGCCGGACCCGTCGATGAAACGGCGATACCAAAGCTCGAGGTTCAAAAGGCCCCAGAGCTTGCGGCCGTAGGCGTCTTCCTGATCGATGAGCCGTTCGATGACGACAGGATCGAAAATCCCGCGTTCGCGACAGGCCTTGGAAAGGAGGATGTCCCGGACATATCCTTTCAACCCGTTATGAACCCACAGATGGAGCGGAACGGGGAAGCCCATTTTATCCTTCCGGTGAAGGATGGACGGCGGGAGAATATCTCCGGCGGCCATCCTGAGGATGTGCTTTAATTCGCCCCCCTGGAATTTCAACCGCGGGGGCATCGAGGCGATGAGCTCGGCGATCCGGCGGTCGAGGAGAGGCGCCCGGGATTCGAGCCCGCAGGCCATGGTCATCCGGTCTTCCACCTGAAGCAGGGCCGGAAGGCCGGCCTTGATGTCGAAATGGACCATTTTGTTGTAATAAGAGAGCGTTTGGGGATGGTCGAAAATTTGGGAGAACCGCTCGAAGATTCGACCGTCGTCGAATCCGGCGCGAAAGTCGGCCGCGTACATGCTCCGGTCGCCGCTGTTGCGGTCGATCAGCCGGAAATACCGGGAAGCCATCGGTTCGAACAGGCCGTCCTGCCAAAATCGCCGGAGCATCGGCGTATATTGGCGAAGCACGGGGAGATTCGGGAGAATGGATTTCAGGGAGACGATATGCTCGCCTTCGTCGTTGGTTTCAGTGATGGCGCCCTTGAGGGCCTGTTCCAGGTAAGCGGCGACATACCTGGTGTAGCCCCCGAAAATCTCGTCGCCGCCTTGGCCGCCCAGGATCACCTTGACATGCTTGGCGGCCTCCCGGGCGACGACGTATTGAGGGAACAGTCCTGGTCCGCCGGCGGGTTCGTCCATATGGTAAACAAGGTCGGCCAGCGTGTCGATGAAGTCGGTCGCCTGGGGGTAAATTTCCCTGGATACCGCTCCAGCCATCCGGGCGACCTCGCGGGCGTAGGGCGTTTCGTCGAAGGCGGGATTTTCGCGGAACGCCCCGGTGAAACACGTCAGGGGCCGGGGATAATGCCGGGCGGCCAGCAGGGTGACGAGGCTTGAGTCCACGCCTCCGCTCAAGGTCGTTCCGACCGGAACGTCGCAATGAAGCTGGAGGCGGATGGAGTCCTCGAGGAGAAAACGCAGCTTCTCCAGGAAATATTCTTTGGTATGGTTGGTATCGACCGTGAAATCGAGGTCCCAATACCTTTCGGCTTGAACGGTCCCGGCCTCCGTGTCGATCAGGAAATAATGACCCGGACAGATCTTCTGGACGCCTTGAAAGAAGGTCTCCCGGTCGAGGACGTATTGAAAGACGGCATACTCACGGAGGGCGTTCTCGTTGACGGCGACGGATACGTCGGGATGGGCGAGGAGAGCCTTGATTTCGGAAGCGAAGATCCAACTGTCGCCCTGATCGTAGAAATAAAGGGGTTTGAGCCCGAAATGGTCCCGGGCGGCCATGAGCCGGCGGCGGGGGCGGTCATAAAGGACGAAGGCGAACATCCCGTTGAGGTGCTTGACGCAATCCGGGCCGAACTCGAGGTAGGCATGGAGAAGGACTTCGGTGTCGGATGCAGTCGCAAACGACCGGCCGAGTCGCCGGAGTTCATCGCGGAGCTCCCGGTAGTTGTAAATCTCCCCATTAAGCACGATCGAGACGCCCTCGACGGTCATGGGTTGTCCGCCGGTTTTAAGGTCGAGAACGGCCAACCGTTTGTGAAAGAGGCCGAGAGGGCCTTCGACGAACCCGCCCTCCTCGTCCGGGCCGCGGTAAGCGATTCGGTCGGCCATCCGGCGGAGAATCGAGAAGTCAGCGGCCTGTTTGTTTTTGTTGAAAAACGCGACTAATCCGCACATGGACTGTATATCTCCCGTCGACGAGCGGAGCGACGCAGACTCCCGGCTCGTCCCGTCGGAAAACAGCATACCGAAGAGATCCGTGACACGAAATACCCTGAACCGGTGATTCCCAGGGTGATTATAGGTGCCCCGGCCTAACCTTTCAAGGGGAGAGGAGTTTTTAAAGCCAATTGACTTAGGCGCGCGGCGGGGAATATATTTTATGCCAGCGGGATTTATCCCGTATGATCAGAAAAGGATCCATCGCCAGAAAGCGGAGGCTCTATTGATGCGCATTCTCAAATTCATTTTCGCAGCCATTTTCCTCTGCTCCCCGGCTTTCTTCGCGGCTTCGGATGTCCTCAGGCCGCAGGATGTGAATCAAGAGGCTCCGGATAATGTGCCGGTGGAGGTCACCTACGATTCGAGAGGGGATCATGATTCTCGACGTCCCCTGGCGATCAGCCTGACACTGAGTTGGAACACTTTTCTTGGAGGAATAAGCGCGGACATGATCAGTGGGATTGCCGTGGATCCGCTCGGCAACATATATGTGGCCGGCGAAAGCGCTATGCCCTGGGGCTCGCCGATTCGCGCCCACTCTGATCGAATGGACGCCTTTGTCGCGAAATTGAACGCCAACGGCAATCTGTTGTGGAACACGTTTCTGGGAGGGACCCCAACCGACTGGGGCAGAGACATCGCCGTGGATCAATTCGGGAACGTCTATGTTGCGGGCTATAGTGATGGGACTTGGGGTTCGCCGGTCCGCGCCTTCTCCGGGGATAATGATGATGTCTTTGTCGCCAAACTCAATACCTACGGCATGCTGCAGTGGAACACCTTTTTAGGAGGGACGGATAAGGACGTGGGCTACGGCCTCGCCGTGGATACGATCGGAAACATCTATGTGTCGGGCGATAGCTGGGCGAGTTGGGGCTCGCCGATTCGAGCTTTCTCCGGAAATGACGATGCCTTTGTCGCAAAATTGGACGCCTCCGGAAATCTGTCATGGAACACCTTTTTAGGAGGGACGGATAAGGACGTGGGCTACGGCCTCGCCGTGGATACGATCGGAAACGTCTATGTGACGGGTAATAGCTGGGCGACTTGGGGCTCGCCGATCAGACCCATCACCGGTCCGGAGATAGCTTTTATCGCGAAATTGAATACTCGCGGAGTTCTGCAGTGGAATACCTTTCTGGGAGGAGGCCGGGGCGAGGGCATCGCCATTGATTCAATCGGGAACGTCTATGTGACGGGCTATAGCATTGCGACCTGGGGCTCGCCGGTTCGTTCCTACTCTGGTGGATGGGATGCCTTTGTCGCGAAATTGGATTCATACGGAAACCTGGGGTGGAATACCTTTCTGGGAGGGCTTGGTTATGAGGAGGGAATCGGCGTCGTCGTGAATTCGATCGGGAACATTTATATGACGGGTATAGGCGAACAGACCTGGGGCTCGCCGATTCGTCCCCCCTTCGGCGGGGCCGATGGCCTTGTCGCGAAATTAGATGCCGGCGGCAATCTACGGTGGAACACCTTTCTAGGAGGGACGGGTTATGACGAGGGCAAAGACATCGCCGTGGATTCGGTCGGGAACATCTATGTCGCGGGCGATAGCGGTGCGACCTGGGGCACGCCGATCCGCGCCTTCGCCGGCTTAGATGATGGTTTTGTGGCGAAGATCAAAGAAAGGTGCTCTCTGACGATTACGTCCGCTCTCCATGGCACGACGAATCCTGCTCCCGGGACATACTTTTATGATGCGAACAGCACAGCCTCTGTTTCGGCAATAGCGGACGGCGGATATGTCCTTGACAAATGGACGGGCGACGTGCCGGCCGGACAGGAGACCTCGGCGACGATCTCCATCCTCATGGACGCCGGAAAATCGATCCGGGCGAACTTCAAAGCAGGGTACTCTCTGACGATTGCCTCCGGCCCCCACGGGACGACGAATCCCGCGCCCGGAACTTATTCCTATAATACGGGAAGCACGGCCTCCGTTTCGGCGATCTCGGACAGCGGATATGTCTTCGATCGATGGACGGGCGACGTGCCGGCCGGACAGGAGACTTCGGCGACGGTCTCCATCCTCATGGACGCCGGAAAATCGATCCGGGCGAACTTCAAAGTAGGATACTCTCTGACGATTGCCTCCGGCCTCCACGGGACGACGAATCCGGCGCCGGGAATCTATTCCTACGGCGCGGGAAGCACGGCGTCCGTTTCGGCGATCTCGGACGGCGGTTATGCCTTGGATAAGTGGACGGGCGATGTGCCGGCCGGACAGGAGACTTCGGCGACGGTCTCCATCCTCATGAACGCCAATAAATCGATCCAGGCAAGCTTCAGGGCCGTTAATCCGCCGTCCAACCTGACTGCTGTCCGGTTGACGAACCGTTCGGTGACCCAAACCGAGTACATCGTCGACCTGACTTGGGAGTCCAACCCGGACAATGCCGGACTGAGCATCGCGGCCTACCGTGTTTATCGAAAAGAGGGAGATTCCTGGATCAAGATTGCCGACCTTTCATCGGATGCACTGAGCTACCGCGTCCGAAACGTCCCCGAAGCGGAGCAGACGTTCGGCGTCACCTCGGTCACCGACAGCGGCGCGGAAAGCGCCAAAACCCCGGTCGTTAAATAGGAAAGGAACAGCCTGAGGGCGACGGATTATGTGGAAAATCCGGAGCGGGTTATAATGGCGGTATGAAAGCCCGGGCGATCGCTTTGGGAATCGGATTGATCCTGGCGGTCCAAGGGGCGGGCCAAGCCCAGGCGGCGAAGAATTTTCTATTCTTGTCCGGCGGCGCCCATTATCATTTTCAGTCCGGCGAAACGGGGGAATACGTCCTCGGCGAGAACGATTTTCCCGTCATTCCGGCTCATACCGGATTCCTTCTCGGGTTTTCTTATCTCCGGACGTTCGGAAAGATGTTCGGCGCGGAAATCGACGCCCGTTTTGTAAGCTCGTCCCACGTCGTTCTGACGGATCCCTCCGACGGCGATACCGTCGAGATTTCGGCCGGCCCTCACGCTTCGTTCACGGTGAGTGCGTTGTTCGCGCCGTTTCCCTGGGCGGTTCGGCCTTATCTCCTCGCCGGCGGCGGACTGGACGTTTTTTTGGCCGGAGATGCATCCTACACGTCCCGATACGGTTATGTCATCGATGTTCCGGCGCCCGCATTCAAGGAACGTTTCGATCCCGAAGCCCATGTCGGCGTGGGGGTCCTTATTGTCCTGGGAAAGCGGTGGGGATTCCGTCTCGAATCCCGTTATGGCTGGATTTTCGACCGGCCCCGGACACTTTCCGGGATCTCCGGGTCCGCCGGAGTTTTTCTTTCGTTCTGACGTCAGCGGATTTTTTTCCGGCCGATCCCTTTTCCCAAAACTTCGTCCCCGTTGAGGATGAGGTGATAAGCTCGCCACCCGAAGCCGGGAATCGTTCCCGAAACGAGGTCGGATTGAAAGACGGCGGTTTCGAGGGGCGTTTCGATCAACGACGTCCTTTCGGCCTCGAGAATCTCGTAGCCATCGAATTGGAGTCCGAACGCCGTTTCGTCCGGAGTCTGGTTCCATAACCGGACGACGATCCCTCCCTTAGCGGTGTCTTCGGCGGGTTTGACCGACCAGACGAAAACCCCGGGGGACGTGGGGGCGAACAGAGAAAAGGAGGCGGCCGGGTATTTCGTCCCGCCGGTCACTTCGCCGGCCTCCAGCGGATTCTGATGTTCGAGGGAAAAGCGCATCGCCTCGGCGGCGTCGAAGTCGCCGTGGGTTTGGAGGGCGAAACGCTGGAGAAAATAATCGTCCCCGCCCTGGTTGGGAATGCCGAGCGCTGCTCCGTCGACCTGGCCTCCGGCCAGGATGGAAACCTGCCCGGTTTGCGTGTCGAGAAAAGCGGTCGTGCTGTTGCCCCGGCGCAGAAAGGACAGGTCGGGGCTCGAAATGGTCAACCCCGTCCCGTCGGCCGACAGGTCGGCGAAATGATTGAGCGTGAGCCAATCATAGCGGGCAGCTCGGGATGAATATTGGCCGCCGTCGCCCTCCAAGCAGGCCAGGAGGACCGCCCCGATCTCCTCATGCCGGAGAAGGGCCGAATCGAGGTTGACGTTGAAATCCCAGGTCCGGATATCGCCGAAATTTTGACGGATTTCGTTTCGAATATCGATCCGGGAAGAATCGCGGTAGAGGGTGACGGCGGTTTCATGCACTAGGGGGGCCGAGGACTTAACCCGCAGCGTCGCGGACACCGGCCCGGCGTTTTCGACTTCGATCGTTCCGCCGCCCGATCCGAGGTCGTTGACGGCGCGGCCGCCGGCCGCCCGGACCATTTCGCGCCCGCCTCGTAGTTTGTCGACGAGACTGATGATTGCGCCGTTCGCTCCCACTTGAAGGCGGTAACGGGAATTTTCCAGGATGTCCCCGTTCGCCGTCGGTCCGCCGTCGAATGAGGCGCCCGTTCCGGAGACGACGTCGAACGTCTTATACCCGACCGGGGGGATGCCTACCGCCCAGATCCGGAGATAGGAAATTCCCCCGATGGTGACGCGTTGGGAAGGCGCTTCCAGGCCGGTGGCCGTGTCGATCACGTGAACGTCGCCTGTCCCAGCGAAGGGAAGATCCGCTTCCCCCGTCCGGAGCCATCCGAGGGAATTGAAGACAAAGAACCGCGGAGAGGATTCGCTCTTGGAAATCATCCCTCCCAGAGCGGCCAGGGCGTCGTTGAACAGGGCTTCGACGTAGGATTCGATCCCGGCGGCGCGTTCGCGATGCCAGGCGGCCCGGGCGTCTCGGGAGATCGGGCCGTCGGCCGTCCAATCGTGGTCGTAGTACATGCCCAGGTCGACCCAGGCCGATTCCCTTTCGTCCTCGCGTCCGCGCATGAACCCTGCGTTCTGAAGGATCACGAGCGAAGCCATAGCTTCAGCGGCGCGCAGTTTCTCCGACGCCCTTTTGACCCGGCCGGAAAGCTCGGCCATCGAGGCGCTGAGGATGTCCCATTCGTTGCCGAAACTCACGGATTGGGTCGGCGCGGTCGGACCATAGGCCGCGGTGAAATCCTCGAAGAAGTCGATGATGTTGGAAACGATGACCTTGCGGTTTGCGATGGACTTCGCCTTAGCTTGCTGTACGAACAGGTCGGTGAAGGTTTTGAGGTCGTCGCCCCCGTAGCCGAAGATGCCGATGACGTCATAGGGATGGCGCGCTTGAAAACCCGCGTCGGCGGAGACGAAATCAACGGCGCCGGACGGATCCCGCGCTTCCGCATATCCGCCAATATCATAATTATTGTGGCGGATCATCGAATTCCATTTCGTCAGGATCCGGCTGCCGTCCAACCCCGTCCACCAGTACGTGTCATGCGGCCGGTCCCATGCGTCCGGGACGCGCGAGGCGCACCCGCAGATTCCTTTCCAAAAGAAGGACGCCCCCGCTCCGGCCCAGAGCGTCCCCAGGCCGAAGGGGAGGGTCTGGTTTTCTTGGGCGAGCGCGAGCTTCAGGCGGAGCCCGTACCGACGCTCCAGTTTCCCGGCATAATACATGCTCCGCAGCACCGCCTCGGCCGGCATCGCCCCGTAGGCGAGATTGAGCAGGGTGAGGGGGACGCCGATCGATCCGTCTTTGATCTTTTCGATCAGACGTTCGAAATCTGTCATCGAACGACTTTGTTCGTAGACTCGGACCCAGAAGTTTCCATCGGTGTTGAAGCGGCTCCGGAAATCGGAAGATTCGCCCGCGGTCTGATCGGCCAGGTTCAGGTAGTAATCAAGCATCTCCAGGAAGGCCTGGCGGTAGGTGTTCTCATCCGTCGACCACATATAGTCGGTATGGTCGTCGTTGGCGATGTAGACGCGTTTTTCCGCGGCGGGAAGTCTGGAAGCGACGGCAAGAACAAGGGCGAAGGCGAGGAGTCTCCGGATCATAGGGAACCTTCCATCTTTCAATATAAGGCGATTCGGGGTCACGATCAAGCGGATTCCGGCCGGCTGTCTCATCCAGGGGACAAAAGCCGTCCGTCGCCGGCGTCTCAGGATTTGAGGCGTTTCGTTTCGTAAAGCCGCTTGAGGATCGCGGCGTCATATTCGCGGGCCGGGCTTTCGCAAATCACCAGCCCTTCGACGTTCATGTCGTTGACCGCGGCGATCCATTCGCCGTAGCGGAAATCGGAGTCGGCCAGGTTGAGATGCTTGATCTCGCCCTTGTCGTTGTAGGCGATACCTGAGAGATGGACGTGAATGTCGCGAAGCGCGGCCCGGCCGAGGCGTTTTTCGATTTTTCGCAGGATCCGGTGAAAATCGACGTAACTGTTGGCCTTGCCTTCCCGGGCGTGAAGATGGGAGAAGTCCAGGCACGGGGCCAGTCCTTCGACGTCCCGGCACAGCGCGACCACCTCGTCGAGCGAGCCGAATTGCGACCGTTTGCCCATGGTTTCAACCCGGAGCGTGACCGGATTGCGTTCGGATTTCAGAACGGACACGATTTCCCGGAGCGACGTCCGCAGGATGTCGAATGTTTCCTCGGGCGTCGAGCTCCCGTAGTATCCCGCGTGGAAAACGACGCTCCGGCCGCCGCAGAGGGCGGCCATCCGGGCCGAGCGGAGAAGATGTTCCCGGCTTTGAAGCCGGGTGCCCATTTCCCTGGAATTGAGGTTGACGTAATAGGGCGCGTGAGCGCTGAGACGCATTCCTAGTTCCTCGGCGCGCCGGCGGACCTTCTCGGCCGTTTCCGACCCGATTTTCACCCCGCGGACGAATTCCATTTCCAGTCCGTCCAAGCCGAGGGACTTTAAATGGGTCAAGGCGGCGAGGGTTGAAGTCTGGGGGGTGGAATCAGGTACGCCGGCCGTGCCGAAGAAAAGCCCTTTAGCAGCGGGAGTCATCGGACGCTCCCCGCCCTCCCAGGAATTCGGAGACGATCCGCATCGCGCAGAAATCCCCGCACATCGAACAGGCCGAGGAATGGGTCCGGCGCGTCGCCCGGACGCTCCTGAATTTTTCGGGATCGATCGCCAACCGTCTCTGGGTCTCCCAGTCAAGGCGTTTCCTCGCCCGGGACATCCGCTCGTCGCGTGTCCGGGCTCCGGCGACTCCCTTGACGATGTCGGCGGCATGAGCGGCGATCTTGGAGGCGATCAATCCGTCCCGGACGTCCGCCGCCGAGGGAAGCCCCAGATGCTCGGCCGGCGTGACATAGCATAGAAAATCGGCGCCGGCGGCCGCGGCGATCGCCCCGCCGATGGCCCCGGCGATGTGATCGTATCCGGCGGCGATGTCCGTTACGAGCGGGCCGAGGACGTAGAACGGGGCCCCTTCGCACAGGCATTTTTCCAGCTTGACGTTCATTTCGATTTGATCGAGCGGCACGTGCCCGGGCCCTTCGACCATGACCTGGACGCCGGCCCGCCGGGCGCGCCGGACGAGCGTCCCCAGCGTCAGGAGTTCTTCGATTTGGGCCCGGTCCGTGGCGTCGGCGATCGACCCGGGCCGCAGGCCGTCGCCGAGACTGAGGGTGATGTCGAAGCGCCGGGCGATTTCCAGCAGACGATCGAAGTGTTCGAAGAGGGGATTTTCCTTTTCGTGACGGAGACACCAGGCGACGTGGAACGCGCCGCCGCGGGAAACGATGTCGGCGATCCGTCCCTGGCCGCGAAGACGGTCGATCGCCCGCAGGGTCAACCCGCAATGAACGGTCATGAAATCCACGCCCTCGCGGGCCTGGCTTTCGATGGCCGTAAAAAGATCGTCGACGGTCATGTCCACGATCGTGCCCCTCCGGGCGATGGCTTCGATCTCGGCCTGGTAAATCGGAACCGTTCCCAGAGGAATCGGCGCTTTTTTAAGGATCGCCCGGCGGATTTTCCGGATATCGCCGCCCGTGCTGAGATCCATCAAGGCGTCCGTCCCGTACTTCAAACCGACCCGGGTTTTGACCAGTTCATCGGCCAATCGGGGGAAATCCTTGGACGTTCCGATGTTCACGTTGACCTTGGTCCGGAGGCCGCGGCCGATGCCAGCCGGATGGAAGGGCTTGTGAACGGGGTTGTGGGGGATGACGACGTCCCCGGACGCGACGGACGAGAGAAGAGCGTCTACGGAAACGCCTTCGGCCCGGGCGACGGCTCGGATCTCCGGCGTGGCCCGGCCTTTTCTGGCGGATTCGATTTGAGTCATAATGTTTCCTGGAGGCCTAGTCTACCCGTGATGGGAGCCGAATTCAACCGAACCGGAAAGTCCTTTTATTTTGAGGGGGGTTGCCGGAGGATTCGAAGCCGTTCCAGATCCGCCGGGTCCAGGGTCATTTTATCGAACCGTTCCGGCCGGAATAAATCCTCCGATTCCGCAAGCAGCCGGACGACTTTCTTTTGATCGCCCTTCCGGGCCGCGCTGAGAAGGAGAAGGGCCCGGCCTTCGTCCCGGAACCGTTCTTCGACGGGGACGTTCGCGGTCAAAGAAAGAAATTTTTCGAGGCTTTTGACGGCGCGTTTCGGATTGCCGGCCAGATATTCGACGCGGCCGATTTCGAGATGGGCCCGAATTTCGGCCGGATTTTGATTAAGCAGCTTTTCGAGCGTATCGCGCGCGGAGTCGTATTCGCCGGTTTGCCGAAGCAGACGCGATAACTCATAATAGGGATCAGGGTTCCGGGGATTGGTTTCCATCGCTTGAAGAAGGTCATGGACCGACGGCGTTCCGGCCGGGGGAGGCGGCGTCACCCGATTTTCGGGAGGAAGGGGAATAGGTTCCGGCGGCGCGGAGATTACCGGGGACTTTTCAGGTTCGGATGGGAGCGTTTGCGGCGCAACCGCGGGGCTCCGGGGAGATCCGGTGAGGAGATTGTCGAGTCGGGACCTGGCTTCGCCCTGAAGGTTCATCGCCCGGAGGCCATCCCATCCGATGTGGGCGGCGGCGGCGTTTAGGTTTTCGTTTGCTTTTTCCTTCAGGCCGAGGGCCGTCCGGCAGAGGGCCAGAAAAACATAGGCCCTGGCCTGGAGATTCTTATCCCGGGATAGGCCGAAAACCGCGATTTCCAGGTATTCGACGGACCGGTCGTAGCTGCGGGCAAAATAAGAGGCCTCACCCGTCTCGAGCCATTTGCGATAAAATGGGTCCGTTTCCTGCATTCCCGCCGGCCGGGCCAGGGCGGTAAAAAGGAGAATCGATTCGAAAAAGCATACCGCGACGACGCTTTTCCGGCGTTGCCTGGGTAAGGCTTCCCCTGACGCGTGTCTCATGATAAACATGTCGAAAACAATTATTTTATACCCCGGACAGACCTGATTGTCAAAACCCCAATGAGAGTTCCGAATAAGGGATCTCAGAGATAAGATCCTTCGATCTTTCGTTCGATTGACATCGACCGTATTCTCAGCTATATAGCCAGCATCAATTATTATCTCATGCGTAAGCCATTTGGAATCCGCGAAAAACGCCCATGGATAATCAATGTGGGCATTCTATTCTTCGGCGGCATTTCGATCGTGGCCTTGTTTTGGGCCAGCCCGAACGGTATCTCCTGGACTTTGGATTCCGCGCGCTATTTGGACGGAGCCGAACATATTCTCCGCGGCGAAGGCTACGGGACGCGATTCCAAAATTTCATCAATCCGATTCCCGTTCGTGATTTCATCCGGGAGATGCAGTCCCCCGCGGGTCTTCGTTTGAACCGCGATATGAATTTCCCGCCCATGTATCCCTATTGGCTGGCCGCGCTTCGCGGGATCGGACTGACGCAGGTTCAGGCGGTCAATTGGAGCGTCATCCTCTTTTTCGGATTGAACGGAATTCTCTTCGGATGGGTTCTGAAAAAAGTCTTGAACGATTCTCTCCCCGGAGTATGGGTGGGTGTTTTTTGCTTTCTGGCATCGGAATCCATGCTTCAGATCCATACCATCGCCGCGTCCGAGCCGCTGTTCATTTTTTTGGAGATGGCGGGCTTCCTTGGTTTGGCGGCGTTCATCGAGCGTCCGCGGTGGGGAATGCTGACCGTCGGATCCCTCGCTCTGGGTGCCGCATTTTTAACCAGATATTTGGGGATCGCGGTGATTCTTACGGGAATCCTGGGTCTATGGATCGGGGCCCCTCTCGATCGTCGCCGTAGGCTTCGGGTCTGCCTCTATTCGGCGGCGATCAGCTTTCTTCCGATGGGGATTTTTCTTCTCCAAAAACTCAGGGAAACAGGCCAGGCGACGAGTCACCATCCAACCGTAGACTTGGCGAATTTACGATCCATCGTCCTTTTGATCGAAACGATATCGAGTTGGATTTTTCCGCATGTGTCTCGGTTGAACGCCTACCCCTTCCTGCGAATGATCGTTGTTCCCCTCGCCTTGATCGTTCTGATCGGCTTAGCTGTGATCACGACCAGATCGGTTGTCCGGAAATTCTTCAAGAAGCAACCGGGTCTCCCATCCGAACACGGAGCTGAACTCCGGCTGTTTTTCGGCCTCTTCATCCCGCTGTATCTGCTCATCCTCCTGCCGTCCGTTTGGTTTGTCGATCCGGAAACGCCCTTTGATATCCGCCTCCTTTCTCCGATATTCGTCTCTTTTTTGGTTCTCGCCTGGTGCGCTTTTGCGGAAATGATGAGTTCGAAACCGGCTCGGGGGAGAACGATATGGATCCGGGGCGGCGTGAGCCTCTATCTCCTCTGTTGGGGCTTGTCCGGCATCGTATGGGTGGCGGCTTATCAAGTCCGCGGCCGGGAATACAACAATTTGGAATGGCGGCGGAACGAAATACGGCAGCCGATGCGCGACCTTCTCCGGGAGGATGAGCGCCTCCCGATCCTGACGAATGACGATGGGGCGATCTATTTTTTCACCCGGCGATATTCATATTGGATGAACTTTTCGAAATGGGAGAATCGGTTGGATCTCCTCAAGGAAGAAATCGGGGAATCCGACGTTCTTCTTGTCTTTTTTAAAATGCCCGGGCGGAACCGATATGATCGCGAAATCTATGGGTGCTCTTATAACGATGTCGCTCCGCAACTGAAAACCGTCCTCCAGCCTCGTATCCTTGTCGACAATGAGCTCATTACCGTGATGAGGTCCGAACGAAGACTTAGTCTTGGGGCCCCCCGGGAAGAGGGAGGAGAAAGGCGGTCCGGCGATTAGAATACGTCTCGGCCTTTGAGAATCTTCGATCAATCACCCCTCGACCGGATTTCATTCATAAGAGTAAGGAACGCATCGGCGGAGAATTCCCAACGGGCTGAATCATATACTTCCCCACCTGCTTCTCCCGGCAGGAGGGACATCGGATCCGGGCCAAGATCAGAGGAAATGATGACGCTCATCTCTTAAGAATCCCCTTCGTTCAGAGCCTCGGCGTAGAAACCCTGAAGACGGTCGCCCAAACGGTCCCAGACATAAAACTCTTCCGCCCTCTGGCGGGAGGCCCGGCTCAGCCGCAACCGAAGGTCCGGGTCCCGGGCAAGGGTTCCGAGCGCTTCGGCCATCCCGGTGACGGCAAACTCGGGGTTCCTGGGGGCGATTTTGATCCCCCAGTTCTCCTGGATATGGAAACCCGGCCCGGCCGAATCGAGGCAGATGACCGGAAGCCCGGAGGCCATGGCCTCGATGACAACCGCGCCGCCTCCTTCCCGGAGGCTCGGGTAGAGGAAGATATGACTGGCCCTCATTTTCGCCCAAAGCTCTTTTTGAGGAAGCCAGGGGACGAACTGGACCTTGTCTTGAACTCCGAGGCCGGTGACGAGATCGTGCAGCCTCTGGCCTTCCGGTCCCTCGCCGACGATGGTGAATCGGGATTCCGGGAAATCCCGGGAGAAAACGGCAAAAGCCTTGATGGATTCGGCGAAATTCTTCCAGAAAACGAGCCGGCCCGTGGTCAGGACCTGAAGACCGCCGGAGGAGGCGTGGATCGCCGAGGCCGGCGCCACGTCCTCGATCCCGATGCCGGTCACGGGAAAGAAATGGATCTTGCCTTGGTATTTGGCCGGAAATTTGACCTTGGTGTCCTGATTGCAGACGAGGATCGCCCGGGCCCGCTTCATGCATCTTTGCCGCGACCAGAGGAGCTTCCGTCCGATCCATTGACTGACGCCGCGTTCGAGGTCTTCCAGCTTCCCGCTCAAGGGGTATTCCGGTAGGAAACCCTTCGGCGTCCTCTGTCCCCCCCCCATCGGCCCCCAGATGAACGGAATGGGGAGGAAGGCTCCGATGAAACTCGGCATCCAGTAGTTGGCAAAGGTGATGTGATGGGCCGCGTCGAACCGGAACCGCCGGTGAAGTCTCCGGGCGAGGAGATAAGCCCGGATCTGCCAGAAGTAATAATAAAAATGAAGGCTGACCTGGTGATACCAGAGCGAACGGGGCCAGCCCGGAAAATCGGTATAATGAAATTGAACACCGGCCATTTCCCCCTGGCTCACGGCCCGCTCGACGCCTTTCCGGTTCCGCCGCTGGGTGATCACCCAGACGTCGTGTCGCCGGCCGATCTGCTTGACCAGATTCCAGCCGAGGACGGATTCGCCGGCTCCCAGGATCTTTTCCTCTCCTTCGAAACCGCTCGACGTCGAGGGATGACAGGCAAACGCGGAAATCAGAATCTTGGATCGCTTCATGGTCTTCGCCTTTCCTGCCGCAAGCGCTCTTAACCTCTCGGTCGTTCATAGACCTTCATTAACCGCTGATAATGAAGGTCCTCGTTATAATTCAGGACGGCCATGTCCCGGGCCGTCCGGCCCATGGCCTCGGTCCGGTCGTCGTCCTGCAGCAGAGAGGTGATCTTCTCCGCCAGGTCGTCGGCGTTTCCTGGTTCGAACAGGAGTCCCGTCTCGCCCGGACGGACCAGTTCCGGATACGCCCCGAGGTCGGAGGCGATGACCGGCTTGCCCAGAAGAAAAGATTCGAGAATGCCCATGCCGAATGTTTCATACCACTCCGAAGGAAAGACGACGAACTTCGCCTTGCTCAGGATATCCGCATAAGCGGCCTCGCCGAGGAACCCGATGAGTTCCACGTTCTTAAGGGCGTGATCTCGGATGAACGCCTCGACGCCGGCCCGTTCCGGCCCGCGGCCGGCGAGCAGAAGCCGGCCGCGGCGGACCTTGGTCATGGCCTTGAGCAGTGTGTAAATGCCTTTCTGCCGGACCAGGTATCCGGCAAAGACGAAATAATCCTCGGAACCGTTCCCCTTTCCAGAGAACTTCGCCGCCGGCAGGAAATGGTCGATGTGGACGATCCGCTTCGGGGACAGCCCCCACTCGATCATCTTCGTTCTCAGAAACCGGCTCGGGGAGATGAAGAGATCGATCTTCCCCGGATATAAGTGGAAGAGGGTGTGGAAGCACATGGCGCTGAACGACATGAAGCTCACCAGGAAATTCCCGTTGCAGCAGTTCTGGAGGAGGGCCTGATGATACCGGCGGCCCTTGCACCGCTCGCAGATCCGGCCCCCGGTGTAAAGATACCGGGAAGCGCAAACGAGGTTGAAATCGTGAAGCGTCTGGACCACGGGGATCCCGGCCCGGCTCAGCCGGGTGATGAGGGACGGCGACAATTGGAAGAGGATCGTATGGAGGTGGGCTACATCGGGCCTCTGTTCGGCGATGATCCGGTCGATGGCCCGGGCCACGTCGAAAGCGTACAAGGCGTCGGCGTAAGCCTTGGCCATCTGCGTGATCGTCGGTCGGCCTTCGTCTTCGCCCGAGAACAGGGAGAAGCGGGGCACGAAATAGCGGGAATATGGCGTCGCGAAATTCTTCGCGTAGCGTCCGGCAAATGGGATCACCTGATGGCCGTGCCTTTCTAAAAGACTGTTCGTTTCCATGAACACGCGCGAAGCCCCGCCGGTGACGAAATAGTACTTTTCCGCCGCCAGGATTTTCATTTCAAATCAGGGATTTTGCTCGGAAACGATCGTCTTTCTCACGAAAGAATGATATTCCTCATCACGGGCCAGCGTCAACCTCGTGAATAAGGATTCGGATCTCTTCCATCCGTCGTAGCTGCGGGCGAAATAAAAGGCCTCACTCGTTTCGAACCGTTTGCGATAAAATGGATCCGTTTTCTGCATTCCTGCCGACCGGGTCCGGGCGGTAAAAGGAGAATCAATTCGAAAAAGAATGCCGCATCCCCTCACCTCTGAAGGGGAGGGGAGACGAGAAAAAGTCACCCCTGGATTCATCCGGTCGGACGATTGTTAAAAAAACCACCTCGGTCCATTATGATAGGCGTAGGATGGAATTTGGTCGTATGGAGAGGTGCGGACTTTCCTTGCGGCGGTAGCTTGTAAAAAATCGACATGAGCATCAAGAAATTATCCGTGATGGGGACCGGGCCAGATCTCGGATCCCGGCGGCTCGTGAAAAACACAGGTCTCAATTTACTGGGGCTCATCGTCCCGGCCCTGATCGGTCTGGTAACGGTTCCGGTCGTGATCCACTGGCTGGGGACCGATCGGTTCGGGCTTTTTTCGATCATTCTGGCCGTGTTTGGATATTTTGCTTTGTTCGACCTGGGGCTCGGGAAGGCGTCCATCAAATTCGCCGCGGAAGCGATGGGGCGGGGCGAGACTGCCGATTTGCCCCGGATTATCTGGACAACGGTCGGTATGCAAACGGTCTTCGGACTCATCGGAATGGCGCTCATGATCGCCGTGACCCCGTTTCTCGCGGAACACATCCTTAAGATTTCAGCGGCGAACATGGCCGAGGCGAAGGCCTCACTCGTGTTGATGGCCTTATCGCTTCCGTTCGCGATCATCACTCCATCGATCCGAGGCGTTCTTGAAGCCGGCCAGCGCTTTGACCTGGTCAACGCGGTCAAGATCCCGACCAACGCGGTGATTTACATTCTTCCCCTGATCGGGGCGCCGTTGGGAATGGGATTGCGGGGGATCGTTCTTCTTTTAACCGTTTCCCGTGTCGCGACGATGTTCGTTTGGATCGGGCTCGCCGTCCGGGTTTATCCGGTCCTGCGGAAACGTGATTTCCTTCCTCGGGCGAGGCTGCGGACGCTGTTCAGTTTCGGCGGATGGAACGCTCTTTCGAGTTTTGTCTGGTTTATTCTGGTCTCCGCCGACCGGTTCGTCATCGGCACGTTGCGGGGTATGACGGCGGTCGGATATTATGCGGCCCCGGCCGAGGCTACGGGCCGGATGAGCATGCTACCCGGAAGCCTGGCCTTGACGCTGTTTCCCGCGTTCAGCGCCCTCGAGGGCGGGGGGGACGCCGAACGCTCGAAGCGCCTCTATACCCGTTCCCTGAAATTTACATTGATCTTTATGGGTCCGCTGACGGCGGGCTTGATTGCCCTGGCCGGGTTCATTCTCCGCATGTGGCTCGGGCCCGTATTCGCGGTTGAAAGCCGTTTCATTCTCCAGATCCTGGCCCTGGCGTTTTTGATTTCGGCGCTGGCCTATGTTCCCTACAGTTATCTCCAGGGCTTGGGTCGGGCCGACCTTCCCACCAAGTTCCAATTGATCGAATTGGTTGTCTTTGCCCCGGCGCTGTGGTTTGGCGTCGAGTTTTTCGGCCTTGGCGGTGCGGCGATCGCCTGCACGTTGCGCGTTCTCCTGGACCTCGGATTGCTGTTGGCCGCCACCGGCCGGGTTGGGGGGATTTCAGCCCGGCGGCTGGCGGATGCGGGAATCCTCCGTATCGGTGCCGCGCTCGGGATCTATACCGCCGCCCTTTTCGCCGCGAAAGCGCTTCCCGTCGCGCCGCTGGGAATCATCGTTGCCTCGGTTCTTTACGTCCTCTGGGCCTGGCGGTTCGCCCTCACTCCGGACGAACGGGACGGTTGGATCGGCCTCGGCCGCCGCTTTTTCGGGAAAAAAACACCCAAGGAATCCGCCGGATCATGAAAACCGTTTTCATCGCTCTCTACCAGGCTTATCCTCCCGTTTCGGGTTCCGCCTCCGTGTCGTTTCGAGCCGCCCGCGCTTGGCCGGGCGAAAAAATCCTCTTTCAGCTCGACGACGGTCGGGCGCCGGACATCACGCCGGACGGTCTCCCGCTCGTCAATTTTCGTCTTTCGACGGATGGGCGGCTTCGCAAGCTGGCCGGCCTCTCGACCCGTTTTTCGCGAATCTCAAGGCGAACCGCTTTGGAGCGGCCCGACGTCATCGTATTTGAAGGCGGCTCATGGGCGCCGTATTACGCGTTGCTTCATTCGATGCTCCGCCGCCGATGTCCTCGGGCCGTCTTTGTCTACCACTCCCACAATGTCGAATGGATCCTTCGCCGGGAACGGCGCGACCGGGCGGTAGTGCGAGGCGCGACGAAATGGGCGGAACGGCGGCTGCTTCGGTCCGTCGACGTCGCCACGGCCGTTTCCGAGGTCGACGCCGGGATGATGGCCCGCTTGTACGGCGTCCGTCCGATGCTTCTTCCCAACGGAATAGAGATCGGGACCTTCGACAGGATTTCTTCCGCCGATATCGCCGCGGTCCGGGACCGGTATGGATTAAACGGACAGGAAGCGTTGTTCATGGGGCTTTTAGGATTTCCTCCGAACGACGAGGCGGTGCGGTTCCTTTTCCGTATTTTTGACGGCGTCGTCCGGATGAATCCGGGAGCCCGATTGGTCGTCTTGGGCGGGACGGTCCGGGAATCCGCGCCCTGGCTCGTCAATCCCGGAACGATCCCCTTTGCCGATGTCCCGACCGTCATCCGGAGTTCCGCCCTGGGTTTGGCCCCGGTTTTTTCGGGTTCGGGTACGAGGATCAAGATATTGGAATATGCCGCCGCGGGAATTCCGGTGGTCGCCACGACAAAAGCCGCTGAGGGCCTCCCGCTCAGAGATCGCGTCCATCTCCGGCTGGCCGACGACGAAGCCGCGTTCACTTCGGCGATCAGCGATCTCTATCGGGATCGTCCCGAGGCGGAGGCCATGGGCGCCCGCGGCTCGGCCGAAGTCCGTCGCGCCTTTGATTGGCCCGGCTTGGTCGCTCCCGTCGCGGCCGCCTGCGCCTCGCTCGTCGAAAAAAGGGCGGAGATCCGGAAATGAAGCCGCGGGTTTCTTTTTTAGCGCCGGTGAAAAACGTTAAAATGCCTTTCCTCCAACACGCTTATTATTATTTTTGGCAATGGTGGGCGTAAAGATGTTTTTTGTCTTCTTGTGGATTCTTGTTTGGGGAGGGATGTTTTCCGGCCCCTATAATCTGGAGATGCCGGGATTCACGTCGTCAGCCTTTAATATTTTTCAAGGTCTTCGCGCGTTGTTCCCGCTGTTAGCTCTTTATTTATCGATGATCTGGATCATTGCCAAGAAACCGGGAATGTACATCTTGAGAACGCCTTTGGTTTTCTTTTTGGCTTACGGTTTGACGGGCGTTTGCACCTCATTGCTTCTGTCGGTCAACCCCGTGGAATCGCTATATTGGGTGGGGGTCTTTTTATCCTCGCTGAGCGTGGTCTGGTGTGCGATCGAATCCGAACGGCCCCGGGAAGCCTTGCGATCGATCATTGTGATCAATTACGCTGTTTTTGTATTCATCGCGGTGAGTTTGATTCCCGAAGCCGTTCGTGTTTTTTTGGGAAGAGAATCTTTTTCCGCATATTACAAATTATTCTTCGGATTGGGCGAGATTACAAAAAACGGCGCCGGGCGGTTTGGCTTGGTGATGTTGATCCTTTGTTTTGTCCGATATATGACGACGTCCGGACGGAGAAGATACCTTTGGTTCTTGGGAGTCGGACCCGCGGCTTTCTTGGTCATGATGACCCAGTCCAGGACGGCGTTGCTCGGGTTTGCAGTGGTCGCCGTATTGTTTGTGCTGCTCTGGGGAGCGGATTGGCGGTATCTGTTTCTGGCCCCCGCGGGGGCGTTCGTCTTATGGACATCGGGGATCAAATGGAGATCCCAGGGCTCGATCGACCGGCTCTTGAGTTTGACCGGGCGAGAGACCACTTGGCAGAAGGGTTGGGCCCAAATCGAGCATTCCCCGTTTTTAGGTTGGGGATTTAATGCCGATCGTCTTTTGCTCCGGTACGAGCACATGCATAACGCTATTCTCCAGGCGTTAATTCAAACCGGGATTATCGGGTGTTTATTTTTCTGCCTGGTTTTTATATGGTTTTGGTGGGAGCTGATTGCTTCCGGATTGATACAAAAAACCAAGACGTTGATCGGCTCGGAGAAAGCGTTCGTCATGGAATCCATTCTCATCGTCGCGTTTATGACGGCCAGGTCGTTTTTCGAATCCACGGCGGCGTTTTATGGTGTCGACCTTCTTCTGCTCGTACCGTCCATGGCTTATGCCATCCTAACCGTTCGAGAGAAAGCGGTTGGAATAAACGAATCCGCCGAAGAATGTGCAATATGAAAATCCTGATCCATACAATGTATTTCCTTCCGGACATGGGGAGCGCTCCCATCCTTATGGACGAATTGGCCGCGTCTCTCGCGGCCCGCGGCCATCGCGTCGAAATCATCACGACGACCCCCCGTCCGCCCCACAATCGCGGGTATGAGGGAAAATTGTTCGTCCGGGAGACGCGGAACGGGGTGAAGGTCACCCGCTTCCCGACTAATTTTACGGTCCACCCGATCGGCCGGCTGATCGCCTGGTCGATCTACACGTTGGCCACGTTTTGGCACCTGCGGACCGTCCGGCGCGGCGACGTCGTGTTCCTTCGGCTTCCGCCCCTTCAACTCGGGCTGACCGGAATCCTGGCCCGGGTCCTTTGCGGCGCCTCGGTCATTCTCAACGTCCAGGACATTCACCCGGATCTTTCGATCGAAGCGGGTATTCTCCGCAATCCGCTGGCGATCCGGATCGCCCGGGCTTTCGAAAAATGGATTTACAACGGCCACGATCGGATCGTCGTCATCAGCGACGGCTTCCGAAAAAACCTCCTGGCCAAAGGCGTTCCCGAGGACAAAATCTCCATCATCCCGAATTGGGTGGATACGGATTTCATCCGGCCATTGCCCAAGGACAACCCCGTATCCCGCCGTCACGGCCTGCACGACGTTTTTTCCGTCATGTATTCGGGAACGATCAGCATCTCTAGCTTCGAAACCCTGACCCGGATCCTCGAAGCAGCCCGGTTCTTGGCAAACGACCCGGGAATCCGGATCGTCATCGTCGGGGACGGCCTTAAACTTTCCGACCTTCGGGCCCGGGCGGACGCCCTCCGCCTGGGCAACGTCGATTTCCTTCCGTTCCAACCGTACGCCGACCTCCCCGACCTGCTGGCCTCGGCGGACGGGCTGATGGTCCCGCTGGATAAGGACAAATCGTTTCTCTCCGTTCCCTCGAAGCTTTACAACTTCCTGGCCGCGGGCCGGCCGATCTTAGGGCTTGCGACCGAATCCTCCGAGGTTTTTCAGATCATCCGCGACGCGGAGTGTGGCCTATGCGCCCCGCCCGATGATCCGGTCCGGATCGCCGCCGCCATCCGTGCTCTCAAGGAGGCCCCGGACCGGCGGGCCGAGATGGCCGCCAACGGCCGGCGGCTGGCCGAGGACATGTACTCGCGCCGGAGTGTGGTCGACGCCTTCGAAAAAATCATGGAATCCGCCAGCCGCGGCCCCGGGAGTTTACGCTGATGAAATCAGCGTTCCTGAAGGCGCTGTTTCTCAAACGACCGTTCGATGCGGCCTTATCGTTCTTCGGACTCCTCGTCTCATCCCCGCTCTGGGTCCTCATCCCGGTTCTCATCAAGATCGAGGACGGCGGGCCGATCTTTTTCAGCCAGGAGCGGGTTGGCAAGAACGGCCGGATTTTCAAAGCCCTGAAATTCCGTTCGATGCGAACGGATGCCGAGAAGGACGGCCCGCAACAGGCGGTCGAAGGCGATCCCCGCGTCACCCGGGTGGGTCGGATCCTTCGGGCCACGGCGATGGACGAATTGCCCCAACTCGTCAACATTTTCAAGGGCGACATGAGTTTCGTCGGCCCGCGCGCCCTCCGGCCACACGAGAAGGAAGTCCATGGCGATCCCGATCAACGGGACATCCAGGACATTCCCGGATACCGGGAACGGCACATCGTCCGGCCGGGGTTGACCGGTTTGACCCAGGTCTTCCTCCCCGGCGACACGCCCCGCCGTAAAAAATTCCGGTATGACCTGCTCTATCTCCGCAAACGAAGTTTCTGGTACGACCTCCGGCTGATTTTTCTTTCCTTCTGGATCACCTTCCGGGGAAAGTGGGAATCCCGTCAATCCAAGGTTTAAGGCCGATTGATTCAGCCGCGGAAAAACGGCATAATAGGGCCTGGTTTTAGAAACGATGGGTGATTGAGAATCTTTAAGGATCGATGACTGAATCTATGGAATTTTTAGATGTGGCTGTGATCGGCGGCGGGCCGGCGGGCCTGCAAACGGCCCGCCTGCTGGCCGAAGGGGGGGCGAGAGTCGCCGTTTTTGAAAAAAAACAGGAAATCGGCCGAGATGTCGTCTGTACGGGTTTCGTCGGCTGCGAAGTTTTTTCCGAGTTTGGGGTGCCGGCGGAGACCATCGGCTCCGAATTCCAGGAAGCTAAAATCGTGTCCTTTTCGGGACGGTCCATTCATTACCGTCATCCCGTTCCGTTCGCCGCCGTCGTCGACCGGCAACGATTCGACGGAATTTTAGCCGGTTTGGCGAAAAAGGCCGGGGCGGAAATCGAGACGGGAACGACCGTCCGCGATGTCGCGGTTTCCCGGGACGGCCTTACGATCGAAGCCATCCGGGACGGCCGGCCGGTCCGCCGGCGCGCCCGGCTCGCCGTTCTGGCGACGGGGATCGACCGCCGGCTCCATGCGAAGCTTGGCCTGATACCGCCGAAACGCACCGTGCACGGCGCTCAGGTCGAAATCCAGGAGGAGGGGATCGCGATTCCGACGATTTACGTCGGGCCGCCGACGGCTCCTGGAGGATTTGCCTGGTCCGTTCCCTCCGGGAAAGGCCGGTTTCGCGTCGGGCTTATCACCGACAAGCATCCGCAAAAAGTGTTCGAGGGCTTCATCGCCCGCCATTATCCGCGGCTGGATTTGAACGGGGCCGTGCGGCGTCTCGAATTCAAGCCCATTTCCCAGGGGATGGCGAAAACGACGGTCGGAAACCGCGCCCTGGCCGTGGGCGAGGCCGCCGGTCAGGTCAAGACCACGACGGGCGGAGGGATCTATTACGGATTGTGGGGAGCCGGGCAGGCCTCGGAAGTCATTCTCGACGCCCTGAAAAAGGATTCCCTCGGGTCCGCCTCCCTTTCCCCGTATGAGCGCCGCTGGAAGGCCGGCCTGCGCCGGGAAATCTCCGTGGGGTTTTATGCCCGAAAACTTTATTCCTGGATGAGCGAAGGGCAATTCGAAACCCTGTTTGCGCTGGCTCAATCCGATGGCATCATCCCGTTGATCCAACGGGAAGGTCATTTCGATTGGCAGAGCGGCGTGATCCTGTCGCTCTTTCGGAAAGCGGCCGTCGCCGAGATTTTCAAGGGGCTCTCCCGGAAAACCGCCTTGTTGGACCGTCTTTTGAATTGACGGTTTCGATCCGGTAAACATCATGCGCCGTTTGGCCGTCCTGATTTTCGGATGCCTCTGTTTGGCCGGGGCGGCGTCCGCCCAGACCTACCAGATTTTCGCGGACGAATACCAGCGCCTGATCACCCAGGCGCGCTGGAAACTGGGGCCGTTCCGGATTTTTCCGACGATCGATATCCGCGACGTCGGGTATGACGACAATCTTTATTTCGGAAGCGACCAGGGCGAACCTAAAAAGGACTTTACGGCGACGCTGTCTCCGGAAATCAAGGTCTATTGGCCGCTGCGGAACTCGTTCATTCTCTATTTCCGGGAAAATCCCGAGTACGCCTATTTTCATCGGGAATCGCAACAGCGGGCGTTTAACAACAGCTACGGGGCCGGTTTCCGGTATTTGTTGCTGGGCCGGTTCGTTCTGTCAAGCGAGGTGGGCAACGCCGTCCACCGGCGCCGGCTTTCCTCCGAATTTCGGATTCCGGCCAGCGACCGGGTCCGGAGCCTCCAGGCCGGCTTTTCCTTCGAGACCGCCCGGAAAACTTCGATCGGAATCACGGGCGCCGTCCGGAAAATTTCCTACGAGGAAATTTACTTCAATCCCGAGGACGCTCCGGTGTCCCGGCTCCTTGACAGGGAGGAACGGGAGATTGGCGCGGAGGCGTACTATCAGCTTTTTTCCGACGGGTTTCTCTTTCTTCGCGGAAATTTCCAGGAATACCGTTTTTTGGACGAAGCGGCCCTTTGGCGGAATTCAACCGCAACTTCGTTATGGGCGGGCCTCCGGTTTCCGCTCCTCGGCCGGATGAGCGGCGTTCTGAATTTCGGTTTTAAGGAATTTAACCCAAAAATGGAGGGGGAGCCCCCGTTCCATGGCCTGGTCGGAAATTCCGGGCTCGAGCTGCGGACCGGCCGGCTTGCCTTCCGCCTGAATTTCGCCCGGGACCTGTCTTTTTCCTCATATGCCGAAATCTTTTACTATGTCGAGAATTCGGTCCGGCTGGGCGGGTCCCTCTATTTGACACCATTCTTGAAAGTCGATTATGATTATTCCAGTGGACGTGCGGAATATTCCGCCCGGGAATCGGGAACAGAGTCCGAGGGGAGGGTGGATCGGCGCCGGAATCATTCTCTAGGATTGCTGGTCCGCGTGTTCCGGACGGCGGGAATCGGAATCTCCTGGAATTTCGAACGTTGGATGTCTGCCCGCGCGGGGTTCGACCGGGCCCGGAACTTCTTCGGCCTGGCCTTCACCCGGAGTTTTTAAGAAGGAGACGAGGATGAAACATCAAACGGCGATCATAACGGGGGCGATTCTATTTCTTTGGTGGGGATCGTCCGTCGTCCCGGCCCAGGACGTCGCGGAACAAACGGAAAGGTTCGTGACCGCTTACCGGATCGGGCCCAAGGATCTTCTCGGGATCGAAGTCCGCGAGGACGCTAAGTTGAATACCGAGGTCCGGGTTTCCGAACAAGGGAAGATCAATCTCGCCTATATCAACGAAATCTATGTCGAGGGGCTTACCGCGGCCGAATTGGGGAACAAGCTGGCGGAGCTTTATTCGCCGTACCTGCGCGACCCGCACGTTGCCGTCACCATCAAGGAACGTCAGAGCAAGCAGGTCTCCATCCTGGGGGCGGTGACCAAGCCGGGATTCGTCCAGCTCTTCGGCCGGACGACCCTGCTGGAGGCCATCACCGCGGCGGGCGGATTGACCCGGGAAGCCGCCCGGGAGATCATCATCATCCGGACGTTTCCGGACGGGACGACGAACAACATCAAGATCCCGATCGACGACCTGATGTTGAGGGGCGACCCGAAGTACAATCTTCCCCTTGAAGCGGGAGACAGCGTCATCGTTCAAATCGACCGGACGGTTATCATCTATATTTACGGCCAGGTCAAATCCCCGGGTGCGCTGGCGGTCCTCCAATCGCGGATCCCGACGGTTACCCAGGCGATCGCCCAAGCGGGGGGATTCACCGATCGGGCGGCCAAACGGCGGGTGGTCGTGACTCGCAAGGACGAAAACGGCCGGGAAAAAACCTTCAACATCAACGTCGTCCGGATCCAGAACAATCGCATCGAGGATTTTCAACTTCGGGAAGGCGATACCGTCTTCGTCCCGGATACGATCTTCTGAGACGCTCCCCCCATGACGGCGTTCGGCTCCGCACCCCGCCCCTTCTCACCTCTAAGGGGGAGGGGGAGGGAGAAAAAATCACCGGGGAGTTCATCCCCCCGGACGATTGCCGGGGAAACGCTTCGGAGTTATCTTACCCCCGGTACGGCGCCTCCCGCGCCCTGACCGGGAAGTATAAGGAACGAACATGACCGCCGCGCGACAATCGATTCGGCAAGACATCAACCTGATGGAATATTGGGAGATCGTCTGGAAACGAAAGACGCTCGTTCTTTCCACCCTGGGCGCTTGTCTGGCCCTGGTCGCGGTCCTGTCGTTCACCCAGACCCGTCTTTACACGGCGACGGCTCAGATCCTGATCGAAGATCAGGGGTCGAGCAAATTCAACCTCCAGGAATACCTCAACGCCCCGACGAACACGACCGACGACTTCCTGGGAACGTATTTCAACACGCAGCTGCGGATCATCCAAAGCCGCAGTTTGGCGGAGCGGGTCGCGAAAAAGATGAATCTCGGCTCCCGGGCCGAATTCCGGTCCGAGTTGGAAAAGGACCGGACGATGCTCGAGATGGCCAAGTATATCGTCACCCTCCGCTGGCTTCGGCCGAAAAGCAAGACGCCGGATACGGCCGGGGAGATCCCGACGGGCGCCGAAGCCGAAACCATATATGCCGGCCTGTTGCTGAGGAGATTGTCCGTCTACCCGGTGCCGGAGACCCGGCTCGTCGACGTGAGTTATGTCTCTCCCAACTCCCGGTTCTCGGCCGATGTCGTCAACACCCTGGTCCAGGAGTATATCGACTATTCCATCGAGTCGCGCTCCGAGGCGACCCAGCAGACCTCGGATTTCCTCACGGAAACGATCGCCCAGCTCCGGCAGGACCTCGATTCCAAGGAGCGTCAGCTCCAACGCTATTCCGGGGAGAAAAAAATCCTGCCGCTTTCCGATAAGGATTCAAACACCGTGTCCCAATACGCCTCCACGGCCAGCGCCTATTCGAGCGCCCAGGTCGCCCGGATCGCCGCCCAGGCCAAGTACCAGGAACTCCAAAAACTTCGGGTCGACACCCTTCCGCAAAACGTCAGCGACCCGACGATCCAGGTGTTGCGGACGAATTATTATCAGGCGAAATCCGAATACGAGGAAAAGATCGCGACGACGTATACGCCCAGCCATCCGGAAATGATTCAGCTCAGGGCTAAAGTCGATACCTTGGAATCTCAGCTGAAAACGGAGATCAAAAAAGCCGTCGACCTGGCTTATTCCGAATATTCCCAGGCCCTGGGCAACGAAAACCGGCTGAGGGACATGCTGGACAGCAAACGGACGGAAGTCACCCAACAGAACAATGACTCTCTGTTCTACGCCGGCCTGAACACCGACGTTGAAAGCCTCCGGGAGCTGATTTCCAACCTCACCGCCCAGCAGAAAACGACCCAGGTCTCGACCATGTTGAGCGGCCTGAAAACGAGCAACATCAAAATCGTCGACCGGGCCCTCGTCCCCGACAGCCCCTCTTCGCCGAACATCAAGCGCAACTTCATCGTCGCTTTTCTTTTCGGGCTCATGCTGGGCGTCGGTCTGGCCTTTGCGGCCCATTTCCTGGACAACACGATTAAAAATCCGGAGGATCTGGACAAGCTGACCGGCCTTCCCTCGTTGGGCCTGATTCCTCACTTTTCGCCCAATGATTCCGGCGGCAAAGGGGTATACGCCTCACCCTACGGAGACTCCGCCGCCCAGAACCCGGAGGCGACCAAGGTCTCGGAAATCGAACTCATCAATCACCTGTTCCCGAAAATTTCGATTGCCGAGGACTACCGGAACGTCCGGACGTCGATTCTCTTTTCCCGGGTCGACAGCGACCAACGGGTGATCGCCTTCACCAGCACCCAACCCCAGGAGGGCAAGTCGGCGACCATCTCGAACATCGCCATCTCGTTCGCCCAGATGGGCGAACGGGTGCTGGCGATCGACGCCGACCTGCGCAAGCCCCGGCTTCACAAGATTTTCCAGGTTCGAAACACCGTCGGCTTGAGCGACGTCCTGACCGGCCGGGTCGATCTCGAGGAGGCCGTCCAGAAAACACCGGTCGCCCATTTTTCTCTCCTGCCGAGCGGCCCGCATCCGCCCAATCCGGCCGAGCTGCTGAATTCCAAGAAAATGAAGGCGCTGCTGGCCGTCGTTCGCGATCGTTACGAGATCGTCCTCATCGACCTTCCGCCGGTCCTGGCCGTCGTCGATCCGGTGATTGTGGCGGCCCTGGCCGACATGACGATCATTATTTTGAAAACCGGCAAAACGACCCGGAAGCCGCTTCTGCGGGCGATCGATCAACTCCGCAAGGCCAAAGCCCGGATCGCCGGCGTGATCTTCAACGACGCCGAAACCAAGAAAAGCACGTTCATGACGCCGTACTTCCAGTACGAATACTACCAGGATCCGAGCGTGGACGAGGCGGCCCTCCAGAAAAAGGCCGAAAAGAAAGACTGATCCGTCCTATGTGGAAAATCAGAATCCAGAAATTCCATTGGCGGGCGAAACCGTCCGTCGCCGCGCCCGGACCTCCGGCGAAACCATCCCGGACGGCGGGGGTCGAAACGAACGACCTCGACGGTTTGAGCGCCCGGGACCGCCTGGGCCGCAAGATCCTCGATTACGGCCTCCTGGCCCTCCTGGTCTGGACGCCGTTGCCCATCGCCTCGGTGGAGTCGTGGTCGATACTCGTCATCGAAGTCGCCGCCCTCGCCCTTTTTTCCGTCTATCTTTTTCTGGATCAGAAGCCCCGTCCGAGTCCCAAGCTGCTTTCGGAGATGCGGCTCATCCGGCCGGTGTTTCTCGGCCTGTTTGTTTTTCTAGGCCTCCAGATGCTGCCCCTGCCGGCCGGGATCGTCCGGATTCTTTCGCCCCGGGCGGCGGCTCTCCGGTCCCAATATGTTCCGGTTTCAGCCCAGGCCAAGACGGCGACGCTTTCCCTCCTTCCCGGTTCCACTCTGGCCGCGACGCTGGAACTCCTGGCCTTTGTCCTGGTCGGTTTTCTGGTTCTGCGGACGGTGACCCACCGGAAACAGATCCGCCGAATCATGCTGACGCTGGTCGTTATGGGGATTTTCGAGGCGCTTTACGGGATGTTCGAGTTGTACCGGAACCATCCGCGGAACCTTTTTTATCCGAAGACGTTCAACCTGGGTTCGGCCACCGGGACGTTCGTCAACCGCAACCATTACGCCGGCTACCTGGAAATGGTGATCCCCCTCGCCCTGGGGCTCATCATTTCCCGGATCGACCTCTTCGGCGAGCCCGGCACGCCGTTCCGGGCTCGGTTCGCCCGGTTCCTTAACCGGGGACTGGGCGTAAATCTTCTGCTCGGGATCGGCATCGTAGTCATGGCCGTCGCCCTTCTTCTCTCCAATTCCCGTTCGGGATTCGTCATCCTGCTACTCTCCTTCGTTCTCATGTCCGTCCTTACGGCCCAATACTTCGGCCATACCCGGATGCAACAGGGCTGGGTCCGCCGCGTCATTCAAATCGCCGCCGTTTCCATCATCGGCTTCGGCTTGTATATCGGCCTGGAAACCATGATCGGACGGTTTGCCGTGGACAGACTCCTTCAAGACGGCCGGCCCCGGTATTGGGGTGGAGTCATGACGATGATCGGCCAGTTCCCCCTCTTCGGCGTCGGGTTCGGCGCCTTCGGCAGCGTTTATCAGGCGTACGATACGACGGGCATGGAATACGCCCTCGTCCATGCCCACAACGACTATTTGGAACTCCTCAGCGAACTGGGCGTCCTGGGTTTCGGGTTGCTGGCTTTCGGGGTGGGGTTGATCCTGTTCAAATCCTTCCGAACGTGGATGGCCCGGCGCCATCCCGAACTCAAGGGATTGGCCCTGGGATGCCTGGCTTCCGTGGCGGCGATCATGATCCACAGCATGACGGACTTCAATCTCCAGATCCCGGCCAACGCCCTTGTCTTTTCCGTCATCCTCGCCCTGACGATGAAGACGGTCTATCACCGGAAAACCTGACATGATCAAACGAATCGGAATCGGAGCCGGACTCCTGCTGGCGGGGGCACTCTCGCTCTTCGTCTATCGGGGGGAGAGGGAAGCCGACCGGGCCAGGAATATGATCCTGAACGGAGGCGCGGGCCTCTCCGCAGAAACCGGCGGAAGCTTCCTTTGGCTGAATGACCGGGTCTATCACGCTCGGGCCAACAATCTCTTCAAACAGGGCGTCGGCCGCCTGGGGGAAGCCGACCTCCGTGACGCCGATTTCCGTCTCGCCTACCGGAATTATCTTCGTTCGCTCGCCCTCAACCCGTTTTCTCCGACGGCCCACTTCGATTTCGGCCAGATTCTTCAATATATCAACGCCCTCGATTTTCCCGCGGCCGAACGTTATTTCGACGAATACCGGAAGGCCGCCGCCCTAGCGGGCGTGGACACCTCGATTTATTTCGAAGTGGGGAAAATTCTTCTGGCCCGGTGGCCCGGCCTCTCTCCGGACGAACGCGTCTTCACCGAGGAAATCGCCCGGACGCTGTTGTCTTTCCGCGGCCCGAAACGGGAGAAACGCCTCGATATTTTGCTCAACCTCTGGGAATTGAACGTCCGGGTCGCTGCGGTTCTTAAGAAAATCCTTCCCAAGGACGCGGAGATGTTGCGCCAGGCGGCCGGTTTCCTGGGAGAGAAGGGGCTCTTTCTGGAGACGCGCCTCGGCTTCCTGGCCGAAGCGGAACTCATCGATTTCCGGACGGCCTCGGAGGAAGCACAGGCGGGCCGCATCGCTTATCACGCGCCGCGGACGGACGAAGCCCTGGAACATTATCGCGTGGCCCAAAGACTCCTTGACGGGATCCGGTTCTATCAACAACTGTCGCCGGATGAAAAGGAAATCGCCTCGGCCGATTTCCGCGAATTGGACAAGGCGGTCAAACTCGGGATTTTAAAGTGCCGCATCGAGACCGCGCCCGATCCGAAAATATTTTATGATGATTTCCGCGCCTATGTGGACGTCGAGGACAGTCTCGGAGCGATCGGGGAGCTGGAATCGCTGCTCAAGTCGAAGGGCCTGGTTGAGGACCGGTCCCGGACCGGATTCCTCGACTTCGACCGTCTGAATCTTTCGATCGAATTGAGTTTCAAGCAAAACCGGTTTCGAGAAGTCGTTCAAACGGGACAGGCGCTCAGGCAAAACCTCCTGGTTGTTTCCGACGACCGGCGCCAACCGTACGGCCGGATGTTTGAACTCGTCGGCGACGCCTGCCAAAGGCTCGACGATTTGTACGAATCAAACGCCTTTTATGAAAAAGCCGTCGCCCTGGGAGCGGAGGCCGCCGTCGTCCGGATCAAGATGCGCCGGAATTATGAACGCCTGAACGAAGCCCGGGAAATCGTGGCTCTCCAGACCCTGATCGACGCAGGGCTGACCCCCCGGGAGACGCCGCTGATTGATGCGGCTTGGATGATGGGAGAAACATTTTCCCGGCCGCTCGTTCTCGACGAAAAGATATATCGTCTGAGAATTGAATTTTCCGACGGTTTGATGGGGATGCCGCTCCTTCTCTCCGTCGTGGTCAATGGCAAAATACTCGGCGAAGAATTTTTGAATTCCGATGCCCTGGAAATCGATTTTCCGGCCGTTTTAGGCCGAAATCTCCTTAAAATCACGCCCGTCAACCGCATTTGTCATCCGGTTCGGATGATCCTCGTTCCTGTGGAAAAAACGCCGGCAACCGGTGAAAAACCGGATCTTTCCGAAAAGGCTCCAGGGGAGAGCCAAAAAGGTTATGGAAAAAACACTTGACAAAAATGAAATCAAGTACTTATAATATAAACGCCAAGGTTTAGGAGGATGCTATGTTTAGACGAAAAAACGAGTTGAGTTTTGTTTCTTGTATTGTTTTCGTGTGCCTAATCGTTGTTTTGGCCGCCGGAACGGTCTGGGCCCAGACCGTCGAGCGGGGACATCTTGTCGGAACGCTCTTCACCCAGGACGGGAAAACTCCCATCGTGGGCGGGGTCGTTCGTCTGAAAAACATCTCTTCCGGGGCCGTTTCGGCCGCTGAACCCACCGATGCCCAGGGAAATTTCCGCCTGGAAAACCTGAGCAAGGGGATTTACCAGTTCGGCATTACCACGGCTGAGGGAGATTTCAATTCCAACGAACTCATCGGAATTCTGGCCAACGAAACGACGAAGATCACGCTTTCTCTCAATCCTTATGACGCCAACGTTCAAACCGCGGTTCAGGAAGTCCTGAGAGATCAAACCGTCGAGGAAGGGGAGAGCCGGATCGGCCGCGTCGTCCGGTATAATCCGGCGACGAAAGAAGCCGAGGTGTTCATCGAGAAAGGCGTTCTCCAAATCGACGACCGCGTCCGGGTCAAGGGCCTCCAGACGAATTTCTTCCAGGACGTGGAAAGCCTCGGCGCGGGCGGGGAAGCCGTCAAGCGGCTTTTCGCCGGGCAGAACGGTTTGTTGAAAGTGATTCGGACCGCCGACCCGGGCGACGGTATTTTCGTCATTTGTAAGAAAGGCGTTCCGCCGTTCTTCCTGACGCCGTGCGGCATCGCCAGCGTCATTGCCGGGAGCGGCTTGATTCTGGCCGGCGTCGTCGAAATCGCGGACAAGACCCCGGTTTCTCCTTTCAAGAAGTAACCGGGCGATAACGGAAATTTCCCGCCCTCATGTTGACCGGTGAGCCGGTCGACATGAGGACGGGACTTTTTTTGGGCGAAATTCTCCTCTCGAAGCCTTCGATCTGCTATAATTATCCCATGGACATTCAGCGGCGAAAAAGGATTTCCGGTCATCGGGCCGCCTGGGCCCTGGCCGTCGTCCTGGCCGCCGGTCCGGTGGGACCGGCAGCCGGGGGGGAGTTGACGGCCGAAATGAAAAAAGACGCGTCCCGGATCCAGGCGGAGCTCGACCGGATCAAAAAGAAATACGAGGACGGGATCACCGGGCCGATGCGGAGCGTCGCTTTCACCGAACGGGAATTGAACTCCTGGCTGGCCGTCCTCCTCGAAAGCAACCGGGATGACGCGCTCCGTGAACTTGTCCTCAAGCTGTTCGACGATAATCGGATCGAAGGAAAGGCGTTCGTCGATTTGAGCGGGGCTTCGCTTCCCCTGGGGCTCAAGCCCCGGATGAACATTTTTTTCGCCGCCCAGGTGACCGTCGTCGACGGGGCCGCTAAAATCGATATCAACAAACTTTTCCTCGAAGGACAGGTCATCCCCATTGTTCTGCTGGACACGATTATTGCGGCCGCGTCCGCCTTGAGAAAATCCGACGCCCGTTCGATCAAGGATTGGGTGGCCCTGCCGCCCGGTCTCAAGGATTTGCGCGGCCGCCAAGGAAGCGTCGTTCTCTATTATTGACGGGGGAGACATGATCAGGGTCATCAGCGGAATATACAAGGGAAAGCGGCTGCGTAAGGTCCAAAATCCCCAGGTCCGCCCTTATCCCGACAAACTGAAAACGGCGCTGTTCAACATTCTCCGGGAAGAACTTCCCGGCCTCAAGGTGCTCGACGGATTCGCCGGAACGGGATCGGTCGGGATTGAGGCGCTCAGTAACGGCGCCTCCTTCGCCGTGTTCGTCGAAATCCTTCCCGCGGCTGTCGGCACGCTCCGCCACAACCTGGCCAAATTGCAGGCCGAAGACCGCTCGCGGATCGTCGCCATGGAATTCAACCGAGCGGTCATTCAACTGGCCGGAGAGGGAGCCCGGTTCGACCTCATTTTTCTCGACCCGCCCTACCGGCTTCTGGACGAACGGAATCCGCTCAAGGTCATTCGCAAACGCGGCTTGTTGGCCCCGGGCGGAAGGATCATCCTCCGCCGCCATTTCAAAACCCGCTTCGAGGCCGGGGATTTCGCCCTGGAACGGCAGGTCCGCTTGGGCGACGACACCCTCTGCTTCTACCGCGAACCGGCCTGACGCATTCCTCAACGCCCTTGCCACCCGGGGGAGAATCGTTTAAAATCAAAACGGCTTTTCAGGGAAGCAGAAACGGAATCTCCATGAAGAAGGGTGATCTGGCGCCGGAGAATTGGAACAGCCCGCTGGTCGACGAGAGCGAGATTTTCGGATCGCTCGGCGAGCAGCGGGGGACGGTTCTGTTCCTCGGGCGTTTTACGGCCAACGAGGTCTCGGGCGTCCTGGCGAAAATGGGTTTTTTCAAGGAAGCCCGGAAGCGCGGTTTGTGGCCGATCTCCGTCAAGCTCGATTCCTCCGAATATCCGCCGCTGCAGAGGTTTCAGATCTATCACCGGGACCACGTCCCCGACCGTTTGATCGTGGATTTGAAAATCCGGGAAGGCGTTTTCAACCCGAAGGGGAAAGCCCTCGCCCCGGCTCCGCTCCGCGAATTTACGGCCCTGGTTTTTGAGTGGTTGACGCTCCAGAATCCGGAGGCCGAATTCACCGAGCGGCACGGGTCTCTTCCCGGCCAGCTCCACCCGGGGCTGGGCATGAGCAAACGGATCATGGACATCTTCATCTATCTCGGCCGAACGATCGGGAAGGACGGCCTGCTCGCCTTTCCGGCCTACTACCACAACGCCGTCCTTTTCTCCAGGTATTTCAAGTTCGCCAACCCCTCCAAGGAAGCCGAGGTCCAGACGATCCGGCGGACGTTCAGCCACGTTCCGATCAAGCAGATGGCCTGGATCGTCCACCGGAACTGCCTGAAGAAGGCGGACGGTTCACCCTACGAATGGACGGCCGAAGAGCAGGTTCTGCCGCTGGCCCGGGATGTCCGCGAGCATTTCGAATCCCGGGCTTACCGCGACCGGGTCCGCGAAGGCTTGAACCGGACGCGATTCACCGTCGACTGGGACGAATACGAACGGAAGTGTCCGAAGGATTGACGGCGGGAATTGAATTTTTTGCAAAGTCTGGTATAATAAGCGTCCTTCCAAGGAGAATTAGTCGATGAAACAGGATATTCATCCGAATTATGAAGATTGCATGGTGATCTGCGCCTGCGGTAACACGTTCCAGACGCGGTCGACAAAGAAGGAAATCCGGGTCGAAATCTGTTCGAATTGCCATCCCTTTTTCACCGGAAAGCAGAAATTCATCGACAGCGCCGGACGGGTCGAAAAATTCCGCAAAAAATTCGGCGCGACCCCCGTCTCCAAGAAAAAGAAGTAGGTTCGATGCCCCGGCGCGATGATTCCCAAACTGGAGTCTGTTGAGGAAAAGTATCGCCGGCTCGTCCGGGCGCTCTCCGATCCGGCCGTCATCGCCGACCCAAAAAAATTCCGGGACATTTCCAAGGAACGGGCGGATATCGAACCGCTCATCCGGAAAAACGAGGAACTCAAACGCGTCCGGGCGGATATCGCCGGATCGCGCGACATCCTGGCGGATCCGCACACCGACTCCGACCTAAAAGCCCTCGCTTCTGCGGAGCTCCGTCATCTGCAAGATCGGGAAGCCGCCTTGTCCCGGGACATCCGGGTCCTGCTCGTTCCCAAGGACCCCTTGGACGAACGGAGCGTTTTGCTCGAACTCCGGGCCGGGGCGGGAGGGGATGAATCATCCCTGTTCGCCCAGGACCTGTTCCGGATGTACGCCCGTTACGCCGAGCAAAAAGGATGGTCTTTTGAAGTTTTGGATACGAGCCTTTCCCCGATCGGCGGTTTCAAGGAAGCGATCGCCGGAATCCGCGGGGCCGGGGCGTATTCCCGCCTCAAGTTCGAAAGCGGCGTCCATCGCGTCCAGCGCGTCCCGAAAACCGAGGCGGGCGGCCGGATCCACACGTCGACCGTTACGGTCGCCGTGTTGCCCGAGGCCGATGAAGTCGACGTCAAACTCGATCCGAAGGACCTCAAAGTCGAGGCCTTCGGTTCCTCCGGACCCGGCGGGCAGAACGTCAACCGCAATTACACGGCCATCCGCATCACCCACAAGCCCTCCGGAATGGTCGTTTCCTGCCAGGACGAAAAGTCTCAGCACCGGAACAAGGAAAAAGCCCTCCGGGTGCTCCGGTCGCGGCTTTTGGAGATCGCCCGGACGGAACAGCAGCAAAGAATCGCCCATGACCGCCGCACCCAGGTCGGCACGGGCGAACGGAGTGAGAAAATCCGGACGTACAATTTCCCGCAATCCCGGATCACCGACCATCGGCTGGACGAAAATTTTCATAACCTGGCCGCCGTTCTGGACGGTGATCTCGAGACCATCCTCGAAAAACTCTTCCAACATGACCAGGCCAGCCGGCTTAAGGACGCCCGGCCGTCCGGCGAACCGGACCGATGACCGCCGGGGAGCTGCTTGGCCGGGCCGTCGCCCGCCTGAGGATTATTCGCGGAATCGACCCTTTTCTTGAAGCCCGGGTGCTTCTTCGCCGGACGGCGGGCTTCACCGACCTGGAAATCTTTGCCTTTTCGGACCGGCCGGTGACCGCGACGGCCGCCCGACGGTTTTCCCGGGCGGTGGAAGAGCGGCGCGGCCGCGTTCCCCTGGCTTACATCCTCCGGGAAAAGGAATTCTGGTCCATTCCGATGACGGTCTCTCCGGCCGTTTTGATCCCCCGTCCCGAAACCGAATTGCTTGTCGAACGGGCGCTGGCCCTGACCGGGACGGCCGAACCGTTGATCATCGAAATCGGGACGGGGAGCGGTTGTCTCGCGGTCGCCTTGGCCAAGGAGCTCCCCGGGGCCCGCATCATCGCGACCGACATCAGCCGGCGGGCCCTCCGCGTGGCCGAAGCGAACGCCGCCCGGCACGGGACCGGGAACATCCGTTTCGTCGGGGGCGATCTTTTCGGAGCGCTCCGCGGTCTGGGACTTGAAGGCCGGGCGGACCTTATCGTCAGCAATCCGCCCTACGTGACGGATGGAGAATGGAAAAGGCTGACCCGCGATGTCCGCGAGCACGAACCGCGCCGGGCGCTGGTTTCGGGACCGACCGGGTTGGAAATGATCCGCCGGCTGGCCGTCGGCGGACCGCGTTTTCTCAAGCCCGGCGGCGCGCTTCTTCTGGAGTTCGGCGCCGGTCAAACCGCCGCCGTCCGCGGCCTGTTCGGTTCTCCCTGGGCGAGGCGGGAAACGGCGAAGGATCTTTCCGGACGCCCCCGCGTGCTGGCCGCGTTTCTTTGAGCGCCGCCGCTATTTTTTCACTTTGCGGACGAGCCGGAAAAAATCCTCGATGAAGGGAATTTGTTTCGTCGTTTCGTAACGGATTTTTTCCCACTCGGGAAGGTCGAGGGAGCAAAACGCCTCCACGACTTTCGGGTCGAAATGCCTCCCCGAGTTCCGGATGATTTCCTTCCGGGCGCAGTTCATGTCGCGGGACTTGCGGTAGGGGCGGTGGGCGGTGATGGCGTCCAGGGCGTCGGCCACTGCGAAAATGCGGGCTTCCCGGGGGATCTCCTCGGCGGCCAGGCCTCGGGGATAACCCGTGCCGTCGTAATGCTCGTGATGGTAGAGGATGATATTCCCGATTTCGGGGACGAGCTTTATTTCTCGGATCAGTCCATAGCCCAGAGAAGGATGGAGCCTGACTTTCTCCCATTCGGCCCCCGACAGGGGACCGGGTTTGTTGAGAATCGCGTCGGGGATGGCGATTTTCCCGATATCGTGGAGGAGCGCGCCTTTGCGGAGGTTTTCGAGTTTTTGTTCATCCCGGTCGCCGAGCAGTTTGGCCAGCGCTTCGGTATATTTGGACACGGTTTGGGAGTGGCCGAACGTTTCGATGTCGCGGATGTCCATCGCGGTCATCAGGTTTTCGAGGGTTGCTTCGTAGATTTCCTCGAGTTCCCGGTTATGCCGATCGGACCGGTTCCGTTCTAATTTTAGGCGGCGCAAAGCCCGCGAAGCGAGGGTCCGGCGTTGCTCAAGGTCTTTTATGATGATCTCGTTGCGGATGGCTGTGTAAATTCCGATAGCGTCGTCGGGAGAGAAGGCCCCGTCCAAACATCCCGCCGCGATCATCTCGACGGCGGCCCGCGGGTCGGACAAACGCGTTCCGGCGATGACCGACAGGTCGGGCCGGGCCTTTTTCAGCCCGGCCAGCAACCGGGCGGCCGGTCCGTCCAACGGGCCGACGACGGCGATCAGAATTTCGGCTTCCGGGTCGTCCAGGGCCTGCCGGGCCGCTCCGGCGAGCGACGAGGCGGCGATGACGTCCGCGGCCAGGGTTTCCAGGAGGGCGGCCAGGTTCCGGCCGCGCGGGGCGTTTCCGTCGTAGATGATGATTTTGCGTTTTGTCATGGATCTTTTCGTCTTTTATACCCTATTCCCGCGGCGCCATCAAGATGGAGCGCATCCGGAGTCACCCTTAGGGGTGAGAAGGGTGAAATGAATATCCCCCAGGAAATCGTCCGCGGGGGTGATTGCGGCCCCTTGGCCACTTCGGTTACACTCGGGGCGAAAAGGATGCGAGGAGCGGACCACGGAAGCGGTTCGGGGAAGATCCTCTCCCGGCACCTAAGGAGATCGGCCATGAAGAAAAAAATGAACGTTCTCGACGAATCGAACACCCTGATCACGGAAATCGAGACCAATCTCGATAAAACCCTGGCCAGGCGGCGGGAGGAAATCGAGCAGGAGCTCCAGGCGCGTATTCAGCAGGAGAAGGAGGAGTCCGAACGCAAGTTGAATGAGATCGAAGGAGAGATCGCCCGCGAACGGGAAACGCTCAGGGATTACCGCGGCACGATCGCCACCTATGAAACGGATCGGGATACCCTCCAGGACGAAATCAAGACTCGCCTCGAAAAAAGCATCGGTTATCAGAAAGACATCGAGCAGTTGACGGCCCTGACGCTGGAAGAGCTTCGCCTGCTTTCGGACCTGACGGCCCGTCTGACCGCGCTTCGGGAACGGACCGAATTGAAGGTTTCGGAGATCCGCACCCGGTTGAAGGATAAATACGGCCTCGTCACCGAACCCCTCGACACGAAGGAAACGGGCGACGTGGTCGTGAATCTGCAGCAGGAATTGTCCAAGCTCAAAAAAATCCAGGCGCTTCTCGAAACGGAGAATCCGCCCGTCGAACCGGCACCGCCGGCGGCCATCGGAAACGCGGTTCCCGAGCCCGTCCCGGTGTCCGAGCCGGAGATCGAACCCAACCCCGAACCGGAAATGTCGTTCGTCCCTCCCGAGATGTCCGTCCCCGAAGCCGTCGCCGCCGAACCGGCTCCGGCGGAACTCAAAATGCCGGAAATCAACCTCTTCATCGAGGAATTCGTCCGGAAGGAAGGCGAGGCGCACGCCGACCTGCCGATCGGGGACTTTCCCATCACGAAATGGTAGGAGAAGACCCCGCCACCCGCCCCCGCCGAGGACGTAAATTTCCATGGCGTTTTCGAGACGCTGGAAAAGAACCGCAAGTCGGAGCCGACCGATTACAACGGCGAAATCAGCTTTTTCCGAAACGGCGATAAGATGATCCTCGACGGCGAGACGATCATCCGGGCGATGAGCCATATCGTCGACGACAGTCGGAGAATTTACCAGAAGCTCGCCGGCACGGAATCTCCGAAGGATCAGTTTTTCCTGAAGCAGGACCTGATCAATCATCAGGAAATTCTCCGGAAGATCATCCTCCGCGGAGTCAAGCTTTGCGAGAAGGAAAACGGCCGGCTTCCCGGCTACACGGAAGACGTCCTGAACGTCCCGCTCTTGAAGGAAATCCTGGATAAGCTCAACCTGGACAACTGGAGCAACGAAGAGGAATTCAACGCCTTCGAAACCCGGACCTCCCGGATCAAAGACGCCTTCTATAAGAGGATCACTCCGCCGGCGCTCTACCTGAAATCCATCGTCCAGGAACTCGGCGCGTAGTCCCCGATCGGGGACCGTCGGCTCCCCTCCCGGCCCGCGTCAGGCGAGGGGAGATCCTTTTTGCCCCAAGGCCGAAAAATAATTCTGAAGAGCCTGCCGGTCGGCGGAGGTGAGGTCGCGAAAGCGAATCCCAGTATGATAAAACGCCGATTGGGCCGAGGCTTTTTCGGAATGAACGACGTCGGCCCGGAAGGGGTTGGCTTTCTGGCCGAGGATGATCAACAAGTCCAGGACGCGGTCCTTGGCTATCCGCATGTCCGAGGAAATTCTCGCTCCGCCCGCGCTCATGTCGATGGTCCCGAAGACTCGATGGCCGCCGTTTTCCCGGCAGAGACATAACGTCGAGGTGAAAAAGCGGGGATCCCGGCGTTTTTCGGTGGCCGGCTTGTTGGAGACCGTGTTCAGAAGCGAGGTTTTGCTGATTACGGCCGCTTTGTCGCGGACGTAGGCGCAGACGCGGTTTTTATAGACGCGCTTGCTGTCGACGATCCCCAGGGCGGCCTGCCGTTTTCCCTTGGCCTCGGCCAGGGCCAATTCGGCCTCGGCCGTGATTTTCTTCAGGCTCAGTTTGGACGGGGCCAGCCCGATCTGTTCCGGGGGGAAGAGGGTGACCCCGAAGCTCATCGTCAAATTGCGGCGGGGTTGAAATTCCTGGTACTCGAAAAACCGGTCCTCGACCGCTTTCCGGATCCGTTCGGTCAGCAGGGTCGCTTCCTCGATGGAATTGACGCTGCCGAGGAAGAACAGAAACTCCTCGCCGCCGTAGCGGCACAGAAGGTCGTCCTCGCGGATGGCGGATTTCATCGTCACGGCGAGGTCGCGCAACAACCGGTTGCCGGCCTCCTGGCCGTTCCGGTCATTGTAGTGCTTGAACCAGTCGACGTCGCCCATGACCATGGCGAATGTCCCTGTTTCCTTTCGGCGTTTGCTGAATTGTTCGACCTGTTGAATGACCTTTTCAAAAAACGGGTCCGGCCGGAGCAGGCCTGTGAGGGCGTCGTATTGGATGAGGTTCAACTTGGTCATGGCCAGGGCGATGTGCTCGGACAATCCCCGGAGGATTTGCGCGTCCTCCGCCGAGAAGACCGCCGGCGTTCCGACCTTGTTGTAGACCTCGATGACCCCGATAATCTCGGAAATGCTTTTCAAGGGAACGCAGAGGAGGCTCCGGAGAGGGGCGCTCAAACGCCGGTATCTTGAGGAAAAGCGCGGGTCGCCGGAGGCGTCGGCCAGGGCGATCTCCGTTCCGGACCGGGCGACGTTCGAGGCGAAATCCAGGGAAGGGAGGAGGGCGACATGCCGGGTGAAGTCGGAATGGGTGAGATAGGATTGGTCCCAAACCAGCGGTTTGAGATACGTCCCGAGCGTGTCGTTGTCCTCGAGAAGGTAGAGGGAAATGCTCCCGGCGCGGACGATCTCCTTGATGTCCGGAATGGTGTCGAGGAGGTTGTTGACGTCGGTGGCCGCATACAGTTTACGGAGGACGTTCTCGAATTGCTGGTTGAGCTTCTGGGTGCGAATGTAGCGGGCTTCGAGGGCGACCCGTTTTTCGAGTTCCTTGACGAGTCCCTCCGAAAGGGCGCTGCCGACGCTTTTAATCTCAGCATAGACCTGTCGGAGTTTGTCTTCGGTGGACGCCTTGGACTTGGAGAGGGCCTCGACGTCGTTTTTCAGCCGGCCGTATTCATGGGCGATGGTCAGGACGCGTTTGGCTCGGGCCTGGTCCTCCGGTTTTCCGGTGAAGAGGAGATAATCGACGAACCGGTCGGAAGGATAGCTCCGAACGGCCTCTTTGAGACGGTCTTCCCGGTCTCCGACCAGGAGGAGACAGGGAACCTTGGCCAGGAGTTCGGGAAGAGGGGAGCGGCCGGCGGTCTCGATTTCAACGATCGCTAGATCGAAAGAAGAAGACGATAAGAGAGAGACGGCTTTTTCGATTGTCGGGGAGGTGTAAACAATCCCCCGCTCATGAGCGAGATTGAACAAAAACTCCCGCTCGGCAGGAGTGGAACTGAATATAAAAATTTTGCCCACGCCTACTTATCCTCCGATTCAAACCTCAGCCCGAACTTCCCAACTCATTTATAATCCGTTTGTTGGGGCCTGTCAAGAGTTTTTTTTGAACTGATTTCCCTTCTTTGGGCCTGTACAAAATATTCCAATACCGGCTTATTCCCGGAGGCAATCCCCCTCCGCTTCGTCACCTTGCAGAGAAAAGAGTCATCGCTTGAGGCTCCTTGGACCCTGACAACCAAGGGTTGTGTAGGGCGATCCCTCACGCCAAGGGCGGGGAGGACTGCAAAGCCCGCAAGGCATCGGGGAGAGCAGGGCTGGTGGATTTCCCGCCGCCCGTTGAGGGGGAACCCAATGCAAAGGATTCCCCCTCAAGAGTGACCGAGGGTCCCACTCCGCTCCGGGGGGTTGTCTCCGGGAGATCGACCGGTCTTTTCTGGAGAGAGTCCTCCAGCCGAACCGTTGGTCTGACAGGAGTTTTCAGCTCCGGAGGGGAAGCGTTCGAGGACGGGCAGCAACCGGGGAAATGGGGTGAAAACCTGCGGCCGGTATGATATATTTACCTTTTTCCAGGAGGACAAGATGATGCCGCAAGACTCGACATACCGTCCGATCCGGGCCCCGCGCGGGTCCCGTTTGCACACGCAGGGATGGAGCCAGGAAGGCGCTCTCCGGATGCTGATGAACAACCTGGATCCCCAGGTTGCGGAAAAACCCGAAGAACTGATCGTCTACGGGGGAACCGGAAAGGCCGCCCGCAATTGGGACTGTTACCATGCGATTGTCAAAAGTTTAAAATCGCTGAAAAACGATGAAACCCTGATCGTTCAGTCGGGGAAAGCCGTGGGAATCTTCCGGACGCACGCCGAGGCGCCCCGAGTGCTGATCTCCAACGCCATGCTGGTGCCAAAATGGGCCACGTGGGATGAATTCCGCCGCCTGGAAGGGCTCGGCTTGACCATGTACGGCCAGATGACGGCGGGGAGCTGGATTTACATCGGGACCCAGGGCATCCTCCAGGGGACGTTCGAAACGCTTGCCGCGGTGGCGAAAAAACATTTCGGCGGAACCTTGAAAGGCCGGATCGTGGTCAGCGCCGGGTTGGGGGGGATGGGCGGCGCCCAGCCGCTGGCGGTCACGATGAACGAAGGCGTGGCGATTGTCGTCGAGGTCGACCGGAATCGGATTCAGAGGCGGCTCGACACCCGCTATGCGGACACGACGACGGACAACCTGGATGAAGCCCTCCGGCTGGCAACGGTGACGGCGAAAAAGGGCGAGCCGCTTTCTATCGCCTTGTTGGGGAACGCGGCCGATATTCTCCCGGAACTCGTCCGCCGGGGGATCACTCCCGACGTCCTCACGGATCAAACGTCCGCTCACGATGAGCTCAACGGCTACGTGCCGAACGGCCTTTCCTATGAAGACGCGCTCGCCCTGCGCACGAAAGACCCGGCCGATTACATCCGGCGGAGCATGTCGGCGATGGCCGTTCATGTCCGGGCGATGCTCGAACTTCAAAAGCGCGGCGCCCGGACGTTCGATTACGGAAACAACATCCGCGGCCAAGCCAAGCAGGCCGGTGTCCCGGACGCGTTCGACATTCCGGGATTCGTCCCCGAATACATCCGGCCGTTGTTCTGCCTGGGGAAAGGCCCCTTCCGCTGGGCGGCGCTTTCCGGGAAACCGGCCGACATCTTCGCGACGGATCAAGCCGTGCTGGAGACGTTCCCCGAGGATGAGGCCTTGGCTCGTTGGATCCGCAAAGCCCGCGCCCAGATTAAATTCCAGGGCCTGCCGGCCCGGATTTGCTGGCTCGGGTACGGCGAGCGGGAGCGCTTCGGCGACGTCATCAACCGGCTGGTCCGCAAGGGCAAAATCAGCGCGCCGATCGTGATCGGCCGGGACCATCTCGATACGGGGTCCGTGGCCTCGCCCAACCGCGAGACCGAAGCGATGAGAGACGGCTCGGACGCAATCGCCGACTGGCCGATCCTCAACGCCTTGCTGAACGCCGTGAACGGCGCTTCGTGGGTGTCCGTTCATCACGGCGGCGGTGTGGGAATCGGCCTATCGATCCATGCCGGAATGGTCATCGTCGCCGACGGGCAGACGTCGACCTCCCGGCGGCTCGAGCGCGTGCTGACCGGGGACCCGGGCATGGGAGTCATCCGGCACGCCGACGCGGGCTACCGGGAAGCCGTCGATTTCGCCCGCAAGGCCGGCGTGAAAATTCCGATGGGCGGCCGGTAAGCCCGGCGCCCATCTCCAACCGTCAACGGCCGGAGACGGCCGGGGACATTTTCAGACAACTCCGATTTTCGCTTTTTTCCCCCGGGGCGAAGGCCCGTTCGTGTTTTTCTCCTTTCGGCCGTTATATTCGCCGGTTCGTGATTCTGGCATGAACCCGGCATTAGATCAGGCCGAAAGGAGTCATCACATGACCGATCAAAAAAAGTCGGGTGGAACGAAGGTCGTCGCCTTCATCCTGACGGCGGCGATCCTGGGCGGGGTGTTCGCGGGGAGCGGCCTGGCGCTGCCGAAGGGCATCTGCGAAACGGCCCTTGAGAGATGCATGGTGAATGCGGCGGCGGGATTGTTCGGCGAGCTCTTGGGAATCGTTATCACGGTTTCCTCGTGTCTGGCCGGGTACGATTTTTGCCGCAAGTACGTCCTCCCGCCGAGGTGATTCGATGAAAATTTCCGTTCGAATCATTTTCCGAAGCGCGACGATTCTCCTCCTTCTGGTTCTGCTCGCGAGCGCCGGCGTCCTCGAAGCGGGCATTTGCACGGACGCGTTTAAGCGATGCATGCTCGACCCTATCAACCAGGTGACTCTGACAGGGGGGTTGTATTGCCTGAACGGATACTACTTCTGTCTTAAGTACATCGAGCCGCCGAAGTGATCCGTCCGTCCGGGGGAGGAGGGGAGCGACCCCCCCCTCCCCCCGGAATTTTTTTGAGTGGAAATGAAAAAAAAGGAACGTTGGAACGTCTTTCCAAACAGGAGGACACCCATGAAGATCCGTCGGGATTTTGTTTTCTTAGTCCTGTTCGCGGTGGCGATGTGCGCCGCTTGGGGAGATTCTTTGGCGGCCCGAATCAAGCTCGAAGAGCTTTCGACGATCGGCGGTCCGGAAACGGACGCGCTGTTCCTTTGGACGGCTATTTCCGTCGACCCGGAGGACAACGTGTTTTTCTCCGACGCACTGGACTGTTCCATCAAGAAGTTCGGCCCGGACGGCGTCCTGTTGAAGAAGGCCGGCCGCAAGGGCCAGGGGCCCGGCGAGTTTGAAAAACCCGCCGGGGTGGCCGTGATCGGCGACCAAGTCTACGCCTGGGACTTGTTTGGGCGTGCCCTTCAGGTCTTTGACCGGAACCTCGTCTATCGGGAGACGCTTTTGATGCCGGGAACCGTGGACGGCCTCGCCGGCTTTCCCGGCGGGCGAGTTGCGGCCTGTATCCGTCCGTCTTACACCCAAGCCAAGGTTGTCGTGTTTTCCCCGGACGGAACACCGGTCCGGGAATTCGCCCTCTCCGATCCGAAGGATCCGACGCTGTTCGGCACGGTCAGCTTCGCGGTCGATCCTTCGGGAGAATCCTATTTCGGCTATCTGTTCCGCGATCTGGTCGAGAAACGGAGCGCCGCCGGAGAACGGATCTGGGCCCGGACGGCGATAGGGGCGGGACCGAGCGCCGTGAACGACGTTCAGGGATTCAAAGTCCCGTCGGAGACGTGTATTTTGAGTCTGGCCCGGGACGGTCAAGGCCGTGTCTTCATATTGGGCGGAACGAAGGCGGTTCATCAAGGCCGGGATGTCTTTGTCTTTCGCCCCGACGGATCGGTCCTGGCTTCGCTGGTCCTGCCGGAACCGAGTCATACCTTGTATTTTGACCACCGGGACCGCCTATACGTTTCCGCCGACGGGGGCGTCACCATGAAAAAATACCGGGTGACGTTTGAATAGGCATTCCCAGGCCCTTAAGATGAGGCATCCTTCGATTGTTCTCCTAATCGCGATTTTTGCGTCGATACTTGCCTCGCCCCCCGTTGCCTCCTTTCATGCTTCCGGCGGAAGGGGCGAAGACGGCCGTCCCGTCTTCGAACGTTTCGCGCTTGTCTTGATCGATGCCGACGGGCTGGCCTGTTCTCCCTGCCTCGCGTCCCTTCTGGACTTTTGCCGGGCTGTTCCCCGGGACGTCCAGGAGGAACGGATCGTCGGCGTTCTCACATTTCGGGACGGGACCGAACCCGATCCCCGGCGGGCTCGGATCGCCCGGACGAGATGGAACGGATACAGCCGGGCCAACGACATTTGGTTTCCGGTCACCGTCGATGAAGCTCACGCGTTCAACAGCTTGAGCGAAGAGGGCACGACGATTCTCCTGTTCGATCCTTCGACGGGAAACCTGAAGCGATGGACCGCCCCGTTCCGCCCCGGCGTCTTGCAGGAAATGACCGATTTTCTCACAACGCTGAAACCCGATATAATGGAAGCTCACCCATGATCGCAAAAGAACGCCTTTGTTTTCTCAATTCCCGGGAATCCGCCGCCGGCGATTATGTCCTTTATTGGATGCAGGCGGCCCAACGGGCCGAAGCCAATCCGGCCCTGCAATATGCCGTCCAACTCGCCAACGAGAAACGCCGCCCCTGCCTGGCGTTTTTCGGCTTGACCGGCGGCTTCCCCGAGGCGAATGCCCGGCACATGGCTTTTATGCTCGAAGGCCTGCGGGAAACGCAACGGACCCTGGCCGACCGCGGCATCAAGCTCGTGGTGAGGCCGGTCTCGCCGGAAAAGGGCGTCGTCGAAATGGCGCGGGCGGCTTCCCTGGTCGTGACGGACCGGGGATATCTTCGGATTCAAAAGTCGTGGCGGGCCCGGGCTGCGGCCGATTTGTCCTGTTCCTTGATTCAGGTGGAAACCGAGGCAGTCGTTCCCGTGGAAACGGCTTCGATCAAAGAGGAATATGCGGCGGCCACCCTCCGGCCGAAACTACGTAAAATCCTGGCTTCTTATCTCTCCGTCCCCCCCGAACGCAAACCTTTGCGCGACTCCCTGGGTTGGCAGGGAGATTCGTTCGACCTGGAAAACATCGACGATATTCTCGCCGGCCTGAAGATCGACCGCAGCGTCGGCCCGTCGCCTTTTTATCGCGGCGGAACGGACGAAGCCAAAAAGCGCTTCCGCGTCTTCCTTCGGGAGCGGATCGGTCATTTCAGCGACCTCCGCAACAATCCCTCGCTCGATTATTTGTCTCATCTTAGCCCGTATCTTCATTTTGGCCAGATCTCTCCCGTGTGGCTGGCGATGAAAGCGGAGGCGACCGGGAGTCCCGGCCGGGAAGCGTTTCTCGAGGAACTGATCGTCCGCCGGGAATTGGCGATGAATTTCGTCCATTACAACGACCGTTACGATTCTCTGGAATCGCTTCCGGCTTGGGCTCGGGCAACGTTGGCCGAGCACGCCGTCGACATCCGGCCCGTCCTCTGCACCCGGGCGGAGCTGGAAGCGGGGAAAACGCACGATCCCTACTGGAACGCGGCCCAACGGGAAATGGCCCTGACCGGGAAGATGCACGGATACATGAGGATGTATTGGGGAAAGAAAATCCTCGAATGGAGCGCGTCTCCCGAAGAGGCCTTCGCGACCGCCCTTTACCTGAACAACAAGTACGAGATCGACGGCCGGGACCCCAATGGGTTCGCAGGCGTGGCCTGGTGTTTCGGCAAACACGACCGCCCCTGGGGGAAACGGCCGATCTTCGGCTCCGTGCGCTACATGAATGACAGGGGATTGCGGCGGAAATTCGACGCGGACCAGTATGTCCGCAACGTCGCCCGGCTGGAAGCGCGCGCGGATTGACCCCGGTCAGAGCCGGCGCTCGAGGCGGAATTTTTCGACGAAATGATGCGGTTGATAGGAAAGCTTGGCCCGCCGCAGGCCGGGGATTCCGAGGTCTTCCTCGCGGTTGATGAAGGCGAAATCCCGGAAGGCGTTCCGGACGAACTCCCGGTTCATGATCTGGGCCAGACCCTCGCAGCAGGGGCTGACGATCTCGATATGGATGACGGCCGTGTCCCGGGTCAACGGCTCGCCGATCGAGAGGGCAGCGAACCGCCCGTCCACTTCGATCGCCCCGCCCGACAGGCCGAGCGCCCTAAAATGGATCAGGGCTTCCTGAATCGCGGTTTTTTGGCCGACGGCCATGGCCGCGCCGTCGTCTTTTTCCGCAAACCATTCCTCGAATAATTTTTGGCAGGTCTCCCGATGGCTATCGTTCACGGGGATGTATCGCCAGGCATGCTCGCGTTCGAATTTCCGGATGCGGTTTCGCTTGCCGTCGAATTTCTTGCCTTGCAGTTCGGCTAGATCCTCCGTCGCGTATACGTAATCGAACGCGTCGCGTTCGGGTTCGTGAAGAAAGCCGGCGCCGTGCTTTTGGATGAAGGCGGCGGGGACGCGGACCAAACGGGGAACGACGTCGAGAAGGGTTTGGATCGTCTTCGGAATTTCGGACTCTCCGACCGGAGCGAGGGCATAGGACGGTTGCCCGGGAGGATCGAAGACGAGGCAGAGGTTCCCGCAAAGAACGGTCCAGCGGGGGCGGTCGAAGTGTCGCCAGATAAAATTATTGCCGAAGGAATACTCGCTGGCTTCGAACGGGTGCCGGTCGAAAAATTCCTGGATGACCGGCCTGTCTTCGAGGAGAAGAGGCTTGAATTCGGGGAAAAGGGGAGGATTCATTTTTTTGTCCTGACCATCACCGTGCAGCTTTCTTTGGAGCAGCCTTCGCACCAGGTCGGGTCTTTGGCCATTCCATTCGGGGCGCGAACGGTCAGGGCGAATCCGTGGCGCTCGAAATAGTCGGGGATGACGGTCGCCAGGTAGACATCGCCCGCGGCGGCGGCCATCAACGTCTCGATCAGGCGGCCTCCGAGGCCGGCCGACCGGGCGCCCGGATCCACACCGAGGGCGACGAGTTCAAGACAATCCGGGTGGACGAGAAGCGCGACCATTCCCCAAAGACGCCCGCTTCCCTCGGCCACCCAGATTCGGTCCTCTTCCATCCCCGGGTAATCGAGGCCGAGAGAGACGGCGAGCTTCCGGATCGCTGGAATATCCGAGGTGCGGGCGTTTCGGATGAGCATGACCGGTCATTATAACAAAATTTCGGGGGAGAAGAAGTGACCTTGCCCGGATGGCCGCCCGTTTGACCGATCGGGGGAGGTGCTATACAATCTCGCTCGCCGAGGTTTTACGTGAATCAACCCTTCATCGTCCGATTTGCTCCGAGCCCGACGGGTTTTCTCCATCTGGGAAGCGCCCGGACGGCCTTGTTCAACTGGCTGGCGGCCCGAAGTTCCGGAGGCCGTTTTCTTCTCCGTGTGGAAGACACCGACAAGGTCCGTTCCGAGCAAAGGTTCTTGGATGAAATCCTCGAAGACCTGCGCTGGCTCGGCCTGGATTGGGACGGTGAGCCGCTCTACCAGAGCCGCCGGTTTGACCTTTACCGGGAGAAGGCAGAATCGCTGGTTTCCTCCGGGCAGGCCTACCGCGAAGGCGAGGCGATTCTCTTTCGGGTCGTTCCCGGCCGGAAAATCGCCTATGACGACCTGATCCACGGTCGGATCGAAGTCGAGACGGAAAACATCAAGGACCAGGTCCTGATCAAATCCGACGGGTCGCCCGCCTATAATTTCTGCTGCGTCGTCGACGACACGGAGCTCGGCATCACCCATATTCTCCGCGGCGACGATCATATTTCCAACACGCCCAAGCAAATTCTTTTTTATGAAGCGTTCGGCGTTACGCCGCCCCGGTTCGGCCACATGCCCCTGATTTTGGGGCCCGACGGGTCGAAACTCAGCAAGCGGCACGGCGGCGTGTCCGTGGCCGAGTACAAGGCCGAGGGATTTCTGCCGGAAGCCCTGGCCAATTACCTGATCTTTCTCGGTTGGACGCCGCCCGACGGCCGGGAAATCCTCGAACTCGGAGAGGCGGCGCGCCTCTTTTCCATTGACCGGATGAACGACGTTCAGGCGAAGTTCGACCTTGTGAAACTGAAATGGATGAACGGCGAATACATCATGAGCAAGGAGACTCCGACGCTCGTCCCGCTTCTCCGGGACCAGCTTCGCCGCGACGGGTTCGACTTCGAAACGGAGGAGGAGGGCCGCTGGGCCGCGATCGCCGACCTCTACAAAATCCGGATCAAGACGCTTCGCGAGTTCGGTTCGATGGTCGACTTCTTCTTCCGGGACGATTTTCCGGTCGATGAGGACGGCCGCAAGAAACATCCCGAGCCGCCCGAACGCAAGGCTCTCTTGGCCGACCTCGCCGCCCGGATCGAAGCCCTGCCGGAGTTTTCCGCCGAGACCTTGGAAGCGATGTACCGGGCGATGGCGGACGAAAAAAACATCAAGGCCTCCGAGCTCATCCATCCGACCCGCATGGCCGTCAGCGGCCGGACCAAAGGCGCGGGGCTGTTTGAAATCATGGCCGTTCTCGGACGCGAGACGGTCCTCCGCCGCCTGAAAAGGAACGCATCATGACCGAACCCGCCGAAGTGAAACCGCGCGAAAACTTTGTCCGGGACATCGTCGAGGAGGATCGGACCGCGGGCCGTAACGACGGCCGTGTTCACACTCGGTTTCCGCCCGAGCCGAACGGCTACCTCCATATCGGACACGCCAAGTCCATCTGCCTGAATTTCGGCCTGGCGGCCGATTACCGCGGCCTCTGCAACCTCCGGTTCGACGATACCAATCCCGAAACCGAGGACATGGAGTATGTCGCCTCGATCAAGGAGGACGTCCGCTGGCTCGGGTTCGACTGGGAGGACCGCGAATACTATGCCTCGGATTATTATGAAAAGCTTTATGAATTCGCCGAGGTCCTCATCCGGAAAGGGAAGGCCTATGTCTGCGATTTGCGGGCGGAGGAGGTTACGGCGACCCGCGGGACCCTGACCAAACGGGGGACCGAAAGCCCGTTCCGGAACCGGTCCGTCGAGGAAAACCTCGACCTGTTCCGGCGGATGAGGGCGGGGGAGTTCCCCGACGGCTCCCGGAGCCTCCGGGCCAAGATCGATATGGCCCATCCCAACCTTCTCCTCCGCGACCCGGTCATGTACCGGCTTCGGCATGCCCGTCATTACCGGCGCGGGGACGCCTGGTGCCTGTATCCGACATATGATTGGGCCCACGGCCAGTCGGATTCGATCGAAGGCATCACCCATTCGATCTGCACGCTCGAGTTCGAGGTCCATCGCCCCCTGTACGATTGGTTTCTTTTCGAACTCGGCATCCCCAAGCCCCGTCAAATCGAGTTTGCCCGGCTCAATCTCAGCCACACCGTCCTCAGCAAACGCAAGCTTCTCTTGCTCGTCAAGGAAAACCGGGTCGACGGCTGGGACGATCCGCGCATGCCGACGATCTCGGGTTTGCGGCGCCGGGGGTACACGGCGGCGGCGATCCGGCGGTTCGCCGACCTGATCGGTGTGGCCAAGGTGCCGAGCATCGTCGATATGCCGTTTCTGGAAAGTTGCGTCCGCGAGGACTTGAACAAGACGTCGGCCCGGGCGATGGCCGTCCTCCGGCCGTTGCGGGTTGTCCTGACCAATTATCCCGAGGACAGGGTCGAAACACTCGATTGCGTCAACAATCCCGAGGACCCGGAAGCGGGGACGAGGCAGGTTCCGTTTTCCCGGACTCTGTACATCGAGCGGGAGGATTTCATGGAAGACCCTCCGAAAAAGTTCTTCCGCCTGTCGCCCGGCCGCGAAGTCCGCCTGCGTTACGCTTATTTCATCACCTGCCGGGAAGTCGTCAAGGATTCGGCCACCGGGGAAATTCTGGAAGTGCGGTGCACCTACGACCCGGAAACCCGGGGCGGAGATTCCCCCGACCATCGGAGCCCGAAAGCCACGCTCCATTGGGTTTCGGCCGCCCACGCCGTCCCTGCCGAGGTCCGGCTTTACGACACGTTGTTCACCAAACGCGACCCGAACGAGCTCGAGGAAGGGGAGGACTGGCTGGCGAATCTCAATCCCCAATCCCTGGAGGTGATTCGCGGCGCCCGGCTTGAACCGATGCTTGCGGCCGCGGCCGCCGGGTCACGATGGCAGTTTGAACGGATGGGATATTTCGTCGCCGATACGAAGGACTCGCGTCCCGGCGCCCCCGTCTTCAATCGGACGGTCACCCTTCGCGATGCCTGGACCAAACTCCAGAAATCCGGCCGGGCCGACGGCTGAAACCGGCGCTTCCTTTATTTCCCGGATAATCAAAAGCCCCGCCCCCTAATCGGGGAGCGGGGCTTTTGATTTTTAGGCGGGAAACCGCGCCCGCTTCGGCAGTTTTTATTTATCCGCGTAAGCGAAGGACGTCAGGTAACCGATCTGGCAGATCTTCGTGAACAGTTCGGCGTTGACTTTCTCGACGCTGTCGCTCGTCTGGTGATAATCCGAGGTCATCGCGGCCATGTAGTAAACAAACGGGATCTTGACCGCGGCGAACGACGAATGGTCGGACCCGCCGAAACCCTCGCCGAGGGGGCTTTCCTCAAAGGCCAGGTCCAGGCCGACATACGCGTTCATTTCGCGGGATAAGGTGACGAAATCCGTCCCCCCCGTCAGGGTGACGTCGACGAAACGGTCCCCGCGGATCTTTTTTACCATGTCCTCGGCCCCCGGGACGTTGTACCGTCGGACGGCCCGGGCCAGAGCGGCCTCGTCGAACGACCGGCTGATCATGTCGTAATTCAGGTAGCCGACGGTTTTTTCTATCGGAAAGAACGGGTTGGCGACGTAGTAGCGGGAACCGTACAACCCTTTTTCCTCTCCCGTCCAGAGGGCAAATAAAATCGTCCGTTTCGGCTTGATCGGGTTCTGGGCAATAGCTCTGGCAATGGCCAGGACGCCCGCCGAGCCGGAGCCGTTATCGTCGGCGCCGTTGAAGACGTAGTTTTCCCACTTGCCGAGATGATCGAAATGAGCGCCGATGACGAAGCATTCGTTCTTGAGTTCCGGGTCGGAGCCTTCGATCAGGCCGAGCACGTTCGGGCTCTGCACGAGGGTCATATTAGAGGCGGTCGCCAGGGTCAATTTCGTCCCCGGGACACTGAGGGAGGCGGGCTTCATAGTCGTTTCGATCTTCTTCTTGAGATCGTCAATGGTCTGTCCGGACCCCTCGAGAACGGCGTTGGCGATTTCCCGGGTGACGGTCACCGCGGGGCCGCCGCTCATGGGGCCCCTTTCCGAGTTGCCTTCGCCCGCGATCATGAAGCGCAGCCGCGGCTTGTCGATGATCGGCCGGTCGTCGGAGGGTTTTCGGATCTCGGAAAGCCCGCGGAAGATCTCCTTGTCCTTGTCGCCGTTGTCGACCAAGACGACGGCCGCGGCCCCGCGCTTAGTGATTTCATCGATCTTGTTGAAACGGGGGGGGCCGCCGCGGCGCATCATCATCTCAAATCCCGGGAACGTCGGGAAATACTTCTCTTTGAGTTCCTTGTTGGCCTGGAACGGGGATTGGGGATTGTTCTTGCCCGGGGCTTCGGTCAGAATCAGGACGATTTTGCCCTTGAGGTCGAGGCCCTTGAGCTCGTCGAAACCGATCGACGGTTCGCTGATGCCGTAGCCGACGAAGACGACGGGCGCGGAGATCGATTCGGCCGCGCCGCCGCCGGGCGCGAAGTCGACGCCCCCGGTGAAAACTTTTGTTTTAAGGCTTGGGCCCTTGGCGACTTCGACCGTGATGGTGCTCCGGACGTCGGAAATTTCCTTGAAGGCGATGTTTTGGAAATAGGTCCGTTCGGGGGCGGGCGGAGGCGTCGCCCCGAGACGCCTCCGGAATCCGGGCGCCGGCGGGAAGTCACCGGCCGGCTTGAGGCCCCACATTTTAAAAAGCGACGCGGCGTAATCGGCGGCCTGGGAGTATCCGGGAGTTCCCGTCTCCCGGCCTTCCATCCAATCGGAGGACAGATAGGCTAGCATCGCCATCGTTTCCTTCGGGGTGATGGATTCGAATCCGATTTTGTACTTGTCGGGGACTGGCCCGGGCTTATCCACGAGGCAGAGAGCCTTTTGGACGTCCTCGAGTTTCAGCGGGGGGGCTTGCGGCGGCATTTGCGCCTGTAGTGTAATGAAACCGGCGATCAGGATGATCGCTCCGGCGAGATGCCTCTTCATGATGCGAACTCCTTCTTATAAATCAAACTTCAATATTATTATAGACGATCCGGCCCCGCGTTTCTTTCCTAATTTTAAAAAATCGAGGCCGGGCCCCCGGCCCCCTTGCCTCCGGAGGCCGCCTCGGATACAATACCGCCCGTTCCCGCGTGCCTGTAGCTCAGTTGGATAGAGCGACGGCCTCCGGAGCCGTAGGTCGCAGGTTCGAATCCTGTCAGGCACGCCACCATAACGTATGACCAGCAGAAAGCGACTCATCGCCGCCTTGACGGTCTTCCTTTTTGTCTTTGTCCTGGGAGCCGCCGGATTCAAGTTGCTCGGTGGTCCCGAATGGACGGTCCTCGACGCCGTCTATATGACCGTCATCACCGTGGCCACGATCGGTTACGGCGAAGTCCACGATTTAAGCGGTCATCCGGCCGCCCGGGTTTTCGCGGTCGTCTACATCATCCTTTGCCTGGGGACGATCGCCTTCGCCGTTTCCTCCATGACGGCGTTCGTCGTGGAGGGCGAGCTCCGAAATCTTTTGGGGAGACGTAAGATGGAAAAAGCCGTCGCCAAACTTACGAACCATTACATCGTCTGCGGAAGCGACGAGACCGCTCAAACGGTCGTTCAGGAGCTCCGACAGACGAAAAAGCCGTTCGTTATCGTCGATCCATCGGCCGAGCGCATCGAAAAAATAAAGGCGATGGGGGAAATCAATTGGGTCCAGGGCGATCCGTCCGAGGATGCCGCTCTCCAGAAAGCCGGTATCGGGCGGGCTCGGGGGATTCTCTGTTCGCTCCCGACCGACGAGGCCAATCTGTTCGTCGTCGTGACGGCCAAGAGCCTGAATCCCGCGATCCGGGTCGTGGCCAAGGGGATCGACGTCCGGTCGCATGACAAAATGAAGAAGGCCGGGGCCGACAGCGTCATCTCGCCGACGTTCATCGGCGGGATGCGGATGGTCTCGGAGATGGTCCGTCCGGCTACGACCACCTTCCTCGACCTGATGCTCCGGGAACGGGACCGGATCCTGCGGTTCGACGAGGTGACGGTGCCCGCCGGATCGCCCCTGGCCGGGAAAACGATCGGCGAGGCGGATCTAGAATCCCGAACCGGGGCGCTACTGGTTGCCCGGAGACGGGGCGGGGGGAAGGATTTCGAATTCAACCCCAGAAAGACGGCCGGGATCGAAGCCGGCGACGTCCTCGTCTTCATCGCCGCGCCCGAGATGATCGCGGGATTGGAAAAAATCGCCGGCGGGCCGGAAAACGGCCCGAAGGCGAGAAACCCGGCCTCCGCCTGAGCCTCCCGGCGTTTGACAACAGAAACCCTCTCGGCTACACTTAGCACCCTTGATGGCCCGTTAGCTCAATTGGTAGAGCAGCGGACTCTTAATCCGCGGGTTGTAGGTTCAAGTCCTATACGGGTCATCTCCTTTTTTCCCTGAAAAGCCTGATAAATAAGGCATTTGCGCGGATTTCTTCCTCCGGTCTATTTCCGCCCGTTTTCCTTCAATTCCTGCCTATTCTCGGGAAAAGTCGACACTCCTTTAGTATAGAGTGGAAGAAATACAAGCCGTTTATGATAGCATAGGAGGAGCCTTGACAATTCTTTGTGAATAGTTGACTTCGTTTTTGTAGCTGGGATATACATAATTCAAGTGAATATTTTGCAGGAGCGAGCCATGAAGCGAAATGAGGGAGTTTTTATAGCCTGCCTCTGCCTCATAATTGCTTCATGTAAAAGTCCATTCTCGTCGGCAGCGGCAAACCTGGTCTTGGACGGAAACTTAGTCGGAGTAATGACTAGTGATGGGCGTCCTGAATTTGATGGGGCTGTTATAAATACGGGGAATAATACGGCCTATTATTGTAAAGTCGTGCTCACCTGTTATTCCGACGAGGCCAAAACAACGCTCATTGACACGGCCATTGGATACCCCGCTAACCTTGGAGACATCCCGGCCGGTACAAGGGCGGTTTTTCAAGCCGTCGCTTTTAATTGCACGTCCCATGAGCAGATAAAGGCTATGACGGTAAATATCTCGTGGCTGGATAGGTAGATAGGCATATAAAGCCTCCTGGCCCGTGTCGTAAGCAATGGCGATCCGGGGCTATTGAAGCGGGCCGTCGAGCGCCTAGGCAATATTCTTGATCCGACCCGGTAAAAAGTCGACACTCGATTTTTATCCTTGATTGGAAACGAAATGGACAATCCGGGTTCGTTCCCGGTTGACTTTTTTCTTTCGGATGAAAATAATGGGTCTATCTTTTAGGCTTTTATAGGAGGGAATTCCATGGCTGAAGTCGAACTCCAACCGGGCGAAACGGAACTGGGCAAGTGGACGCTGAATCTCTGCCCGCACGGGGGAGGCCGCTATACGGGGCCCCTGACCGTGACCAATCAAAGGGTCCTTTTTTTATCGAAATTCGATACGTCGTTATCCGGGGCGATCGGGGAATTGATCGTTTACAAAGGCGACTACGGGTACGTGTCCATTCCCAAGGACCAGATTCAAAAAGTGGACATCGTCGGCGGCTTTCTCAAGAAGAAAGTCGCGATCACGTTGACGAACGGAAACGTCCATACCCTGGATTACGGCATGTTGAGCGTCGAGAAAATTGCCGAAGCCATCCGGCAAAGATAGAAACCGAAGCCCGGCGCCCGTTCAGTCCTTGACCCAATCTTTCCAGATCGCTTGTTGAAGAGGATCCGGATTCGTCATGGGGCGGATCTTCCAGGTCCTCTCCAGGCGATGCTCCAGGACGATTTCGACTTCGCGGACCACGCCGCCGCGTTCCACAGCGAGCTTGATCCGGCCTCCGGGTTTCAGCACTTTCAAGGCGTCGGTGAAGGCCGCGGCCGTCATCGAAACGCCGTTCAGCGATTTAATTTCGTCCGCCGCGGCGAGACCGGCCGTCCGGGCCGGAGAATCGGGTTCCGTCGCGGCGACGACAAGACGTCCGTCCTTGTCCTCGACGAGCGCGCCCAAAAAGGCGTCCGGCAGTTCCTTCGGCTTTTCAAATTCAAGTCCGGCGTAGGCGAAATACTTCGCGTAATCGACGTCTTTCGTCGTTGAGGCGTACCCGAACACTTCGGTGAGGGGAGCCCCTGCGGCCGCTTCGCAGACGGCCTGGAATTCCTCGTCCGTCCAGCCGCGCCCGAGTTCCTTGTAGAATTTCCGGTAAAGCGTCCGCATCACCGAGTCGAGCGATTCCCGGTTTTTCGATTCGTGGCGGACGGCGAAATCCAGCAGGGCGCCCAGGACGGCGCCCTTGTCGTAGTAGGAGATCGTTTTGACGATCCCGGTTCCGCGTCCGCCGAACGGACCCTGGATCCAACTATCGAAGCTCGATTGGGTCGCGGATTGGAACAGCCGTCCGGTCTTGTTTTCATAGGAGGCGATGGTGTTGCCGATCTCCTTCAACATCTCCTCGTTCGTCGTCGCCCCGGCCCGGCGGAGCATCAGAAACTCGTAATAGGACGTGAACCCTTCCGAAACCCAGAGCATGTCGGTCAGGTTGGGTTTATCGTAGTCGAACGGGCCGAGAGCGATCGGCCGGATGCGCTTGACGTTGAAATTGTGGAAATATTCATGGGCCAGGAAATTCAGCATCCGGATTTTTTTCTCCCGGGTGTTTCCCCCGCCGCCGCTGAACCCCATCGCCACGGAATTCAGGTGCTCGATCCCGCCCATGCCGGGGCCGATGCCGAGGAAGGTGTAGTGCGTGTAGGGGACCTCGCCGATGACGTCGACGCCCGCTTCGATGACCGGCTTCAGGTCTTTCATGAATTGTTCGGGATCGGAGATCCCCAATTGATAGCCGACAAAATAATGGGGAACGCCGCGGATTTCAAACGGCGGCAGTTGGTCGAGATTCCCCAGGACGATCGGGCAGTCGTAGAGGGTGTCGAAGTCGGGGGCGGTAAACGTCGCGGGTTGGTCATCCGAAACCCGATCCAAACCGGTCGCGATCCCGCTCCATTTCGGGTTTTGGTGAATCGTGACGGTCACGGGATGCCGGATCCGGCCGGCCACGTACATGAACAATCCGACCGGGGCGATGTACCCCCGGTCCTCGTCCAGATAGTTGTGGGCGACGAACGGCGACGTCGCTAACACGTCGTAGGCCACGGTCATGGCGGCCGTCCGGCCGGAGACGACCCGCCAGCAGTTGTCGGTCGTTTTTTCCCAGGCGAGAGATTTTCCGTCGCCGTCTACGGCCCGGAAATTCAGCACGTTTCCGGCATAATCCTGGAGCCCGTAATATCCGGGCATCCAGACGGGGATCTTGAAATCCAGGAGCTCGTCGGTCAGTCCCTCGCACCGGAACTCGACCCGGTAAAGATGCTCGGCAGGATTCAGGAAAACCGTGAAGGCCATCCGCGTTTCCGGATTTTGTCCGAATCCCGACAAGGGAATCATCGCGAGAACTGCTAAAATCGCGATCGAGCGCGACCTGTTTACCATCGGCGTTTCCTCCGAAGGGGCGGCATCCCCCGTTTTATAGGCGTTTTCGACGACCGTGTCAAAGATAGAAAGAGATTTTCGTTGACATCTGGGCCCCCGGGTTCTGAATTCCTGGTGGAATGGCGGGATTCGGCTTCACGTCAATCCGGCGGGCAGTTTCGTTTTAGGCGGCCCCTCGGCCGATTGCGGGGTAACGGGCCGCAAGATCATCTGCGACACCTACGGCAGCGCCGGCCGCCAAGGTCGAAATCCAGGTTGCCTAGGCCATCGGGAAGCCCGACCTGCCCTGGGAGGCGTGATGATACCGGACGTCGCCGGAATGGGGATATTACAAAAATTGACATATCCGACCGGATAGTTTATAAATCCGTACCTGTTTTACGTTGATCGGGTTTCCGGCCAAAAGACCGGACGAAATTTTGGACAACACCTGATATCGATAAAAGTCGGAGGGAGAAGACGACATGGATCTTTTTGAGAAATGCCGGGAATTTTATTCAAATCCCGAGAGCGCCAAGAAATTCGGATACCCGATGACGCCGCAGGCGGCTATGGCGTCCGGGCTCTTTCCCTTTTTCATTCCCATCGACCAGGCCGAAGGACCGGAAGCGATCATTCACGGCAAGCACTACATCATGATCGGTTCCAACAATTACCTCGGCCTCACGGTTCATCCCAAGGTCAAAGAAGCGGCCGTCGCCGCCGTCCGCAAGTACGGCACGAGCTGCACCGGGTCCCGGTTCCTCAACGGAACCCTTCATATGCACATCGAACTCGAGGAAAAATTGGCCGCCTTCGTCAGCCATGAAGCCGCCCTTGTCTACAGCACGGGCTTTCAGGTCAATATCGGCTCCATCCCCGCGGTCATGGACCAGAATGACATCATCGTCACCGACAAGGACGTCCACGCCAGCATCGTCGACGGCGTGCGGATGGCCAAGGTCCAAAAAAACACTCATACCCGTTATTTCAAGCATAACGACGCCGCCGATCTCGAAAAAATCTTGAAGAGCCTTCCGGCCGAGCCGGGCAAGCTCGTCATCATCGACGGGGTCTACAGCATGGGCGGCGACATCGCCCCGCTTCCCGAAATCGTCCGCGTCTGCAAGGCCTACGGCGCGCGCCTCTTTTGCGACGACGCCCACTCCCTCGGCGTCCTGGGCCGCGGCCGCGGGACGGGCGCCCATTTCGGGATGGAAAAGGACGTCGACCTGGTCATGGGGACGTTCAGCAAATCCTTCGCCTCCGTCGGCGGATTCGTCGCGGGCCCGAAGGAAGTGATTCTTCGGACGATGGGCTACAACATCGGGCCGAGCGAAACGCCGATCATCCCGATCGTCATCGGCGATCAATTCAAGGCCATCAAGGCGTGGAAAGTGTTTTTCGACGAGGGCATTTACGCCAACGTCGCCCTTCCGCCGGCAGTCACGCCCGAATTTTCCTGCCTCCGGACGAGCTACATGGCCACCCATACCGATGCCCAGTTGGACCGGGTCCTGGAAGTGTTCGACAAGGTCAAACATCAGATTCACATCGGCGAATAAAAAACCGACCCGATTGACTTCACCCGGCCGTTCTGTTATCTGATTTCCAGCGGAGGTTGATTCATGTCCCTTCTGGAAATCGCCGGTCTTGCCCTGATCGTTCTTGTCGTGGCTGTCCTCATCCTCCTTTTTGTCATCGGGAAACGGCGCGACCGCGTCGATTTTTCGCCCCTGCAGGCCCGTCTGGATTCGATTGAAAGGGGACAGGAACGCGGCGAACGCGAATTGCGGGATGAATTTGCCCGAAACCGGGACGAATCGGCTAATCATCTGTCCGTTCTTCGGCAGGAAGTGGGGACTTCGCTGAAAGGCGTCTCCGATTCCGTCCTGCGGCAAATCGCCGAATTGACTCAGGTTCAAAAAGGACAGATGGAGGGATTCGACGCTCGCCTCGGGAAGCTGACCGAGACGAACGAAAAAAAGGGGGACGCGTTGCGGGAGGCCGTCGAGAAAAAGCTCACTCAGATCCAGAACAACAACGACGCCAAACTGGAGGAGATGCGTAAGACCGTCGACGAGAAGCTCCAGACGACCCTGGAAAAACGCCTCGGCGATTCCTTCAAGCTCGTCAGCGACCGCCTCGAGATGGTCCACAAAGGCCTGGGCGAAATGCAGACGCTGGCTAGCGGAGTCGGAGATTTGAAGAAAGTCCTGACGAACGTCAAAACCCGCGGGACATGGGGAGAAATCCAGCTGGGAAATCTTCTGGAACAGATTCTGACGCCCGACCAATATGAAAAGAACGTCCGCACGAAATCCGGGAGCAACGACCAGGTCGAGTTCGCGATCAAATTGCCCGGCCGGGGCGAAGCCGGCGACCGGCCCGTCTGGCTTCCGATCGACGCCAAGTTTCCCAAGGAAGATTACGAGCGCTTGATCGACGCCTCGGAGCGGGCCGACGCGGCGGGCGTCGAAGAATTTTCCAAGCAACTGGAAGTCCGGATCAAGATGGAGGCCCGGATGATCCGGGAAAAATACCTCGACCCGCCGCAGACGACCGATTTCGGACTGCTCTTCCTTCCGACGGAAGGACTCTACGCCGAAGTGCTTCGCCGGCCCGGATTGACCGATATCCTCCAACGGGAATTCCGGGTGGTGATCGCCGGACCGACGACACTCCTGGCGCTTCTCAACAGCCTCCAGATGGGTTTCCAGACGCTGGCCATCGAAAAACGGTCCGCCGAGATCCGAAACTTGCTTGGGGCCGTCAAGACGGAATTCGGCAAATTCGGCGAGGTGATCGAGAAGGTCCACAAGAAAATCATGGATGCCGGAGACGTCATCGACAAGGCCAAGACCCGGAGCCGGGTCATCGAGCGGAAACTCCGGTCGGTGGAGGGACTTCCGGCCGCGGAGGCGCGTAACCTTCTGGCTAGCGCGGAACTCGAAGCCGACGATGGGGAATCGGAGCCGGCCGGGGGGGAAGAGCCGACCACCTGATTACTTGATCAACCGTTTTTTCATCCGCCCGACCCCGAACCAAAAGGCGATGGCCGTCAAGGCCAGGATGAAGGCGAGATTCAGGACAAGATTTTTCGTGTAGACGCCCGCGTACACAGCGCGCGAAACTTGCACGGCATGGGTCAGGGGAAGAAATTGAGCCAGGGTCTTCATCCAGGCCGGAAAATGATCGAGCGGAAAAAACACCCCTGAAAAAAAGAGCATCGGGGTGATCACAAGCTCCGTGTAATAATTGAAGAAGTCGAAATTGGGGGCGTAGGACGTGACGATCATGGCCATCGAGCCGAACATGATCCCGATGAGAACCATTAGGACGCAAAGGAGAAGGCCGGCGGGGAGTGAAACCGGGAAGACGCCCATGAAAAAGGCTACGGCCATCATCAACACACCGCTGATCAACCCTCGAAACGCGCCCCAGAGGATGTCGCCGGCGATGGCGTCCTCGGCCGAAACCGGGGTGGCGATCAGGGAATCGTAGAGTTTTTCATGGATCATTTTGACGAACGCGCCGTAGAGGCTCTCGAACGTCGAAGACATCATCACCGAGGTGATCAAGACGCCGGGGACGAGAAACGATAGATACGTCTTCCCCCCGAACGCGCCCATGTACGCACCCATGCCGATGCCGAACGTGATCAGGTAAAAAAGCGGTTGAATGAGGCTGGCGATGAACGTTGAGACGACGAAGCGTTTGTAGGATACGAGGTTCCGGTAGAAGACGAGAAAAGCCCGGCGCGAGAGGTTCATTCGATCAGGCTCCGTCCCGTCAGTTTCAGGAAGACGTCCTCGAGGGTGGCCGGCCGGTGGACGGTGTTGGGCAGGTCGAGTTCGACCAGTTTCTTTTGGATTTCGCGGCCGTCGCGGCAATAGAAAAAGAGGGTGTCGCCGGCCCGCTCGTGCCCGCGGGCGAAGGGGCCGAGTTCGGCGATCAAGTGGGGATCCTCTTTCGCGTCGATCCGGATTTCGACCACTTCCCGGCCGATTTCGTCGTCGATCAATTGCCTGGGAGAGCCTCCGATCAGGATTTTTCCCTCGTTCATGATGACCAGCCGATCGCAGAGCTGTTGGGCCTCCTCCATGTACTGAGTGGTGAGAATCAGAGTGGTCCCCTGGCTTTTCAGGAGCCGGAGCCGCTGCCAGATCAAATGGCGGGCCTGCGGGTCGAGCCCGGTCGTCGGCTCATCGGCGATAATGAGCGACGGTTTGTTCAGCAGCGCCCGGGCGACGAGAAGACGGCGCTTCATCCCCGTAGACAATTCCGAGATCTTGTTGTCCCGCTTAGCTTCGAGCTCGACGAAGGCGATCAACTCGTCGGTCCTTTTCCGGGCCTCGCGGCGCGGGATGTCGAAAAACTTAGAAAAGACCATCATGTTTTCGAACACGGTCAGGTCGTTGTCCAGGGTGATTTCCTGGGGAACGACCCCGGTCATGGCCTTGATTTTGCGGTTGTCGACGTTGGCCGGAAGTCCGCCGACAAAGATCGTGCCCGAGGTGATGGGGGAGACGCAATGGATCATCCGGACGGTAGAGGTTTTCCCGGCCCCGTTCGGCCCGAGAAAGCCGAAGCATTCCCCTTCGCGGATTTCGAAGGAAATCCCGTCGACGGCGGTCAGATCGCCGAATTTTTTCGTCAGGCCGTCGGCCTTGATGATCGTTGCCATGGGACTCAAGTCCCTTATCATACCAGAACGTCCGGGCCCGGCCAATTCGTTTCTTGACCGCTGAGAGAGGGAGAATTATCATGCGGGAGCCGGACGGCGCCGAAAACGAAAAAATGACTATTATTTTGAAACCTTTGAAGATCGGCGGATTGACGATCGATTTTCCGGTCGTCCTGGCGGCCTTGGCCGGCTACAGCGACCTTCCTTACCGAAAGATCTGCCGGTCGCTCGGAGCGCCGTTCGCCACGACCGAGGTTATGATCGACCGCTTTCTGCTCCATGAAAGCAAGCTCCGCCGCTTCATCCTCAAAAGCGACGCGGACGACCATCCGGTCGGCGGCCAGTTCATGGGAAGCGACCCGGAGCTCATGGTCCGGGCCGCTTTCGTCATCCGCGATCTGGGATTCGACGTCGTCGACCTCAATTTCGCCTGCCCCGTCCGGAAGGTCGTCAGCCGGAAGCGGGGCGGTTTCATGATGACGCAGCCGGAGGCCGTTCTGGAGATCGTCCGGCGGGTCCGCGAGGCGGTGCCCGACCGGCCGTTGATGCTGAAACTCCGCCGATCGTTCGATCTTGACGAAACGGACGCGGAAGCGTTTTGGACGATCGCCCAGGGCGCTTTCGAGGCGGGCGTAGACGCCCTGTGCGTTCACGCCCGGGCCGTCGAACAGCAATACACGGGGCGAGCGGATTGGAATTTTCTTTCGGCCGTGAAGAGGGCTTTTCCGGACAGGACGATCATCGGCTCCGGCGATGTGGCCACCGCCGCCGAGGCGATCCGGATGATCGCCGAAACTGGCGTGGATGGAGCGGCCGCCGCCCGCGGGGCCATCGGCAACCCCTGGCTCTTCCGCCAGGCCCGCGAATTGGCCGCGGGCCGGCCAGCGCTTCCGCCGACGATCACCGAGCAACGCGATGTCCTGCTCCGCCATTACGAGCTGTGTCTCCGTCATTACGGCGACCGCAAGGGGGTGATGACGATGCGCCATCTCGGGATCGCCTACGCCCGCGTCCATCCCCATCCCAAGCGCGTCCGGATGGCCTTCGTCGCCGTCAAAACGGCCGAGGATTGGAGAAACGTCATCGAGACGCATTACCGGGAAACCGCGGAGGGCCCCGGCTGAAACGACCCGACGACGCCCGGCCGCTCGCCGGGCCGGGGGAACGGTTGATTCGGGTCTTTCGTATATAATACTGACGGAAAGTGAATTCCGCGGGGAGGAGGCATATCCCATGATCGGTCGCAAAATTCTCGGCACATCGCTTGTCGTTTTGATCGGACTTCCCGTGCTTTTCGGAGTCATCTGGGCGGTCGGCCTGGTCCGGGCGTCCCTTTCCTCCGATTTTCTGACCAAACTTCCCCAGGAGATCATCGCTGAAATCCCCGCGTCGATGGACGGGATTTTCGCGGCGGCTCGGGATGAAAACCTGCGCATGGATCCCGGCGCCCGGGCCTGGATTCAGGCCGCGGAAAAAACCGGCATCCGGCCGAGCGAATTGCTCGAAAAAACCGGGATTCTCGGCTGGATGAAAGGGGAAGTGTCGAGGTCGCTGAACCAGGTCGGCGAAGTGCTGAGAGGGGAGACGTCGATCCATTCGATTTCGATCGACATGCGGCCGTTGAAGGCCGCCCTCCTTCATCCGGAAATGGACCGGTTCCTCGAAGGCCTGGTCGACAACCTCCCGCCCTGCGACGAGCAAGGGATGAAGATCTGGCAGGATCGTCTCTCCTCGGGATTCGGCCATGGGGAAAATCTTCCCGCCTGCCGGCCCGTCGAAGCCGCCGTGGCCAAGCAGGTTCTCTTCGGGGAACGCGGCCGCGAAGTCGAAAAAATCGAAGACAGCGTCGAAGTGATGGAAAACGTCCATCCGTTTCCCTTCGAACGGTTCGGAGTCACCAAGGCCGCGACGATGCTTTCGTACCTGCTCTTTCTTTTGCCGGCGCTGATCATCCTGGCCGGCGTCTGGCTGGCCAACCGGACCGCCGGCGGGCGGCTCCGCTGGGCCGGGATTTCGACCCTGGCCGGCAGCTTGCCGGTCCTGTTGATGGCCTTTGTCCTGAAAAGGTTTTCATCCTGGGCGCTCGACGGCGGCTGGGTCTTCCGGCATTCCAGATGGACGAACGATTGGGACGCGGTGGTGTTCGACAAGCTCA
>JAPKZG010000093.1 GCA_026393895.1 Candidatus Aminicenantota bacterium
ATCACCGCCCGGGGTTTGGTCGACAACATCTTTTCGACCACGTTGATCTCGCCGATTTTAGTCCGGAAGATTTTCACCCCGTGCTCGGCGGCGAGGTCGTCCAGGGCCCGCGTCGAGGACAGGTTGCAGACGATCGACCCCTTCGTTTTTCGCAAGACGTGGCTAGCGGCCCAAACGAGGGTCATATCTTCGCCCAGCGGCCGGCCTTGTTCGTCGACGATCGCCAGCCGGTCGGCGTCGGCGTCCTGCACGAAACCGATGTCCGCCTTGGACGATTTCACCGCGGCGCAGACGTCGGAGATGTTTTCCGGAGTCGGTTCGGAGTCGTGGGCGAATTCCCCGTTCGGCTCGCAGTATAAAGGAACCACCTCGCAACCCAATTCCCGGAGGAACCGGGGGGCCAAAACGGCGCCGGCGCCGTTATTGCAGTCCAGGACAACCCGGATCCGGCGCCGTCGGATCGCCGTCGTGTCGAACCGGCCGAGGAGCCGCCGCAGATGGGCTTCGGCTGCGTCGGGCATGACCTGGACGTCCTTGTATTTTCCGGCGGGGATGAAATCGAACGCGCCCTGATGGTAGATGTCGAGATATTCCTCGGTTTGCTGCGGCGTGAGATAGAGCCCGCGGTGGCTGATGAATTTCAAGCCGTTCCATTGCCGGGGGTTGTGGCTGGCGGTTATGGCGATACCGCCGGCCGCTTTCGTCGCTTTCGTCAGGAACAGAAAGGAGGGGATGGGGAGAATGCCCACGTCGATCGGCCGGCACCCGACGGCCAGCAATCCGGAGACGACGGCCTCGGCCAGCATGATTCCCGAGGCGCGGGCGTCGCGTCCGACGAGCACCGGCCCGCCGCCGACATAGGTCCCGAATGCTTGGGCCAGGGCCGCCGCCAGTTGCGGCGTGAGGCTGTCGCCGATGATTCCCCGGACGCCGGAGATGCTGATTTTCAGGGTCGCGGCTTTTTTCATCGGATCATCAGTTCCAGGGCCTGGAGGATTTCGTCGACCTTCGCCCGGGCTCGTTCCTTGGACCTGTCCTCGGCGACGACGCGAAGCATCGGCTCAGTGCCCGACGCCCGCACCTGAATCCAGCCGTATTTGTCTCCCGCCCGGATGCCGTCGCCGGTGTCGACGTCCCGTCCGTGGAACATCTTGGCGATCTCGCTGATGACGCCGTGGATCCGGGATGCCGGGCAGTACACCTTCTCCTTGACGATGTGATACCGGGGCAATTGGCCGACGAGGGCGGAGAGGCGTTTTCCGGTTTTGGCCATCGTTTCGAGGACGAGGCCCATGGCCAGGAAGGCGTCGAACGCGGGTTGGAATGCGGGAACAGCGACTCCGCCGCTTCCTTCACCGGCGAGGATGCCGTCCTCCTGCTCGAGGGTCATGAAGATATGCGCCGGGCCGACCCTGGTCCGGATCAAGGGGCAGCGGCGGGCGCGGGCGACGTCCTCGATCATGCGGGACGTGGAATAATTCGTGACGACCGGGCCGGGGTGCCGGGAAAGCACGGCATCGGCGACCAGGGGAAAGGTGAACTCTTCCGAGAGGGCTTCGGCCGTTTCGCTGATCAACGAGACCCGGCCGGCGTCGCTGTTGAGAAGAAAGCCGGCGTCGGCCCCAGTGATTTTGACGACTGAAACGGATTGGGCGGCGTTCCGCGGTCGCGGCTCCGGGTCGTGAGGGAAAAATCCGTTGGGCTCGTCGTTGATGGGGATCAGGTCGAACCCGAGGGTCTCCGCGAACCGGCCGAGGAGCGGCGCCCCGGCTCCGGCGCAGGCGTCGATGACCACCTTGAACCGGGCCGCGCGGACCGCGGGCGCGTCGAGGAAGACCCGGAGTTCGTCGAAATAGGGTTCGGCCGCCTCGGCGAAGGACAGACGCCCGAGGTCGTCCACGGCCGCTTTTTCGAATTTGCCGAGATGGTAGAAATCGAGGACTTCCTCGCCCTGAAAGGGATTGAGAAACACGCCCTCCGGCCCGATGAACGCCAGAGCGTTCCAAGAAATGTCGTTGTGTCCGGCCGTGATGGAAACGCCGCCGCCGGCCTTGCGCCGCCGGACCGTCTTTTGAAGGATGGGCGTGGGGCAGACGCCGAGGTCCAGGACGTCGCAGCCGGAGGAAAGAAGGGCGGAAACGCAGGCCGCCCGGAGCATCGGGCTGTGGATCCGGGTGTCCCGGCCGAGGACGACCGGCTTGTGGTCGACGAACGCGCCGAAGGCCGAGGCGAAATCCATGATCAGCGTCGGCGGCATGGATGTCCCGACGATTCCGCGCACTCCGGAGATCCCGATTTTCAGCATCTCGACCGTTATTATATCAGGTTTTCCGGCCCGGGGCAGTCCGAAAAATAGGTTCTGTCGGATTGACGCCGCGTTTCTCTTCCCCTATGATTTGATCCCTATGTTCGACCAGCTGTCCGACCGGCTCCAGAAGGTGATGAGGTTTCTCCGCGGGGAGGGCAAGGTCACCGAGAGCAACATGACCGAGGCGCTCAAACAGATCCGCCTCGCCTTTCTGGAAGCCGACGTCAATTATAAGGTCGTCAAGGATTTCGAGGCCCGCATCAAAGCCAAAGCCCTGGACCAGGCCGTCCTGGACAGTTTGACGCCCGGCCAGCAGGTCATCAAAATCGTCCGGGACGAGTTGATGGCCGTTCTGGGAACGACGGACAAACCCCTGACCTTCGCCTCCGCCCCGCCTTCCATTTTCATGCTGGTGGGCCTTCAGGGAAGCGGGAAGACCACCACGTGCGGCAAACTGGCCAAATGGGCCGTCGGCAAAAGCAGGAATCCTCTTCTCGTTTCTTTCGACCTCAAGCGGGCCGCGGCCCAGGACCAGCTCCGGACGATCTCCGGCCAGCTCCATCTGCCCTTCTATGAAATGACGACGGCGGCCATGGCCAAACCCAAGACGGCCCTGGCCGACCTCCTCGTTTATACCCGCAACCACGGTTACGACTTGTTGCTCGTCGATACGGCCGGGCGCCTTCACGTCGATGAGGAATTGATGGACGAATTGAAATTCGTCAAGGACGCGCTTTCGCCCGTCGAGACGATCTACGTCGGAGACGCCATGACCGGCCAGGACGCGGTGAAAAGCGCCAAGGCGTTCGCCGAACGGATCGGCCTCACTTCGATCATCCTGACCAAGCTGGACGGCGACGCCCGGGGCGGCGCGGCCCTGTCGATCGTTGCGGTCACCGGAGTCCCTATCAAGTTCATCGGCGTCGGGGAAAAATTCGACAAGCTCGAGGTTTTTCATCCGGACCGGATGGCCTCCCGGATTTTGGGGATGGGCGACATTTTGAGTTTGATCGAAAAAGCCGAGCAGGAAACCGACGTCAAGGAAGCCGAGGAAATGGCCCGGCGGCTCCGAAGACAGGAGTTCGACTTCGAGGATTTCCGGTCCCAACTCCGGCAGATCAAAAAAATGGGCGCGCTCCAGGGGTTGATAGGCCACCTGCCCCAGACCGGACCGTTTAAAAATCTGGCCGGCACCCAACTCGACGAAAAGCGCCTGCTTCATTACGAGGCGATCATCGGCTCGATGACCGTCGAGGAGCGGGCCGACCCGAAAATCATCAACGGCAGCCGCCGCCTCCGCATCGCCCGGGGGAGCGGCCGGCCGGTCAGCGAAGTGAACCAGCTTCTCCGTCAGTTCCAGGACATGCGGTCGATGATGAAAAAATCCGCCTTTCAGAAGATGTTGTCCTCGTTCCGGTAGAGGGGATCGCAAATTTTCCCTCCAGCGGACAGTAAGTCGTCGGCCGATATCACGAAAACGGATCCCCGGAGCGGAGAGGGGTTCGTTTTCGTGAACAGGCCGGCTCGCGCTCCGATCCGCTGAATGCATTAACCCATATCTTCCTGATATTCAAGAGAATACCGGATTTTAGTTGACTTGGCGGATGATTTTGGCTATTATCCTAAATCCATTTTAAAAGAACGGATTACACACCCATGATGTCACTGCGTTTGATGAGATTCGGAGCCAAAGGCCAACCCGCTTACCGGGTCGTTGTCATCGATTCCAAAAAGCCTCGGGAAAGCAAAGCCAAGGCGATTATCGGGTCCTATAATCCCCTGACCGACCCGGTTGAAGTCAAGATCGATCTCGAAAAGGCCAAATACTGGTTGGACCGGGGCGCCAAACCCTCGGAAACCGTCAAATCGCTCCTGGCAAAGCTGCAAAAACCGGCTCGCAGGGCCTGATCCCCGGGGGAGATTTCCCCAAGGAGGTTGACCATGAAGGAACTCGTTGAATTGATTGCCCAAGCGCTCGTCGACCAACCCGAGAAAGTCGTCGTTACCCAGATCGAAGGCGAACAAACCACGGTTCTCGAACTCAAGGTCGCTCCCGAAGATTTGGGTAAGGTCATCGGAAAACAGGGCCGTACGGCCCGGGCCATCCGCCTCATCCTCGGGGCCGCCGGAATGAAACTGAAACGCCGCTTCAACCTCGAGATCATCGAAAAATAAAACCGTGAAACGCCTGGGCCGGATTCTTCGAACCCAGGGCCGCCGGGGGGAAATGAAGGCGGTCCTGGACGCCGTTCCCGAGCAACAAGGTTTTTTTTTAGAATCTTCTTAAAAGAACGCGACGGGTTCCGCGAATTCGTGGTCGAATCCCTGACCCCCTATAAAAACGCCCACACCTTGAAGCTGCGTGGGGTCGATTCGATCTCCGACGCATTGATGCTTGCCGGCCGGGACATCTTCGGGGTCGACGAGGACATCGCCCCGCCGGCGGATGACGAATTCGTCATCGGGGACCTGGCCGGCTGCCGGGTTGAGACGAAAGACGGCCGCCTCGTCGGCCGGGTGAGGACGGTCTGGGAAACGGGCGGAACGCCCCTCCTCGTCCTTGATCCGGAGGAAAGGAAGGACGAGATTTATGTCCCGTTCAACCGGACGATCTGCCTCGAAATCGACGTGCGGGCCAAGCGGATCGTCGTCGACCCGCCCGACGGCCTTTTAGACTTAAATGAGATTTGATATAATTACGATCTTCCCGGAAATGTTCCCGAGCGTCTTTTCGGGGGGAGTCATCGGCAAGGCCGTCCAACGGGGACGGCTGGACTTGCGGGTGCATAATCTGCGCGACTTCACGACGGACAAGCACCAGCAGGTGGATGACCGGCCGTTCGGCGGCGAGGAAGGCATGGTCTTCAAGCCCGAGCCGGTCTTCGCCGCGGTGGAAGCGGTCCGCGGTTCGGCGGACACGCCCGTCTATTTGCTGTCTCCGGCGGGCCGGAGATTCGACGACGGGCTGGCTCGGGAAATCGCCCTCCGGCCGCGGATCGTTTTGATCTGCGGCCGCTACGAAGGCGTGGATGAGCGAATCGCCCTCAACCTGGCCACGGACGAGATTTCGATCGGCGATTTCGTGGTCACCGGCGGAGAGCTGCCGGCCATGATCATCGTTGACGCCGTCGCCCGGCACATCCCGGGCGTCGTCGGCAAGGAAGGGTCGGTCCGCAAAGAATCGTTCGCCGATGGCCTGCTGGATCATCCCCAGTATACCCGCCCGCGGGAATACCGGGGGATGACGGTCCCGGAGGTCTTGTTCTCCGGGGACCATGATAAAATCGAAGCCTGGCGGCGTCGCAAGGCGTTGGAGAAGACGCGGCGAAGAAGGCCCGACCTCTTCGCCCGGTTGTCGCTCTCGCCCGAGGACCGCATGTTGCTCGACGAAATTGACAACGAAAGGAACGAAAAATGAGCCTGGTTCAAGTGACGGATGACAAAGTCCTGAAAAAAGATCTGTCCCTCTTCGCCGTCGGTGACACGGTCAAAGTCCATGTCCTCATCAAGGAAGGCGACAAGGAACGCGTCCAGATTTTCCAGGGCGACGTGATCGGCAAGAAAGGCCGGGGGATGAGCGAAACGTTCACCGTCCGGAAAGTCTCCTTCGGCATCGGCGTGGAACGGATTTTCCCGCGGCAATCGCCCTGGATCAAGAAAGTCGAAGTGGTCAGAAGCGGCCGGGTCCGCCGGGCGAAGCTGTACTACCTGCGCGGCCTGAAGGGCAAAGCGGCCAAGCTGCGCGAAAACCGGTAATCCCCTCCTTGCCCGATTTCGAGATTGAGCGCCGGCATCTCGGGGCGGGGCGAAAGCTGATCGCCGGCGTGGATGAAGCCGGCCGCGGAGCCCTTTGCGGTCCCGTGGTCGCTGCCGCCGTCGTTCTTCCTTCTTCCTGGTTTGATGGGCCCCGGCCCGAATGGGTCGACCGGATCGACGATTCCAAACGCCTCGCTCCCAGGCAGCGCGAGCTCCTGGCCCGGACGATTCGAAAGGAAACCGCCGTCGGTCTCGGCCTGGCCAGCAACGTCGAAATCGACGCGCTGAATATTCTCCGGGCCTCCCAGGAAGCCATGCGCCGGGCGGTGGCCGCGCTTCCCGTTCCTCCCGACCTGGTTTTGGTGGACGGCCTCCCCGTCAGAGAATTTCCCCGGCCGCAGGAAGCCGTGGTCCACGGCGACCGGAGAAGCTTCTCGATCGCCGCCGCTTCCATCGTGGCCAAAGTTTACCGGGACCGGATCATGACGCGGTCCGGCCGGCGATTCCCCGGCTATGGAATGGAACGGCACAAGGGATACGGCACGCGGGCTCATTATGAAGCCCTGAGCTTATTTGGACCGACCCCTTTTCACAGGAAGTCGTTTAATTTACAATACCAGCCGAAGCTCTTTTAAAATCCATGAGCACCAAGGCTGCCGACCGCGCCAAGATCACCGAGAAGGCGGAACATTACGTCAAGGCCGGAAAACTCGAAGAGGCGGCCGCCGAATATCAAAAACTCCTGGACGGCTCGGGCCAGGACATATCGATCGGCAACATCATCGGGGACCTTTGTCTCCAGCTCGGCCAGGAAGACCGGGCCGTTCAGCTTTTCCTCGCCAACGTCGAAACGCTGGAGCGGCGCGGGGCCTATTCCCAGGCCCTGGCCATCGCCAAGAAAGTCAACAAGATCCGGCCTTCGGATCCGACGGGGCTGATCCGGCTGGGGGATCTCTACGGTCAATTAGGATTCTCGATCGAGGCCAGGGACCAATACGCCAAAGCGGCCGAAGAACTCGAAAAACGCAACGACATCAAACCGCTGATCGCCCTTTACGAAAAACGGGCTCGGATCGACCGGTCCGACCTGGTGACCCGGCTGAAGCTTGCCCGGCTTTATCTGGAGGATTCGAAAGGGGAACAGGCCCAGGTCGTTTTGAACGACGCGGCCGATTTGCTCTATGTCCGAAAGGAATACGGCGAAGCCGAGAAGATCCTCCTCGAGGCCGTGGCCGTCGGGGACGGTGATTTTCGGACGCTTGCGAACCTCATCCGGGTCAACCGGGAACTTCATCGGCCCGACGCCTCGTTGACGCTCCTGGAATGCGTCATCAAAAAACGCGGCCCTCGGACGGACATCCTCGGCCTGATGGCCCTGTTGTACGGGGAACAAGGGGAGAATGACAAGGCGGCCGAAATCTACGAGCGGATTTTCGCTGAAGAGCCGGGTAACCTTGACATCCGGGCGAAGGCGGGGATGGTCGAAATCAAGCGCGGCCGCCTCGATGCCGCGCTCGATATTTTCGACCCTCTCGTTTCGCTCTTCCTCCAGAAAAGCGACGAGGACAAGGCCGCCGGCCTTCTCGGGCTGATCCTGATGTCGGGCCGGATGCATCTTCCGACTCTCGAACGGTTGACCGGCGTTTTCCGCGGGGTCGGCCGGACGAAGGATTTGGAAATCTCGCTGCGGGTTTTACTGGCGGAATATCGGTCCGTGGGGAGGGAAAACGACCGGATCCGGGTTCTCCGTGAGCTCTACATGCTCTCGCCGATGGATCCCGAGATCATGCGCGAAGCCGAGAAGTTGGGGGTCAAGACGGAATTTCGCAAATCGGCGGTTGATAAGGGGAATGACGGGGGCGGGCTGACGTCCGACGAGGACCGGGAAATGATCCGGTTGAACCTGGCCAAGGCGGAGCTCTACTTGGAGCAAGGCCTCACCCGGAACGCGCGCCGGATCCTGGAAAACTTGAGGCTGCTTTATCCCGACGATCCGCGCATCCAGAAAAAAATCGAAAGTCTCCATAACGCTCCGACCCTGGTTGTGGACGAGGAAATCCCCGAGATCGTCGAACAGACCGTGCGCAAGGAGATCGACATCATCAGAGCGACGCTCAAACCCGCGGCCTCCAAGGCTCCCGCTCCGGCCCTGCCTTCAGCCAAGGCGGCCAAACCGGCCGAGCCGATTCCTCCGGCTCCGGTTCAACATCTCGACCTCGAATCACTCATTTCCGATATATCCGCGCCCCCGCCGGCACCGGCCGGGCCGGTCGCTCCGCCCCCTGAAGCCAAGCCGCCCGTCGTTCCGCCGGAACCTCCCAAGAAAAAGGGTCCCGTTTTTTCCGTCCGGAGCGGTCAAGCTGCGCCCCAACCGGCACCGGCCGGGCCGGCCGCTCCGCCTACCCCGCCAGCCGCGGCCGAGCCGCCGGAAGGCCCGCCCGGATCCAAAGTCACGGCCGCCGAAATATTCGCCGGTTTGGATATCGGCCCGTTTGTCCCGCCTGCGACCGCCCCGACCGTCGCCTTCCCTGGGTATATCGATATCGCCGACAAAATCGAGGAGGAGATCGAAGCCCTCGAAGCCGAGTTCTACAAGCAGATCAAGGAACGGACTTCGGTCATCGAGAAGGACCTGGTTGAAATCGTCCAGGAATTCCGCCGGCAGGTCGACATCAAGCTCGATCAGCGAAATTACGAATCCCGCTACAACCTGGGCGTGGCCTTCCTCGAGCAAAACCTTTACGAGGAAGCCATCGCCGAGTTCGAACTGGCGGCCGCCGACCCGACGCGGGCGGCGGATTGCTGGGGCCTGATCGGCCAATGTTACGTCAAGAAAAGAAACTACCCGGAGGCCCGCCGTTGTTTTGAAGGGGCGATTTCCCTGACTCCGGCGGAATCCCCGGACCGGTTCGCCCTGGCTTACGAGCTGGCCTCGCTGTATGAAATGATGGGCGAAAACGAAGCGGCCCTGGCCCTCTACCGTGAAGTGTCCGGCTGGAACCCGAAGTTCCGAAACACGGCCAAGCGCATCAAAATCCTCGAAAAGATCGTGCCCTGACGGCGGCCCTCCCGTCCCATGAACGTCGTCGACCTGAGCCATCCCCTCGGCGAGGCCATGCCAGTGTATCCCGGCACGGAACCGCCCCGGATTACGGATGCCTGCACGATCGCCGGGAACGGATTCGCCGAAAAATTACTCCGCCTCTATTCCCACACCGGCACGCATGTCGACGCCCCGGGCCATATTCTGCCCGGCGCCGCGACCCTGGACCGCTTCGAGGCCGGCCGTTTTATCGGACCGGGATGCCTTTTGGACGTCTCCCGCGCCCGGGGGCTTCGGGTCGAAATCGCCGACCTGGAAAAGGACGCGGAGCGGATCGCCGTGGCGGAATTCGCGATTTTTTACAGCGGCTGGGCGAAGCGCTGGGGGGATGCTTCGTATTTTTACGGATACCCGGCGCTGTCGGAAACAGCCGCGCATTGGCTGGCCGGCTTCAACCTCAAGGGCGTCGGCGTGGACATGATTTCGGTTGATGAAATGAATTCGACGTCCATGGACATCCATAAGATTTTATTATCGAAGGACATGGTCATCATCGAAAACCTGGCCGGCCTGGAGCCGTTGATCGGCCGGGAATTCGTTTTTTCCTGCCTGCCGTTGAACATCATAAGCGGCGACGGCTCGCCCGTCCGGGCCGTGGCCATGATCGGCGAAGAATAACGGGGCGGGAGGGATTTTCCCTTATTATTTAACGACTTTGGCCGAAAGGATCAAGATCAACCCGCTATCGGCGTCGCTTTTGGACACGCCGACAACGGTCTTTTCCCCGGTTTTCAGTTGAAGCGTGGTTTTAATGAGATCGTTGTTGAACCTCAACACCTCGCGGGTCTCGACTTTTGTCTCCGTGTTCGTTTTCTGCTGGGAGATCCACTCCGGTTTCATGAACTCGATCTTGGTTTGAATGGTTTCGACGGCTCCGTCTTTCGTGTATTTCGGCTGGAGGCGGATGGTATACTCGCCTTTCGGGCCGATTTTTGTCTCCGCTTCCTCGCCGTCGATTACCCGCATGAGCGTCCCGTCGAGAAGCGAAAAGCTCTTGTATTTCAGGACGCTCCGAAGTTCACGGATAATAGGATCGTTCTTTAAGGTTTCGTCGCCTTTTTCGTCGGTTTCCGAGCCCTGGATGAGCTGGACGGCGTATTGAATCTCGGCCGGTTTGAAGTCGATGTCCCGGACGATCGCCAGCATTTTTTCGACGATTTCAGGGGTGTCGGTGATGACGATCGTGTTTTCCGCGCGCCCGCCCGGCGAAACGCGGCCGACGTTGCTTTGATAAGCCCGGAGAAGGTTTGTCACTGTCTCAATGTTCGCGTATTTCAAGTTGATGAGCTCGGTCCGGAGGACCGGGACGGGTTTCGGGGCCGGCGTCGGCACGGCTTGGAACGCCGGAGCGACCGTCGTCTCGGGAACGGCCGGTTCCGGAGCGGCCGTGACGACGGCTTCCCGGTCCTGGGCGCGGACGGACGCGGCGAAGGCAAGGACGAAAACGGCGGAGAGAAGGAACAGGGCTGTTTTTTTCATGTCAATCCTCCATTTTGAGATTGTCGTTGACGAACCAGACGATTTGAAGACCGGTCTCCTGCGATATCCAGGTGAACGACGGGACGTCTCCCGCCGGTAAAGGAGCAGGCGAAGGCAGGGACGAGAGGGGAACGGCTCGATCGGCCCGGGCCCATAAATTCGAATCCGAAAAAGCGATCTCGGGATTGATCGGTTCGATGATGTCCGGCTGCCGGGCCATGGCCGCGGCGGCCGCCGACGGCCGGTTTTCCATGGTCGGAACAAGCCAGGGGAACCGGCGGACGCCGAAAAGTACCGCGGCTCCGACGAGGAGAACGCCCAGGGTGTAGCCGAAGGCGGGCCGGAACGCCGGAACGAATCGGCCCGATTTTTTCTCCCCATGGCTAGTCACGGCCGCCTGGATCGCCGCCGTCCATTCGGCTTCGGTAAAATCCATATCCTCGATAGCGCCGGGGGTTTTCATGGCTTCGATTCCGGTCCGGAAGGCGGCCGAGTCCGCCCGGCACGCTTGGCAATTTCTAAGATGCCGTTCCAATCCTTTCTTTTTCCCATCGGACAGGACGCCTCTGGTAAAATCAGGAATGATCTTTCGGGCGGACCGGCAATTCATCGGGCATTCTCCGGAAGCGAAGGATCCAGAACCGCCAGGCGGTTACGAATTTTTCCCCGAGCCCGGGAGAGATGGACGCGGACGGAGATCGCCGAGCTCCGGGTAATTTCGGCCGTTTCCCGGACGCTTTTCTCCTCCAGGTCGCGGAGGATGAACACTTCGCGCTCCCTCTCGCTTAAAACGGATAAGGCCGACATGATCCGGCCGCGGATCTCGCTCCGATCATGAACTTCCTCGGGGCGCGGCTCCTCGGAAACGGCGTTTTCGAGAAAAGAATCCGCGTTCCATCTCCCGGACTCCCGCCGTTTCTTTCCCCCGAGGTCGCGGGCGGCATTGATCAGGATCTGGATGACCCAATTCTGGAAGCCGCGTTCGAGATCGCATCGGCCGAGGTAGCGGAAGACCCGGAGGAGCGTTTCCTGCGAGACCTCGAGGGCGTCTTCGCGGTTTCCGGTCATCTTATAGGCTAGGCCGAACAGGGTGCGCCGGTAGGGGAGGACGAGCGGCTCGAAAGCCGACAGATCTCCGGCGAGTACCCGTGCGACCAATTCTTTCTCCTTCACGTCCATTTCACATCCGAGTATATCCCCGGAGCCCATAAAACGTTAACCCAATTCGGGGACACAAAACCAATTACCCAATTAATTGTGCCTGGATAGTCCGGGGAATTAGGGGGGAATTCGGGACACGATCCGAAATCAAGAGATTTCGGTCATGTCCCTGGAATTCCCCTGCACCTGCTTGACAGGGGAAGGAGCGGACGTTATATAAGTTCTATCTTTTCTGACGAGGAGAGCCCATGAGCGCGGAACCTCTTTTCATCGCCAAAGGCGCGTCTGAAATATATCTTCTTCCCCGCATGGCCAACCGCCACGGCCTGATCACCGGGGCGACGGGCACGGGCAAGACGGTATCCCTCCAGGTCCTGGCCGAAAACTTCAGCCGGATCGGCGTTCCCGTCTTCATGGCCGACGTCAAGGGCGACCTCAGCGGCATCAGCAAGTCCGGGGTGGAAAACCCCAGAATCGGCGAACGGCTCGACAAGTTGAAATTGAGGCCTTTCGAATTTTCCGGCAAGCCGGTCGTTTGCTGGGACATTTTCGGCGAGCAGGGCCACCCCGTCCGGACCACGATCAGCGACATGGGTCCGCTGCTCCTCAGCCGCCTCTTCAACTTGAGCGATATCCAGGCCGGCGTCCTCTCGCTGGTCTTCAAGGTCGCCGACGACAACGTCCTGCTCCTTCTCGATTCAAAGGATCTGCGGGCCATCCTCCAGTATTGCGGCGACCACGCCGACGAGTTCGAAACCGAGTACGGCCGCATTTCCTCGGCCTCCATCGGCGCGATCCAGCGGTCCCTTCTCAATCTCGAGTCGCAGGGCGGGGACAAGCTGTTCGGCGAACCGGCCCTCAACCTCGACGATTTTATCCAGACCGATTCCCAGGGCCGGGGGGTGATCAACATCCTCGCGGCCGACAAGCTCATGCTCCAGCCGATGACCTACGCCACGTTCCTGCTCTGGATGATGGCCGAGCTTTATGAAAATCTGCCCGAGGTCGGCGACCTCGAAAAGCCGAAGCTGGTGTTTTTCTTCGACGAAGCCCACCTCCTGTTCACCGATGCGCCCGACATCCTCCTCCAGAAAGTCGAGCAGATTATCCGCCTGATCCGGTCCAAGGGCGTCGGCGTCTATTTCGTCACCCAGAACCCGCTCGACGTGCCCGATATCGCCCTCGGTCAGCTCGGGAACCGCATCCAGCATGCCCTCCGGGCCTTCACGCCGCGCGATCAGAAGGCCGTCCGGGCCGCGGCGACGACGTTCCGGGCCAACCCGAAGATCGACGTGGAAAAAACGATTACCGAGCTGGGCGTCGGCGAAGCGCTGGTTTCGTTCCTGGACGAGAAGGGCCAACCGGGAATCGTCGACCGGGCGTTCATCCTGCCGCCGCACAGCCAGATCGGCCCGATTTCGGAGGACGAACGCCGCCGGATCATCGAGAGCTCGGTCCTTTACGGCCATTACGAGAAATTGATCGACCGCGAATCGGCTTATGAACGGTTGAAGGAAAAAGCGCGGTTGGCGGAGGAAGCGGCCGCGGCCGCCGGACAGCAGGCCGGCCCGGCCCCATACACCTATCCTCGGCCCGGATCTCCAACGTATGAGCAGCCGCGCCAGCCGCGTCCGGCCGGCCGGCCAAAAGACACCTTCGTCGAGTCGATCGGAAAGAGCGTCGCCCGCTCGCTGGCCACTTCAGCCGGCCGCCAGATCATCCGCGGGCTCCTGGGCTCGATCCTGGGCGGCCGCCGGCGGTAAAAGAAATTCCAAGTTCGCCTGACTTCGCGGCGGCGCGGCAAACTCCGGCTCATCTTCCTTCCCTTGAATTTTTCGTATGAGTTGGACCGGACGCCGCCGCGAAGAATTTTTCTCTTGACAGATGCGTGAAGCGGCCCTATAATATAAGTATCAGTTTATATGAACAAATGTTTATTTAATGGACGCTAAAATGGATGAAGCCCTGAAAATGCAGTTGCTGTTCCAAACATTGGGCGACGCCAACCGGCTGCGAATCATCTGTTTTGTCGGCTCCGGTGAGCGTTCGGTTAATGAAATCGTCTCCGCGACTCGCTTATCCCAGCCGTTGGTGTCTCATCACCTGCGCGTCCTCCGCGACAAACTGGTGCTGGAAACGCGCCGAAAGGGCCCTTTTGTCTATTACGCCGTAAAAAACAAGCGGCTTCTCGATGCGCTGGGGATTTTCCAGGAACTGGCCCTGGCCATCGAGAACCTGAAGTCGGAGAGTCCGATGTTCTGCTGCCCGCCCTGGTGGCGACGATAGGACGGGATCTATACTGGACTCTCCGTATGAAATAGGATAGGCGAGGATCTGCAGGAAAGTATTAAGGAGGAAGAACGAATAAAAAGCCCCTAAAGGAGGGGGCCACCATGGGCATGAAAGAAAAATTTATGGACGGAATGATGAACGGAATGTCTCCAGAAGAGAAGAAGGAGATGATGAACGGGATGATGGAGAAATTCTTCGCCGGCATGTCGGATGAGGACAAACGGGATATGATGAAAGACATGATGACGCGAATGGCGGGCGGCGGGATGGAAGGGAGCAGGCCCAACCCCATGATGCGCATGATGGGATTCATGATGGGCGGAAAGGGAGAGGCCGGCGAGTTTAATCCTATGGAGATGTGCAAAAAAATGATGACGACCATGGACCAGAGCCGCGAGGCGGCGGTCTTTGCGACACCCGAAATCCGGACCCTGTTCGAGGAATGGGCGCGGCAGATGGACGAGGAATTGCTGGGTTTGTTGGACGAGGACGCGCCCTCCGATCTTGATCAACTTGCGACGCGGTTGAAAATCTCTAAGGAGAGTCTGATCTTCTTTCTGGCCCGCCTGGCGCAAAAAGGCGAGATAGGTTTGCGGCCGGAAAGAGTGAAAAAGAGCTGATCCGGCCGTTCCGGCCTCCGTTTTCTTTTTTCGCCGCCTACCGCCGTGAGAATATCCGGCGGTCCACCTCGTTATCTATGTATTGACGGGGCGGACCATGAGCGAATCAAACGGCAACGGACACGGCCAAGCAGGCGGGGATATCGTCCTTCTCGGCCGGAGCGATGCCTTCCTCCATGTTCTTGACCTGATCGATCGGCTGAAAGACCTGGACACGCCGGTTTTCATCTCCGGGGAAAGCGGCACGGGCAAGGAAATCATCGCCCGGGCGATCCATTTTCGCGGACTCCGTTCCCGGGGGCGGTTCGTGGCGGTCAACGGCGGCGCGATTCCCGACAACCTTCTCGAAAGCGAACTGTTCGGATACGCCAGGGGTTCGTTCACCGGCGCGCTTCGGGACAAACCCGGTCTCATCGAAGAGGCCGGCGGGGGAACGTTTTTCCTGGATGAAGTCGGCGACCTGGGATACCCGCTCCAGGCGAAACTTCTCCGGGTCCTCCAGGAGCATGAGATCCGCCGGATCGGGGAGACGAGAAACAGGCCGGTCGATGTCCGGTTCATCAGCGCGACCAACAAGAACCTGGACCGGGAGGTCGGCCTCGGCCGTTTCCGCGAGGATCTCTACTACCGCCTCCGGATCGTGACCATCGATGTCCCGCCGCTGCGCGAGCGCCGGGACGACCTGGAGCTGCTCCTCCATCATTTCATCGTCCGTTACGGCGAGGAAATCGGCCGGCCCCGCGTCTACTTCACGCCGCGAGTGATGGAAACATTGTTGGCGTATCCGTGGCCCGGCAACGTCCGCGAGCTTCAGAACGAGATCCAGCGGTGCCTGATTCTTTGCGGCAACGAGGGGATCGTCCGGGTCGAGCACCTGTCCCCCCGGCTGAATCCGGGGCGCCCGTCCGTCCCGGCCCCCGAAACGTTCAATTTTTTCGAAGCCAAGGCGGACTTTGTCCGCCGATTTCTCGGCCAGGCGCTCCGCCGCCACGAAAACAACAAAGCCCGGACGGCCGAGGAGATCGGCCTGTCCCGCCAGGCGTTGTTCAAGCTCCTGAAAAAACACCGGATCGAAACGCCGGGCGTCCACGAGGATTCGGAGATCAATTGAAGAGGGGAGCCGTTTCTGCTAACGTGAGGACATGAGCCCAAACGACGAAAAGAACGACGAAAAGGTGTTCGAGATTGCCTGCCCCCATTGCGGGACGGTGATCTGGGTGGACGGGGAAAACCGGAACGTGCTTAAAACCGAGCGGGGGGCGAGGAAAAAGGAATCCCTGGACGACCTCCTGGCCCGGGAAAAAACCAAAAGGGACGGCATGGCAACGAAGTTTGAAGCCACGGCTTCCCTGGAGAAACAAAAGAAGGACAGGGCCAAGGACGCGTTCGAAAAAGCTTTCGCCGCCTCCGGCGAGGAGCCGCCCGGGAAGGATTAGGGGGAGGATGAATGACGGGTCGGGACCGAAGGCCGGTGGCCCGGAGCGGCCGGCGTTTGAGGAAGGACTCCGCCGGTTTACGCCTCAAATCAAGCGGATCGTTAACTTTGCCCTTTTTCCCAAGAAGGTCGTCGGGCACGGTGTGGGGCATGTTCCCGAAACCGGGCCGGTCATCCTGGTCAGCAATCATTGCGGGGCGATCAAGGACCCGGCCGCGCTCTACCGGATCATCTCCCGGCCGCTGTTTTTCAACGCCAACCGGATGTTGTTCAACCGGGCCGAACTGGATTTCCTGATCCGCAAGCACCTCCGCCGGCATTTTAAAAGCTACGGCCTCGCCCTCGACCGGATGCTCGGACCGTTCAAGACGATGTTCGTCCGTTTCGTCTCGACGAACATCGCCCGGGTGGGGACGATCCCCGCCGACATGTACGACCAAAGCAATCGCGCCGCCGTCGCCCTCTTTATGGAATACCTTCGCGCCGGCCGGGTTCTTGTTTCCATGCAGGGCCGGGGGCGCGTTCATCCGGACGAGCGGAATCCCTACGTTAAAACGTTCGGCTGCGGCGTGCCCTATATCGCTTACCGGCTGAAAACCGAGGAGGGCCTGGATGTCCCAGTCGTTCCGTTGTCGATTTTCGGGACCCAGAGGCCGTGGGGAATTCCGGGACGGATCCAGGTGAACATCGGCCCGCCGCTGTTTATCCGGGATCATCTCGGCGGCGACAGCGACGCGGTCGTCGAACGGTTCCGGTTCGCCCTGCAGACGGCTGTGGAGCGGCTGCTGAACGAAAGCCTCGGGGATTCTTTCTGACCGTTTTCTGATCCCTCTGGCGGGGGATTCGGCGGCCGTCAGGCCGCCTCCGCTTCAGGCCGGCTTCTTCAACCAGTGCCGCTCGATCTCCTCGAGCGATTTTCCCTTCGTTTCCGGGAGCATAAACGCGATGAAAACGAAATCGATCGCGCACATGGCGGCGTACAGCCAGAAGGCGAAGGATTCGTGGAGCTTGTCGACGATCACCGGAAACGACAGCGAAACGGCGAAATCCGCGATCCAGAGGGCGGCGGTGGCGATGGCCATGGCCCGGCCGCGGACCCGGTTGGGGAAGATCTCGGAGATGATGACCCAGAGTATCGGGCCCTGAGTCATGGCGAAAAAGGCGATGTAAATAAGAGTGAGGACGAGGACGAGCGGGCCGGAAAAAAGCCGGAACTTAAAGGCCGCGCCCAGCAAGACGAAGGAAACGCCCATGCCGGCGCAACCGGTGAGAAGCATTGGTTTCCGGCCCCAGCGGTCGACCAGGGCGATGGCGACAAGGGTGAAAAGAAGATTGACGAGACCGATGAGAGCCGATTGGAAAATGGCTGAGGACCTCCCCAGTCCGGCCGTTTCGAAAAAGCGGGGCGCGTAGTAAATGACGGCGTTGATGCCGGTGATCTGCTGAAAGACGGCGAGGAACACGCCGATGAACAAAACCTTCCGGAGGCCGGGACGGAACAGCTCCCGGATCGACCCGCTTTCCTGAGAAAGGGCGTCGCGGATCGAGCGGATCTCGTCGTCGGCCGTCGCCGGGTCGTTCACCCGGGTAAGCACGGTGCGCGCCTCTTCGTCCCGGCCCTGCTTGAGGAGCCACCGGGGACTTTCGGGGATGCGGAGAACGAAAAGGATGAACAGCACGGCGGGCGCCGCCCCGGTCGCGAACATCCAGCGCCAATTGGCCGGCCCGGCGCCGACCAGAGTCCAGTTGACGAAGTAAGCGACGAGGATTCCCGTCACGATGGCCAACTGGTTTAGGGAAACGAGAGCCCCGCGAATCCGTGGCGGAGCGATCTCGGAGATGTAAAGCGGGCAGACAATCGAAGCCGCTCCTATGGCCAGGCCGCCGATCAAACGGAAAGCCAAAAACTGGGTCAGGTTTTGGGGAAGGGCGCAGCCGACCGCCGAGACGAAAAAGAAAACGGCGGAAACCAACATAAACCGACGCCGGCCCAACCGGTCGCTCAACGTTCCGGCCGCGGCCGCCCCGATCATGCACCCGACGAGGACGATGCTGACGGCGAGCCCCTCGCCGAAGGCCGAAAGGGCGAATTCCTCCTTGAGAAACCGGATCGCCCCGGCGATGATCGCCGTGTCGAAGCCGAAAAGCAATCCGCCGAGCGCCGCGACGGTCGTGACGAATAGGACGTACGTTTTCGCTTTCATGAACGGCCGGGGTTCCGTCCGGTCACCACCGGAGAAGGGCCGCCGCCCAGCTGAGGCCGCCGCCGAAGGCGACCAGAAGAATCAAATCACCTTTTTCGAAGCGGTCCCAGGAATCGTGGAGGGCGAGCCCGACCGAAGCGGACGACGTGTTGCCGTATTTTTCGACGACCGAGATGAATTCCGTTTTTCCGCCGATCGTTTTCGCGGCCGCGTCGGTGATCCGCTGGTTGGCCTGGTGGGGGATGATGTAGCGGACGTCCTTCGGGTCGATCCCGGCCTTTCGCGGGACGCGGTCGTAGAGGTCCTGGATCGTCCGGACGGCGAATTTCATGACCGTGGACCCGGTTTGACGAAACCAAAAATCCTTCATCCGGCCGGAAAGGACGCTTTTTATGCCGCCGATCTGAACATCCTCGCAAAGAGCGGGCGTGGAGCCGAGTTCGGTGTGGAGAATCCGGTGGTTGGGATCTTCCTTGGTTACGACGACCGCGGCCGCGCCGTCTCCGAAAAGGACGCAGGCGTTCCGGTCGGAATAATCGGTCGCCGTCGTCATCTGCTCGGCGGCAGTAACCAGTCCCGAAGTGATGTCCCGGGTCTTGAGGAAGCTTTCGGCGGCCGCCAGGCCGTAAATGAAACCGCTGCAGGCGGCGTTGAGGTCGAAGGCGAAGGCCCGGTCGGCCCCGATGTCCCGGGCGATTTCATAGGATTGGGCCGGGCAGAAACGGTCGGACATGACGGTGGAGCTGATGATGAAATCGACGTTTTCCGGGGCCAGGCCGCCGCGTTGAAGGGCTGTTTTCGCCGCGCTCGAAACGAGCGGGCGGAGCATCTCCCCGGGGCCGAGGATATGGCGCTCCCGGATTCCGGTCCGGGTCACGATCCATTCGTCGGACGTGTCGACCATTTTTTCCAGGTCGGCGTTGGTCAGGATTTTTTTGGGAACGCCGATGCCGATGCTGCGGATTCCGATTTTTGTCATGTTCATTCCTTCCGGCGGATCACTCGCCGTCCTTCAAGAGATTCAAATGTGCGGCTGTCTCCCGGGTCATGCCGTGAATGACGAAACGCCCCCGGGCGACGATGTTTTCGCCCGACCGGGCGACTGCCTCGACGAATACCCGCCGGCCGGTCTTCTTTTCGACCCGGGCCTTGGCGATCAGCCGTTCGCCGGCCCGGACCGGGCGGAGAAAATCGACGTGGGCCTCGCCGGTCAGGGCGATCGGCGCCTCGGCCACGGCCGCGGCCAGCGAGTTGAGCAAGGCGAAGAGAACGTGACCGCGGACGATGTTGCATTTCTCCAGGCACATCGAAGGCTCGGTTTCGAGAAGCGACAGCCCGCTTTTCCCCGGGTCGATCTCGATCGTTTCGCCGACGTGGTCGCGGGCGTCCAAGGACCGGGAAACGCCGAAGTAACGGCCGGCCATCTCGCGCGTCCGGCGCCGGACATCGGGGATGGCCAGGGCCGAACGATCGAGTCGGATCGTCGGAATGCTGGCCCCGAGGGCGGAGGCCAGTTCCTCGTCCGTGACGAAGGGATTCCGCTCGATTTCCTCGCGGAGGCGTTCGTGACGTTCGTCTTTTTTGATCATAGGGCGGTTTGTCGAAATATTACCATGTGATAATAAATTAGAATAATAAAGACGTCAAGTCTTAATTATTTACGCAAAGGCAGATTCCATAATCACTTAAAATAGTGACGAAAAGAGGACGCAATGCGCGGGACGGGAAGTCCCATAAATGGCACTTGCGTCCGCCGCCGTCAGCGGATCAACCTGCCCTTCTGAAAGAAGAACCGGTCGCCCTGGTTGACGGCCGCCCCGACCTGGACCTTGACCTTGTTCTTTTCGACGCCCTCGACGAGATTCCCGTACACCCATTCCTTGTTGAAACCGTGCATCGGTAGGACGGACTTGATCTTCAGTTTGTCCACAGCGTAGAAAATGCCCTTCTGGAAGGCCTCGGGGTTCGTGGAGCCGCAGCCATACATATTAAGGAAGAACGAAATATCGGGCCGGATGCCTTTTTGGGCCAGGAAGTCGATCTCCGGGAAGAAGTCATTGTCGGCGACCTCGAGTTTGTTGTTGGAGTGGTCTCCCGCATGGAAGATCGTCAGTCCGTCCACCTCGACGGCGAACCCGACGCCGGCATCGTTGGCTTTGATCGTGGTAATGGCCAGCGGGCCGATCGTCTTCTGAACCCGGGGGCCGAGAGACACGAACCCTTCCTTGTCCTCGGGTTCGAACCCGAAGATAAAAGTGATGTTCGGGATGGTCTTCCTCCATTCGAGGATCTGGGGGTCGAAGTGGTCTCCGTGTTCATGGCTGACGAAGACATAGACGGGATAGCCCTTCAATTCTTCGGGCCGGATATGTCCGTTGGCCAGAAGCTTCTCATCCGGGGCCGGGTCGTTGTCCCAGTAGTCGAAGACGAGGACCGCGGACTTGGTCTTGATCGCCCAGCCGGAGTGTTTGAGGTACCAGACATAGGCTTCGCCCTTCTTCAGGGGTTTATCCAGATATGCCGCGTCGTCCGGATTCGCCGCCCAGGCGGTCTCTTCGACTCCATTTTTACGGAGGATATCCGCCGCCGTCTTGTTGCCGTACTTCAGCGCGTAAGAAAGCGCCGTGAAGCCGTTCTTGTCCTTGACGTTTTTCTCAATGCCGTGAGCCAATAGCGTTTCGACGACGCCCGAATAGCCGCGCAAAGCCGCCTCATAGAGCATGGTTTTTCCGGTCCGGGAATCAACCAAGCCCATGTCCGCGCCTTTCTTCAGGAACAGATCGACGAGGTCTTTGTCTCCTTTCTTGACCGCAACGGAAAGGGGAGTCATGCCGTTTTTATCGGCCGCATTAACGTCGGCGCCCCGCATCGCCAGGGCTCGCGCCCCGTCCCTGTTGCCGAAATCGGCGGCGAGCAAAAGGGGCGTCGCTTCGTCCGGATTCTTGACGTTGACGTCGAAGCCGTTGTCCAGGAGATAATGGATGGCGTCGGCCTTCCCGGAAAATACGGCGCGGTGGAGGAGCGATAAGCCGGAATCGGGGGAGGATTTGAGGTCAAGGCCCTTCGCGACAAGGAGTTTGATGACATCAACGGCTCCGGCATCGAGGGCATAGTCGAGCAACGTCATCCCATGGGCGTTCTTTTCATCGATCTTGAAGCCGTGGTCCAGCAGGATGCCGAGAACCTCCGCGTTCCCCGCTCGGGCGGCGCGGAAGAGCATGTTGTCGCCCTCCGCATTCTTGACCGAGAGGTCGGCCCCGAGGGAGATGAGCTTCCGCAGCATGGCCGGCCGGCTCCCCGAAACCGAGAACCAGACGGGTGAAAGCCCGCGTTTGTCCTTGAGGTTGAGGTCGACTCCGTTCTTCAGGGCGTAATCAACGACCGGAACGTAGCCGTAGTAAACGCCGTAATGAAGGGGCGTCATGCCCGCCCCCAAATCGGCCTTGAGGAGTTGCGGATCGGCGGCCAGCATCTCCAGGATTTTGGCCGTATCGCCGCTTTCGAAGACGGCCCCAAGATCCTCGCTTCCGCGGAGACTCCGGGACAGGGGCACGAACAGGATCAGAAGCGCAGCCAGCGCCGTCATGACGGACTTTTTCATGGGGCCCTCCCTTTTAATCGTGGATTTCTGCCGAAATGATTTGAATGCGTGGACGGCAAACAAAAGTCCTCATTGGATTCGTCAAGAATGAAGCAAGATTCATACCATGATGAAACGTGTTCGATTTGGCGGGAGGAGAGATCAAAACCGGCCGGCCAGATAAAATATTTTCGGGAAAGTAAAATTTATTTACCCGGAGGGAACTCTCGGTGGATCGGTCCGGACAGGAGACGAAATCCGGGTCACATCTTCCGCGCGATTGACAGACCTTCTCCGTTAAGGCTACGATTTGACGCGAGAAGAGCGGAGCGGCACGTCTTGAGGGGAAGGCCCGAGAGCGGCATTTTAAGGAGGAAGGCCATGAACGAAAAGATCTTCTGCTTTGTGATTGGAATCGCCCTCGTCATCGGAGGGACCGCGGCCTGTAAAAAGGGAGCGGAAAAGCCTCCGGCCGGCACGACGCCGATCGACCAGCTCATTCAGGCCGGCAAAGCGCCCGTCGGCATCGGCTCCCTGATCAAGGGGATCAGCCCCGTCGCTCCGACGTTCAGCGTCCTGGTGGTCAACGTTTCCGACGCGCCCGTCAAGCTCATCAACGGCACGGTCGTCTTTTTCGATGAGAACGGGAAGCCCCTGCCGGAGGCGGTCCAGGAGGCGGGCTACACCGATCTCTCTCCCATCCCTCCAGGGGATAAAATTGAGCTGTTCATCATCGCCTCCGATGATCGAGCCGTCACCGGGAAATGGATCATCAAGGACGTCATCTACGAAAAACCGAATCCGGTGGATAAACTCTACGGAAACCTTCCCTTCAAGTGGACGAATCCGAATTATGAGGCCGAGCTGGCCGCGGAAAAGAACAAATAGCCGGTAAAGAGGGCGGGCGACTTCCCGAAGTCAGAGGAGATACTTGCCGTCGCGGGCGATCCAGCGTCTTTTAGCGAAGATGGAGGCCTTCTCGATGAGGGCGTCGTAGTGATGGCGGCTTGTGTTCGTCCCGATCCCGTAGGAATCGCCGATGGCGAAATGAACCGTGCCGAATGCTTTTTCGGCCTCGAGCATGTTGGGGCAAATCCGGGCGCCTTTGTTCGTGCCGACGCCGAATTCGCCGATAATCCGGCCGGTCGGATCGTCGCCGATGTTCTTGAGGATCGCCTCGATTCCCTTTCCGGAGGCGAAGGCCAGCGTCCCTTTCTTGAATTCCATCACTCCGCGGCCAAGCTTGTCGTCGATCAGGCTGATCACGAGCCGCCCGGTGAACGTCTCCTCGACCGGGGCGGTGTAGCATTCCCCGGCGGGGAGGTTCCCGTGGCGTCCGCGCCGGGAGATATCCCCGATGTCAATATGCCAGTCGCGCTTTTGAACGCTGAAGGAAATGTCCGTCCCGGCCGGGTTCGTAACGCGGACATCGCCGGCGTTCCGTATCAAATCCCGGATTCTTTTCGTTAGGGAGGCCAGTTCGACGTAGTCGATGTTGACCAGCCGCTCCATCATGTCGACCGTGATGCCGGGCATCATGCAGAGCCGGCCGTGGGCTTCACCCGTCTTGACCATGTATCCCCGGAACGGTTTTTCCGCGATCCGGGCGTCGAGCATGTAGACCATCACCTTCGGGCTTTTTTCGGCCAGCAGCCGAAACAGCCGGGTCGGCTCCCGGATCGGCCGGAGGGTTTCGGTCATCAAGTAGGTCGTCGTCTCGGCCCCGGCCCTCCTGGCCCAATAGGCGAAGGCCTCGGCGATCTCCATTTTGTCCTTGTCCGTGACGAGGAAGAAGTCCTCGCCGGCCTTGATTTTGAGGGATTGATTGACGGCTTTCCCCGCTGCCGCGTACAACCTGCGGTTTTTCATCGACGCTATTTTGTCGTTTCGTACCGCGAAAGAATGTCCTGGGTTATCGTGAGGAACTTGTCGTACTTGATCTTGACGCCTTTATCCGTCCGGAGCTTGGCCAAATACGCCTGGAGGAATTTATTCTTTTTCATGCCCAGGACCTGCTCGGTTTCGGTCTCTTTCGTCTTTTCGAATTCCGCCCGGGTCGACTCCTTTCGGTCGAGCACGCGGAGCAGAGCGTACCCGGTCTCGAAAGCGAACGGCTCGCCGGCCTGGTTCAGGGGAAGGGTAAAGGCTAGGTCATCGGCTTGCTTGCTTTCGCCGATGACGGCGATATATTGCTCCCGTTTGTGAGTGTCGACCGTCTTGATCTCGAGATTGTTCTTGGCCGCCAGGTCCTCCCAGTTTTTATCGGTGAGCCGGGCCTTGACGCCGGTGAGAACGGCCAGGGCTTTTTCCTTCTTGCGTTCGTTCGTCAGGTCGGTTTCGACGTTCGCTTTGACCTCGTCGAACGTCGCCGGCCGCGGCGCCTCGATTTTTCGGAGTTCAGCCAGGCCGACGCCGGCGAACGTGTAGAGCGGGGCGGAGATTTCTTTTTCCTTGAGCCCGAAAAGCGCGGAGCTTACGGCGCCGGACGGGTCGTTCTCGCCCCACGCTTCCCCGCTTTTCAACAGCCCGGTGGATTCGGCCTTCAGGTTGGACTTTTTCAGCACCGCCTCGAGGCTCTTGGCAGATTTGGCTTCCTTTTCGATTTTAGCGATCCTGCTGCCGGCGAGTTCGCGAGCTTTTTCGTCGAGAAGAATCGTCCGGATCTGGGCCTTGGCCCCCGCCAGGGGAGTCGTCGTCGCAGCCATCTTTTCCGTGACCCGGATGATAGCGATCCCGTCCGTTTCGGCGACGAGGTCCGACGTCTGGCCGGCCGCCAATCGGTTGATTTCATCCTGTTCGGCCTGCGGCAGCGACTTCCAGTCGTAGAGCCCGTAATCGCCGCCGTCGGCGGCCTTGGCGTCCTTGGAGAACTCCTTGGCCAGGCCGGCGAAATCCCCGCCTTTGCGGAGACGGTCGAGAACGTTTCGGGCCTCGGCTTCGACCAGGGCCTTGTCTTTACCGGCGGATGGAAGCCAGATCCGGCCCGCCTTGACGGTTTCCGGATTCACGAACCGGGCCTGGTTGGCCTCGTAATATTTTTCGATGTCCTTGTCGGACAGTTCGATTTCCTTTTTCAGGTCCTCCGTTTTGAGAAAAACGGCGACGCCTTCCCGCTTCTCCGGGATCTTGTACCCGTCCTTGTGGGCCTCAAAATAAGCTTGGACCTCGGCCGGTTCCGGTGCCTTGTCGAGGGTCACCTTGGAGGTCTCCAAAATCAGCGTCTCGATCTTGGCCGAATCGTTGGTCTTTTGATAATTGGCCCAGACCTCCTCGGGTGTAACGGCCAGGCCGGCCGTCAGAAGCTGGACCATCTTGGTCAGAATGATGTCCTGGCGAAGGCCGTTTTCGAAATCGCCGACCTTGATGTGGTTGTACTGGAGGGCCCTCTTGTAGGCTTCGTAGCCGACGAATTTGCCGTTTTGCTGGAGGCCGGGAAGGGCCGTGATCCGGTCGCGGAGTTCCGCGTCAGTCGTCTGGAGCCGGAGTTCCTTGGCCTTGTCGAGGAGGAGGGCTTGTTCAACGAGCTGTTCCAAAACCTGCTGGGGAACGTTGAGCTGTTCGATGAAGGCCTTGTCGATTTCCTTGTATTGGGATTTGAGAGCTTCGAGCCGGTTGCGAAGGGCCTGGAAATAATCGTCGCCGCTGATTTTTTGCCTGCCGACGACGGCCAACGTGTTCCCGCCGCCGCCTTCTCCCAGTTTTCCGGACGCGCCCCAGATGAAAAAGATCGAAATGATGAAGGCGGCGACCACGAACCAGAGAATCGGCTTCAGGGCCTGCATGTTTTTGCGCATGGATTTGAGCATCAGTTGACCTCGGGGACCCGGGGGTCATGGATTTGGAGGATGAGACCGGCGGTCTCGGCGAAAGAGGGGCGCGAGCCGGGCGTAGGTCGTCTCGAGATCCTCGATGACGATTTTCGTCCGGCCGCAGACGGGCATGAAGTTGGAGTCGCCGGTCCAGCGGGGAACGATGTGCAGATGAAAATGATCGATGACGCCGGCGCCGGCCGCCCGGCCCAGGTTCAGGCCGATGTTGAATCCCTGGGGATGGTAATGTTTTTTCAGGACGCGCAGGCTCCGCCGGAGAAGTTCGGTCATTTCCCCGGTCACTTCCCGGGAGGCGCGCTCGAGAGCGGCCGAGTGGCGGTACGGCGCGATCATGAGATGGCCGGGAAGATAGGGGTATTTGTTCATCAGCACGAAGGCCAGCCGGCCGCGGTCAAGGACGTAGGCCGAAGCGTCGTCCCGGGCCCGGGCGGCCCGGCAAAAGACGCAGCCGTTCGATTTTTTCGACGTGCTCCGGATGTAGGACTCCCGCCAGGGAGCGGCGATATATTCCATGTTATTTGTTGATCAATTCCTTGAGCAGTTTGCTCGGCTTGAAATAGAGGACTTTCTTCGACGGGACCTTGACCGGATCGCCCGTCCGCGGGTTGCGGCCCGAGCGGGGGGGACGATACCGGAACCGGAAGGAACCGAAGCCCCGGACCTCGATCTCCTCCCCGGCCAGCAGGGCGCCCTTGATGGTGTCGAAGAACATGTTGACCCCGGTTTCGGCCTCTTGTTTGGCGATGTTCAGTTCCTTGGAGATCTTGTTGATGAGGTCGGCCTTAATCATTGGGTTTTTCCTCCGTGTCGGCGCCCGATTTCTTGGCGTTTTGCAGCTGGCGAAGCTGGTCTTTGATCAGGTCGCCGAAGGTCAGCCGGTCGTCCTGGGTTTCCTGGTACTTCTGGTATTCCTGCTTTTGCAGTTCGGATAGGGCTTGGCGGAAACTGAGGGAGATCTTCTTGTCCCGGGGATTCATCTTGATGATTTTCGCCGGTTTGACCTCGCCGACCGAGACGACCTCGGCCGGATTCTCGACCTTTTTCTCGTCGATTTCGGAATTGAAGACGACACCCTCGATGCCGGGGAGGATTTCGGCAAAGACGCCGAATTCGGCGATCCGGACGATCTTGACGTTGAGCAGGTCGCCGACTTTCTGCCGGATGAAGAATTCCTCCCAGATATCGCCCTCGAGTTGTTTGATGCCGAGAGACACCTTCTGTTTTTCGACGTCGATGTTCAGGAGGACGGCTTCGGCCTCGTCGCCCACTTTCAGCTTGGCCGATGGATGCTTGATCTTTTCCCAGGAAATGTCGGTGATGTGGATCAAGCCTTCGATTCCGGGTTCGACTTCCAGGAACGCCCCGAAATCAGTGATGGACGTGATTTTCCCCTTGATCCGGGTGCCGGGGACGAGGCGCTGCTTGAGCTGTTCGAGCGGGTGGGGCTGGGTTTGTTTCAAGCCGAGGGAGATGCGCCTGGAGGTCGGGTTGACGTCCAGGATGGAGACGGTCACCTTGTCGCCGAGGTTGAGGAGCTTTTTCGGATGAATCATTTTTCGCGACCAGGTCAGGTCGGAAATATGGACCAGGCCCTCGATCCCGGGTTCCAGTTCGACGAAGGCCCCGAAATCGGTCAGCGACGAGACCTTCCCCTCGATCCGGTCCCCGGGTTTGTATTTCGCCTCGATGTCGTCCCACGGATTGGGGGTGAGCTGCTTGACCCCCAACGAGATTTTTTCTTCCTTTTCGTTGAAATCGAGGACGAGGACCTCGACTTCCTGGCCGACCTTGAACATTTCATGCGGATGGCCGATTTTGCCCCAGGTCATGTCCGAGACGTGAAGCAGCCCTTCGACGCCGCCGATGTCGACGAACGCGCCGAAGCTTGTCAGCGACCGGACAAATCCCTTGAGCTTCTGGCCCTTCTGGATCTGGCTGAAGACGATTTTCTTTTTCTTGTCCCGTTCCTCCATCAAATAGGCCTTGTGGGAGACGACGGCGTTTTCGGTCTTGCGGTCGTACTTGATCACCTTGACTTTGAGGGTCTGGCCGACGAGCTTAGCCGGATCCTTGAGAGGCCGGAGCTCGGCGTGGGAATCGGGCATGAATGCTTTCAGGCCGACGTTAACGGTGTAGCCGTTCTTGATGCGTTCGATGACCCGGCCGTTGATGGATGAGCCGTCTTCGAAGGATTTTTCCAGGAGTTCGAGGGCTCTCCGGGCGTCGGCCTGGCGTTTGGACAGGATGAAGTAGCCTTCCTTCGAATCGGTCCTCTCCAGGACGGCTTCGATCGAGTCCCCCGCTTGGGGAAGACGGGCTTCGGCGCTTTCGGTGAAATCCTCGATGGGGATGACGCCTTCGCTTTTCAAGCCGATGTCGACGAGAATGTGGCTGGGCATGACTTTAACGACGCGGCCGGTGACGATTTTCCCGGGGCTGACTTCCTGGGAGCTGAATTGGTACTTGTCCAGCAGGTTTTCGTAATCCTCGGATGTGATTTTTTCGTTGTTCTGTTTCTGTTCTTCGGTCATGGGGTCTCCTTGAAAGGCTGGGCGTCGAAGGGGGGTAGAATCGGATGATCCGAAACTTCGATGGTCCTGGTTTTCCCGGTTACGAAATTTGCTCCGCGGAGCATAGGGAAGCCGATTTGAATCTTTGACATGGTATTCATAATGAGCCAAAAAAGATGGCTAAGTCTAAACGATTCGCCCCTCTTTGTCAACCGCTAAGTAAAGACGATAATTGAACTTACGGCGAGGCACCCGATTTGGCTTCGCCCTTTGTCGCCCGGCCTGAACTTAGCCTCGGCGTGGCCGGAGCGACGTCGTCCGGTTTAGGCTTTTCGAACTGCGGGCTTTGCAGTCCTTTGCGACCCTTGGGAGTCAGGGCGGGCTTTGCAGTCCTACGTGAGTTCGGCGAGCGAGGACGGTCCTCGGAAACCCCGTTTAATCCGTTGCTTAATTCTTTATTGATGATTTGAGCGTCAGGGCAAGAATCCTTTTCGCAATGACTCATCTCAGTGTTTCCATTATCTGAATCTCGCTGAGGCGGATTTATCGCTCTCAGGTCCGGCCGTTACCCCGGAAACGGATCCCCGGAGCGGAGTGGGACCCTCGTCAGGGTGACGCAGCGGAGTGGGATGCGTTTACGGGGTCAGGCCGGACGATTGAACAGAGGCAACGCCGACGTTGAATTCAAGCGTTGCCTTCCTCGAGGATCCGCTTCAGCTCCTCCTCGCGGGGGAGTTCCTCGAGGGAATTCAAGCCGAAATAGGTCAGGAATTTTTCGGTGGTCCGGTAAAGGAGGGGCCGGCCCGGGGCGTTCTTGCGGCCGGAGATTTTAATGAGCTTGTTCTCGAGCAGGGTGTGGAGGGAATGGGTCGAGTCGACGCCGCGGATGGTCATGATGTCGGTTTGGGTCACGGGCTGATGATAAGCGACGGCCGAAAGCGCCTCGAGGGCGGCGGCCGAGAGTTTTTTCCTCCGTTCGATCTGGAGCAGTTTCCGGACGGGGGGATCATAGGTCGGTTTGGTCATGAAGACCCAGCCGCCGCCCGTCTGAACCAGGCGGATGGGCCGGGGTGCCTCCTCCATTTCCGTCCCGAGGTTGAGAAGGCCCTGAAGGATCTCCTCCTCGGGAACGTCGTCCAGAACCTCTTTGATTTTATCCAGGGTCAAAGGCTCGACCGAGATGAAAATCAACGCTTCGAGTATGTTTTTCAAATCGTCCATCAGGCGACCTCACCGGCCGGCTCTTTCCGGAGCCAGACCTTGATCGTGTGAAACAGCTGTTCCTGGACGGCCACGACGAGACGGGCCTTGATCAGTTCCAGGAGGCAGAAAAAAGCGACCAACGCCTCTTCGAGCGTCTCCTGGGCGTCCAGGTATTCGAGAAAATCGAGAAAGCCCCGCTCGCGCAGGGCGGCCACGATTTCCTTGGTTTTGTCGGTAACCGAGAGCTCCTTGACCTTGAGGACCCTTTGCGGCGCGGCCTGTTTCCGTTTCATCATGGCGAAGAACGATTCGGCCAGATCGAACAGCGAAACTTCGATCAGGTCAAGGTCCTCTTCGGGAAGAGGGACGTTGAGGGCCGTCCGCCGCCAGATCGTAGATTGTTCCTCCTCTTTGTCCCGGAGCACCGCGGAGACGACTTTCACCCGCTCGTAGTCTTCCGTCCGGTCGGGCCGCTCTTTCCGGGGATCGATGTCCGGTTCGACCGGCTGCTCCCGGGGAAGGAGGATTTGCGACTTGATGTAAATCAGGAGGGCGGCCATCAGCAGAAATTCGGCCTCCCGGTCGAGGTTGATGCGCTCCCGGCCGTGGAGGTAGTTGAGATATTCCCGGGTGATCAGGGCGAGGGGGATGTCCTCGATTTCGATTTTCTTCTTTTTAATTAGAAAAAGAAGCAGGTCGAGCGGGCCTTCGAAGATGTCGAGCTTGATTTGGTATCCGTCTTCCGCTCCGGACACGTCGCCCCTTTCGAGAGGGCCTTCCTCGTTGGGAAATTCCCGGTCAAAAGCGGCGGGGGATTCGAGGGAGAAGGACGCTTCGAGGGGTCCATTCTCGTTCGGGAATTCGCGGCGGGGCATGCGTCCGGACCTTGAACCTAAAATCCCAGGGCGTCCCGGACCTCGGCCATCGTAGCCTGGGCGACGCGGCGCGCCTGGACGTTCCCGGCTTCGAGAATTTCCCAGATTTTCTCCGGGTGTTCCTCAAAACGGCGGCGCCGTTCCCAGACCGGTTCGAGAAAACGGAACAGATGTTCCAGAACGACGCCCTTGCAGTCACGGCATCCGATCCCGGCCGTCCGGCAGCCGCGGGCGATTTCATCCTGTTTGTCCTTGGGGACGAACGCCTTGTGGAGGGTGAAGACCGGGCAATCGTCCGGTTCGCCCGGGTCGGACCGGCGGACGCGGCGCGTGTCGGTGACCATCGGCATGATTTTCTGGCGGATCGTTTCGGCCGAATCCTTCAGGTAGACGGCGTTGCCGTAGGATTTGCTCATCTTCCGTCCGTCCGTCCCGGCCAGCCGTGGAATTTCGGTCAACATCGTCTGCGGTTCGGGGAAGATCGGGCCGAAGATGCGGTTGAACCGGCGGACGATCTCGCGGGTCAATTCGACATGGGCGGCCTGGTCCTCGCCGACGGGGACGTAGTCGGCCTTGTAAATGACGATGTCCGCGGCCTGCAGGACGGGATACCCGAGGAACCCGTATGTGTTCAGCTCTTTTTCCTGGAGTTCCTTCAGCTGTTCCTTGTATGTCGGCACCCGCTCGAGCCAGGGGAGCGGAGTGACCATGGACAGGAGGAGGTGGAGTTCGGCATGTTCCTTGACCTCGGATTGGACGAACAGGACGCACTTGTCCGGATCGAGGCCGACGCTGAGCCAATCGACCGCGATTTCGAAGGACCAGCCCTTGATTGCCTTCGCGTTCATGTATTCCGAGCTCAGGGCGTGCCAGGTGACGATCGCGTAGAAGCACCGGTAGAGGTCCTGAAATTTGACCCAGTTGCGGAGAGCCCCGACGTAATTGCCGAGGTGAAGCGGTCCGGTCGGCCGGACGCCGCTGAGGACGGTTTTGCGGGGGGCGGGGGTCGCGTTCATCCGAGCACAATCACGATCATGAGTTTGACGGGCCATATCAGGATATCCAGCAGGCCCATATAGATCAGAAACAGGACGATAATGAAGCCGAACGGCCGAATCCGGGCATAGCGGCTCGCGGCGTTGTCCGAAAGAAGCCCCATCAGGACCCCGGAACCGTCCAGCGGCGGAACCGGGATGAGGTTGAACAGGGCGAAATACGAATTGATGAGGACCATCATGATCAGGATGAGGGCCAGGCCTTCCAGCGGAAAGAACCCGCGCGGCAAAACCGGCAGGAGGAATCCCATCTGCCGGAAGAACCCGTTGATGAGGGCTTTGATGAACAGCCCGACATTGGGCAGGGCGAGCTTCATCCCGAGGAGAAGGATGAGCGAGGTCAGGGCGACGGCGATGTTGGCCGCCGGCCCGGCGAAGGAAACCCAGAGGTTGCCCCGGCGGGGGTTGCGGAAATTGTCGGGATTCACCGGAACCGGTTTCGCCCAGCCGAAGGCCGGCATGCGGGCCAGCGAGAGAAGCAACGGTAGGAGGACCGTGCCGAACGGATCGATGTGGGCGAGGGGATTCAGCGTCACCCGTCCCATGTTGAAGGCGGTTGGGTCCCCCATCTTCTTGGCCGCCCAGCCGTGCGAGGCCTCGTGCACGGTGATGGCGAAGAGGAGGACGAAAATCTGGATAACTATCGAAATGACATTCATTTGCGTCGGCGGTATTTATAGCATATTCATTCTTGAAAAACCAGAACGTTTGTTCCATAATGCCCCTCACAGAAGGAACGCCGTGGCCGAATTTTTCGAATTCAAGAACGTTTCCAAAAGATTCGGATCCATCCAAGCCGTCGACGGCGTTTCCCTGGAAATCAAGCGCGGCGAATTTTTCGCCCTACTCGGCCCGAGCGGTTGCGGAAAAACGACGATGCTTCGCGTCGCGGCCGGGTTCGAAACGCCCGACTCCGGCCGGGTTTTTCTCGACGGCCGGGACATCACCGATCTTTCCCCGAACCGGCGCCGGGTCAACACGATTTTCCAAAGCTACGCCCTGTTTCCCCATCTAACCGTTCGGGACAACATCGGCTTCGGGCTCCAGATCGCCAAAAAACCGAAAGCGGAAATCGGCCGCGAGGTCGAGGCCATGCTCAGCCTCATCCGGCTGGAAGACCAGGCCGACAAGAAACCGGACCTCCTGTCCGGCGGGCAGCGCCAGCGCGTGGCCGTCGCCCGGGCGCTCATCAACAAGCCCGACGTCCTCCTCCTCGACGAACCGCTGGCCGCCCTCGACCTGAAACTCCGCCAGCGGATGCTCATCGAACTCGATTTGATCCACGACCAGGTCGGGATCACGTTTCTCTACGTCACCCACGACCAGGGCGAAGCCATGAGCTTGAGCGACCGGATCGCGGTGATGAACGCCGGCCGGATCGAGCAGATCGGCCCGCCGGCCGAGATTTACGAAGCCCCGCGGACGAGTTTCGTCGCCGCCTTCATCGGCGATACGAACTTCCTTGAAGGTGTCGTCGCCGATCACCCGGAGCCGGAATACAGCCGCCTCCGGATCGACGGGCTTCCCGACGTGATGGTCTACAACGACAAGCAGATCGCCGACGGCAACAAGGTTTTCTTGAGCGTCCGGCCGGAAAAGATCCAGATTTCCCGCGACCGGCCTGAGTCGAAAACGAAACGGAACGCCGTTCCGGCCGTGGTCGAGGACGTGATCTATCTCGGACCGACGACGAAATACTGGGTCCGGGCGGGTAACCACCGGCTTCAGATCCTTCGCCAGCATGCCCGGTTCTTCCTCGACGAAAAACCCATCCGCTGGAAGGACGACGTCTGGGTTTTCTGGCACGGCGACGACGGATTCATGCTCGAAAGATTCCGCCGGGATGACGAGAAACTCGTCGCCGCCCCGCCCCAGAAAGTGGGGGACGAATGATTGTCGCGGGCAGGCCGCGTCGGAGGTCGCCGGAATGAAACGGCTCCGGCGGCGGGGACAGGAAATCCTCCTGACCCTCCCGTCGTTTTTCTGGCTGTCCCTCTTCTTCCTCATCCCGACCGCCCTGGTCTTCATTCTCGCCTTCCGGCCGGCCGATCCGTTCGGCGGAATCGGCCGGGGCTGGACGACGGCCACGATCAAGGGTTTGGCCGACCCCCAATATCTCGCGATCGCCTGGCGGACGCTCTGGGTCAGCTTCCTGGCGACCGCGATCTGCATGTTGCTGGCTGTCCCCACGGGCTACGCCGTCGCCCGCGTTTCCGAGCGCCGCCGGAACCTTCTCCTCATGCTCGTCATCGTTCCGTTCTGGACGAGCTTCCTTATACGCGTTTTTGCCTGGAAATCGATCCTTCATCCCGAAGGCTTCATCAAGAAAATTCTCGTTTTTCTCGGGCTGGTCGATCCCGGGGCATCCCTCCTTTACAACTTGGGGTCGGTCATCCTGGTGACGGTCTATACGTTTCTGCCCTTCGCCATCCTGCCGATTTACGCGGCCGCGGAAAAATTCGATTACCGGTTGATCGAGGCGGCCCGCGACCTGGGCGCCCGGCCGTTTGAGGCGTTCCGGAAAGTGTTTCTTCCCGGAATTCGGCAGGGCCTGGTCACGGCCGTCCTGGTGGTCTTTATCCCGGCCCTGGGATCCTATGTCATTCCGGACATCGTCGGCGGACCAGGAAGCGAGCTGCTGGGGAATAAAATCGCCCAGCGCGTTTTCGTCGACCGGAACCTGCCGCTGGCCGGGGGGCTTTCGATCGTCCTCATTCTGGCGGTGCTGGCGCCGCTCCTGGCCGTCCTAGCCCTTCAACGGGAAAAAAGCCGGATTGAACCTCCGCCCGCGGATACGGAATCATGAAACGCAGCCGCTTTCCCTACATCGTAACCGGAGCGGTCCTGGTCTTTTTCTACCTCCCGATCCTCATTCTCGTCGTCGATTCCTTCAACGCCTCCCGGTTCGGCGGGGCTTGGCGGGGTTTTTCCTTCAAATGGTACGTCCGGCTGTTCCACGAGCCGGCCATCTGGACGGCGGCCCGGAACACGCTTTTCATCGCCTTGTTCGTGACGTTCGTTTCCCTGATCCTCGGGACGACTTCGGCTCTCGCCCTGCACAGGTTCGCCAAAACCCGGCTCCAGCGTTTCCATTACACCCTGATTTATACGCCGCTCGTCGTCCCCGAGATCCTGATGGGCATCAGCCTTCTCATGGCCTTTGTCGCGGCGGGAGTCAGACTGGGAATGCTGACAATCGTCCTGGCCCACGTGACGTTCTGCATCAGTTACGTCGCCCTGGTTGTCTTGGGCCGGCTCCAGGATTTCGATTTCACGATCATCGAAGCCGCCCGGGATCTGGGGGCGTCAAGCTGGATGGCGACCCGGCGGGTCCTGATCCCCATGCTCGCACCCGGGCTGGCGGCCGCGGGGCTGATCGCCTTCACCCTGTCGGTGGATGATTTCGTCATCACCTTTTTCGTCGCCGGGCCGGGGGCCACTACACTTCCGATCCGCGTCTACAGCATGATCAAGCACGGCGCCACACCGCTCATCAACGCGCTTTCGACTCTATTGCTGGCCTTGACGTTCACGACCGTTTTCGTCAGCCAGCGTTTATCCAAATCCGTAGCCCTGGAGGGAGGACAATGAAGATTCGAACGTTTTTACGGTTCGCGCTCGGGATATCCGTCGTCGTCGCCGGTCTCCTGGCCGCGAGTTGCGGGGGCGGGTCGAAAGCCCCGGCGGTCCTTCATATCTACACCTGGTCCGATTACGTCAAGCCCGAATTGATTACCCGGTTCGAGACGGAAAACAACTGCAAGGTCGTCATCGACACGTTCGACTCGAACGAGGCGATGTACGCCAAACTGAAGGCCGGAGCCAGCGGGTACGACGTCATCACGCCGACAAGCTACATGGTCAGCCTGATGCAAAGCCAAGGCATGCTCCTCCCCCTGAACCACGACCTGCTGCCGAATATTTCCCACGTCGATCCGGAATATCTGGCCATCGCCCTCGACAAAACGATGGCCTATTCCGTTCCTTACATGCTGACGAACACGGGAATCGCCTATTTGAAAAGCAAGGTCGCGAATTTCGAACCGACCTGGGCGATGTTCGACCGATCCGACCTGAAAGGCCGGATGGTCATGCTCAACGACATGCGGGAGACGATCGGGGCGGCCCTGAAATTCCTCGGCTACAGCCTCAACTCGACCAACCCCGACGAGCTGTCCAAGGCCAAGGACGTCGTCCTGCGTTGGAAGGCGAACCTGGCCAAGTTCGAAAACGAACAGTATAAAACCGGGATCGCTTCCGGCGAGTTCCTCCTCGTCCATGGCTACAGCGGCGACATTCTCCAGGTGCAGGCCGAAAACGCCGACATCGCCTTCGCCATGCCCCGGGAAGGCGGCGTGATTTCCTGCGACGACCTGGTGATCGCCAAGTCGTCCAAGGAAGCGAAGCTCGCCCATGCCTACATCAATTTCATGCAAGATCCGAACGTGGCGGCCGAGAACTCCGAATTCATCCAGTATCTCTGTCCAAACAGAGACGCGTACCCGCTCCTGAACGAATCGATCCGGGGTAACGCCGGGATTTTCCTGGCCCCTGAGATCAAGGCGAAATGCGAAATCCTGGCCGACTTGGGCGAGAAGAACGCGCTCTACGTGAAGGTCTGGGACGAGATCAAGGCCGGAAAATAATACTCTTCGGGCATATACAAACCGTAGATTTCGAGATTATGAGAAGAGAGACTCGGGGGACAGGGCTTCGACCTGTCCCCCATCTTTTTATAGAATCGGCAGGTAGCGCCGGATTTCATAGTCGCTGACTTGCTTGTCGAATTCGGCCGAGGCGTTTTTCCCGTATTCCGCGATTTCCTCGCGCTTATTGGCGATGAATTGGGAATGCATATGATCGCCCAGAACGGTCCTGGCCGTTTCGCTTTTCTCCAGGAGACGGACCGCCTCCTCGAGGTTTCGGGGGAGCGTCTGGATTCCGAATTTTTTTTGTTTCGTCCCACTCATTTCGTAGATGTTTTCCTCGACGGGGTCGGGGAGGGGGTACCGGTTTCGAATGCCCTCCAACCCTGCCGAAAGCATGGCGGCGAAGGCCAGGTAGATGTTGCACCCCGGGTCGGGGGAACGCAATTCGATCCGGGTGGCGCTTTCCCGGCCGGGTTGGTACCGGGGGACGCGGACATACGCCGACCGGTTCTTCTGTCCCCAGGCGATGTACACCGGGGCCTCGTAGCCCTCGATCAGGCGTTTATAGGAATTGACCCATTGATTGTAGACGGCCGAAAGCTCCCGGGCGTGGTACATCAATCCGCCGATATAGGACTTGGCCATCTCGGAAAGGTGATAAGGCCCGGACTCGTCGAAAAAGAGATTCCTGTCATTGCTCCAGAGCGATTGGTGGACATGCATGCCGCTGCCGTTTTGGCCGTTGACGGGTTTGGGCATGAAGGTGGCGTACAGGCCGTGCATTCGGGCGACCCGTTTGACCATGTACCGGACGAGCATGACCGTATCGGCCATGTCGAGGGCGCCGGCGTACCGGAAATCGATCTCATGCTGGCCGTTGGCGACTTCGTGATGGTCATACTCGGAAAGAATCCCCATCCGTTTGAGGAGGATCTGGATTTCCTTCCGGATCTCTCCGTGCCGCCCGGAGAAAAAGTATCCGCCGTCGTCCAGGGGCTGGGCCTCCCGGTCGTTCGGGAAAATGAAGAATTCCATCTCCGGCCCGACGTAGAAGGCGTCGACCCCGAAATCGGCCTGTGCCTTGCGGAGGGCCTCTATCAGGACATGACGGGCGTCGCCTTCGTAGGGCTTTTGTTCCGGAGTCAGAATGTCGCCGAACATGACGCCCTCGCGCCAGGACGTGTCGGGCGAAAATCCCTGATAGGTCCAGGGCAGGAGCCGGAACGTTTTGGGATCGGGCTTGATGATCAGGTCGCTCTCCTCGATCCGGACGAATCCCTCGACGGAAGAGCCGTCGAATCCCTTTCCGTCGCTGAAGGCCTTGTCGAGTTCGCCGCTGGGAAAGGAGAAATCCATCGGGCGGCCCAGAATATCGGGGAAAATCACGCGGATGAATTCGATTTTGTGATCGGAATCGAGGACGGTCCGCAGGACTTCTTCTTCGTCGGCGAAGCCGAACGATTTCGGGGGGGATGTTAGTTTTTCACTCGATATATTCATGGCAGCTCCTTAAGTTTTTAATAAAATAATAAAAATATTGACAAATGTCAAGAATTATTTTAAAAATAAAGACAAATGTATCGATATTATTGAATATTAATGACAAAGGAGAATAAAATGATCGACGATCTGTCCAGGAAAATAATCGATTCTCTAAACGAAAACGCTCGGAAAAGCTTCCGGGAAATCGCCAAGGAAACCGGTTCATCCGTCACGGCCGTCATCAATTCCGTAAAAGGGCTGGAAGCGAAAGGCGTGATCCGCGGGTATATTCCTGTCGTCGACGCGGCCGCGGTCGGGTTCGATTTGAACGCCGTCATCGCCGTGCGCATTTCCCAGGGGAAACTCATGGAGGTGCAAAAAAAGATCGCCGAGGATCTCCATGTTTCCGCCGTGTACGACGTTACCGGCGAGTGGGATTGCCTTGTGCTGGCCCGCTTCCGGGGCCGGGACGACCTCAACCGGTTCATCAAAAAAATCACCTCGTTTCCGAACATCGACCGGACCGTCACCCACCTTGTCCTCAATACGGTTAAGGACGAACGGCGGGTTTTTCCTTAAAAGCCAGAAGAGCAACTGCGGATCCTTCTTCCTTATTCTTGACATAGGGGGCGGCTAGACCAATAATACGCTTCATATCGCCGCGGGACGGAGGTGACGAATTGCCCAAAAAAGTCTACGAACCCATCGGCCATCACTATATCGTCGAGGCCTCGGGCTGCAACCCGAAAATCATCGGGAGTGTCGAAAAAGTCCAGGACATCCTCGTCAAGGCCGCCGAAATCGCCGGAGCCAAGGTCTGGGCCATCTCCTTCAGTAAATTTCCCCCGAGCGGAGTCAGCGGCGTCGTCGTGATTTCCGAATCCCATTTGTCGACCCATACGTGGCCGGAGAAGCGCTATGCGGCGCTCGATATCTACACGTGCGGCTCTCGCGTCGATCCCGAAAAGGCGGTTCTCTATGCATTGTCGGCGTTCGGCTCTTCGACATCTCATATCACCGAGATCACCCGCGGGATCGACGAAGGAGACCGGAGATATTTCCATAGCTTCATCACCTGGGAAGAAGCTTTGAAAAACAAAGTCGGTTGATCGCAACGAGTAAATATTTCTTACATTTACGGAAAACTCTTTCATCCCGTATTCCCCGGATTTCCGCCGAAGTCTTCCCTGTTTTCGCGGTTTTCGGCCATCGTTTCGGCGTTGACCGATAGGCGGGCCGTTTTTCACTGATATATCATAGCAAGGCTTCCTTTGGCATGATTCGTGCTAATCCACGGGTGAGGCCCGATGAATGCGAAACCTTAAAGGGTTTTATTTCTGGTATAATTCGAAAGTGCTGACAAAGGGCTGGGCGGTGGTCCTTCTGACCCTGCTCGGTATCACGTCCTTCGGTCAAGATTCCCCTCCGCCGCAAGCGGATGCCCTTTCCTTCCTGTCCGGAATGAAACAGGCGTTCGAGGCGCCCGACCGGGCGGCGTATTTGACTCATTTCGCGGCCGAACTCCGGCCCCAGGAGGATCTTGTCTACGATTCCCTCAAGCTGACGTTACGGATGACCCGGGTCGTCTTTCATTCGGCGAGCAACATCATTGAGGAAAAAAACGGCACGTTCCTCTTCGTTCAGGCGGTCTTCCAGAACGACCTGGAAGCCCTGTTTGAAACATGGAAGCTGGAATTGACCCGGGACGGCAACGGGTGGATCATCCGGGCCAAAACCGTGATGGGGAATCCGACGACGTTCTACAACATTCAAATTCCCTCGAACCGGGTCGAACGGGTCGCGCGGTTCGAAATCCGGCACACCGATATCGAGGCGACCTTCGAGAACGTTTGGGTGTTTTACGACAATATTCCCAACCGGGAGACCGGGCTGATCATCATCGGCCCGGGCCGGATGCGGTTTTCCCCGTCCTCCGAAACGGAGCGCCACCAGCTCTTCCTCCGTTACAAAACAGGCGTTTTGGAGACGCCGCTGGTCTCCGCCTACCTGAGGTTTTCTCCTTCGTTCTTCGAGCATCATATCAAAATCACCTCCGCCGGCGGCGCGGCCGCGGCCGAAGAACCTCCGCCCGGGGAGACCGCGAAGGCGCGCGCGCTGTTCCGCCGTTTTTATGGCGATTCTTTCACGGTCGAAAACCCGCTCGTCGGCGAACGTCTCTCGGTCCTTCCCCAGGGCGATCAGGCGGTTTTTGAATTCGGAACCAACGTCCGAAGCGGGTTCGGATATGGGTGTTCTCCGTTCTCGGAGGAAGAGATCCATTTCGAAAGCCGCGCTCCGGATCAGCTTCTCTGCCTCTATTCCCCGGCCGCCGCCGTGGACGGCAAGCGGCAAATGATCGTCTCCTTTGGGGAGAAAGCCGACCTTCTCCGGTGCGATATCGACCTGGACTTCCAACCTGAACGCCATTTCATTTCGGCGAAAGCCCGGCTGGAGATGGCGGTCCTCAGCCCCGGCGTCGACAACCTGCGGTTCAATTTCAACCCCGACCTGGAGATTCTCAAGATCTACGACCCCGAGGGGCGCGAATTGTTCTACATGCAGGACAAGGTCCACCGCCTTCTCTATGTCCATTTCCTCCAGCCGTTGGAGGAAGGCCAGACGACGGCCATCGACGTTTATTACCGGGGAGCCCTGCAACCGCCTCCGCCGACGTCCGACATCCAGTCCGGAAGCTGGCGGTTCGGTCCCTTAGGCGGGTCCGGTCCCTATGAGGACGACTTTCTTTACACGCCGTCCGCGGCCTGGTATCCCGCCTCCGCCGAGGGGGACTATTTTCTCTCCCGTTTCCGAATCAGTCTGCCCCCCGAATATCTTTGTGTTGCGAACGGCGAACTCGTCGGCGAGGAGACGATCGATGAGGTCCGCCGGGTTCTTTCCCTGGAAAAAATCGGCAACCGGATTTTCGTTTTCGAGACCCGGAAACCCGTCAAGAGCCTGGCTTTCATCGTCGGACGATTCCGGGAAGCCGCCGCCGACATCGATCCGTCCGGACCTCCGATCAAGGTCCTTGTTTCCGAAAACGTCCGTAACCTTCCCGGGAACATGGCCGAAGAAGCTCGGGCGATCGTCCGGCTTTACGAAAAAATCTTCGGTCCCTTTCCCTATGAAAAACTGACCATCGTCCAGCGCGTCGCGGCCACGGCCGGGGGGCACAGCCCCGCGTCCTTCATCGTCCTCAACGAAACGCCGATGGACTTCGCCGGGCGCGACCGCGCGGATTTCCGGAGTCCGGTCGATCTGCCCGAATACAAGGAATTTTTCATCGCCCACGAAATCGCCCATCAATGGTGGGGGCATGCCGTCACGGTGGCCACGTACCATGATCAGTGGCTGAGCGAAGGCCTGTCCCAATATGCCGCATTCCGGTACCTCAAAACGAAATATGGAGAGCGAGAGCTTCCGTCGATTTTGAAAAAAAGCGTCTCCTGGACGGAGAAAATGTCGAAATACGGGCCGATTTCGCTGGGCGCCCGGTTAAGCTTCTTCGATTACCGGGCGTTCCAGGCCGTTCTCTATGGAAAATCCTGCGTCGTCCTATTCCTCCTTTCGGATTTGATCGGGGAGGAGGCGTTGGACCGGGGCTTGCGTTCGTTCCAGAAAACCAACGCCTTCCGTCCGGTCCGGACCGCCCAATTCATCCAGGCGATGGAACAGGCCTCGGGCCGCTCCCTCCGCGAATTTTTCCGGGGGTGGGTCGACTCCCATTTATTGCCGCAGGTTTCGGTGACGCATCAAATCGTCCGGGACGGGGAGGGGTACGAATTGAAGATCTCCGTCCATCAATCCGCGAATCCGATGGTCTTTCCCCTCGTCGTGACCTGGACGGAAGACGGCCGTCCGGTCCGGAAAATCCTCGAGGTGGACGCCGAACCCATGGTCTTTTCCTTCCGGTCGGGCGCCAAGCCGGCGAAGTTCAAGGTCAATCCGGACCGGCTCGTCCCCGGAACGTTCCGCTAGAAATTTTCCGACGAGATGTCGAGGCGTTTGATCATTTCGTTGAGAGTGGTTGGTTTTACTCCGAGAAGCTCGGCCGCGGCCTTCTGAACGCCGTTGGCCTTGGCCAGGGCCGTCTCGATCAGCCGCCGCTGGAAGGCGAGCGTTTGTTCCTTGAGCTCCAGCCCGCCGTTCTCCGAGACGGCCGGCGCGGCCGCCGTCTCCCGGGGCGTCCGGAACAAATCGGGGAGGTTGTCCCGGGTGATGACCTTGTCCTTGGTGAAGACGACCGTTCGCTCGATGAGGTTTTCCAGCTCGCGGACGTTCCCCGGCCAGGGATGGCGGTCCAGAAGCTGGAGAACGTCGGGGCTGATGCTTTCGATCGATTTGCCGTTTTCCTTGGAAAAGACGTCCAGGAAATGCTTGACCAGCATGGGGATGTCCTCCCGGCGCTCGCGCAGCGGCGGCAGGACGATTTTGATGACATTCAGCCGGTAATAGAGGTCCTTGCGGAACGTCTGCCGTTCGATCAGGTCTTCGAGCTCGACGTTTGTGGCGGCGATGATCCGCACGTCAACCCGGATCGTTTTCGTCCCGCCGAGGCGCATGAATTCCAGGTCCTGCATGACCCGCAGGAGCTTGGCCTGTGTTTCGAGCCCAACGGTGGAGATCTCGTCGAAAAAGATCGTTCCCTTATCAGCCGCTTCAAAGAGGCCTTGTTTTTCTGAGACCGCCCCGGTGAAGGCCCCTTTCACATGGCCGAAGAGGTGACTTTCGAGGAGGTCCTGCGGAAGCGCGCCGCTGTTGACGACGACGAAGGGAAAGGCGGCCCGGGGCGAGTTGGCGTGGATGGCCCGGGCGGCCAATTCCTTTCCCGTTCCGCTTTCGCCCTGGACCAGGATCGTGGACCGGGTGGGGGCGGCGGCCTTGATGAGCTCGAATACCCGCTCCATCGCCTTGCTCCGGCCGAGAATGTTCGAAAAACTGAATTTCTTCTGGAGTTCCTCCCGGAGCCGGTCGTTTTCGTCCCGGAGCGTTTTGTGGGCCAGGGCCCGCTCGATCGTCAGCAGAAGGTCCTCGTGCTTGAACGGCTTCTGAACGTAATCGAAGGCCCCGATCTTCATCGCTTCGATCGCCGACTCGACCGAGGCGTAGGCGGTGATGATGATGATGATCGCCGAGGGACGGATTTTCTTGATCTCCGGCAGGACCTCGAGGCCGTTGCGGCCGGGCATCAGGAGGTCGAGCAGAACGAGGTCGTAGGAAGAATCGGCGAACTTGGGGAGGGCCGCTTCGCCCGATTCGGAAAGCTCGACGTCGTACCCTTCCGTGCGCAGGAGCTGGTCGAGGATGTCGCGGATGACGGGTTCGTCGTCGATGACGTGGACGGAACCTTTGCTCATGAGTCGCCTGATTTCGTTTTCCGCCGGTCGAGATCCTTCGGCAGGAAAATGGTGAATTTCGAGCCTTTGCCGACTTCGCTCTGGACCTCGATCCGGCCTTCGTGTTCATTGATGATCGCGTAGCTGATGGACAAGCCGAGGCCGGTTCCCTTGCCGACTCCTTTGGTCGTGTAAAAGGGGTCGAAAATACGGGGGCGATGTTGTTCCTTGATTCCGGTGCCGGTATCGCTGATCGCGACGATCGCTTCGGTCGGCGTCTCGCAGAGTTCCAGGCGCAGCCGCCCGCCGTTGGGCATGGCGTCCAGGGCGTTGAGAATGATGTTGAGGAAGACCTGCTGGAGACGCTCGCCCTGGGCCCAGATGGGGGCTACCGGGGTGAGGTCGGTTTCCAGGACGATGTCCATGGCCTTCAGCTTGTAGTCGATGAGCGAAATGATTTCCTGAAGATTCTCCCGAAGATGAACCCGGTGGAAGGCCAAATCCGAGGGATTGCGGGCGAACGTCAGAAGGTTTTTGACGATGTGCGAAACCCGGTCGGTTTGGGCCTCTATTTTGCTCAAAAGTTGGGAAAAATTCCCTTCCGCGCCTTTCTTTTGGAGCATCTGGACGTAGCTGGATATTCCTGTGAGCGGGGTGTTGATTTCGTGAGCGACGCCGGCCGAAAGAAGCCCGATGGCGGCCAGTTTTTCCGAAGTCAGCAATCGTTGCTGGAGGCGGACCTTGTCGGTGATGTCCTCGAAGACGATGATCGTCCCGTAGGAATGATGGAGGTTGTCCAGGAGGGGTGTTTTGGCGATGTCGAAGATCCGCATTTCGCCCGAAGGCCGGTCGATCGGGATCTCCCCGACGAGGTGGTATTCCGCTTGGGTGTCCGGCGGAAAGATCGCCTCGAAGGCCTTCGGGCCTATGACGTCGCTCAGGCGTTCGCCGAGAACTTCCTCCCGTTTCCGGCTGAAAGTCTTCTCGCAGATGCGGTTCCAGCCGCTGATCCGGCCGTTTTGATCCAGGACGGCGACGCCGACGGTCAGGCTTTCGATGATGTTCTCGCTGTAATCCTTGAGACGTTCGAGCTCGGACGCGCGGAGTCCGGCCTGGTTGTAAAGGTAGGCGTTTTCCACGGCCAGGGCGACGGGCGACGAGATCGTGGTGAGAAGTTCCCAATCCTCGCTCGTCAGAAACGTCGTGTCGATCTTGCGCCCCATCGCCAGACACCCGACCATCTTGTTCTCGCCCTTGAGGGCCAGGAAGTGATCGAAGCCGGACGCCCGGAGCCCCTCGAGTTTGGCCTGCAGCTTGATGTCTTCGGTCACGGAATATAGCGACAGGGCGTCGTTCTCCACCAAACTTTCGTAGACCTTGGGATCGAAGGTCAGGCGTCCCGATGGGGGAGACCCGATATCGCCGCGCGCGCTGAAGACCGTGAACGTGGAACTTCCCGTTTCGACGGGGAGAAGAAGGGCGATCGACCGCAGGGACAGGGCGTTGGAGATCAGTTCGAGGAGACGGCGGGCGAGCGTTTCGAGGTTGCGTTCCCGGCTCAGCTCCTGGGAAATGGACAACAGGGTTTTCCGGTATTGATAGCTCCGGCGGTAAAACACCCGGTCGAAGAGGGACTGAACGAGGGTCCGGAGCGGCGTGAACATCGTCGCGCCCAGGATGATGGCCAGGGCGCCGAGGAGAAGGGCGTTGATCTTGTTCTCCGAAAAAATCTTCGTCTGCGAGGATATCCCGAGGTAGATCAGGGCCAGGACGAAATAAGAGAACACCAGGGTCGTGGCCTTCTTGATGATGACCTCGAGGTCCATCAGCTTATAGCGGGTGATCGAGTAGGAAAACGACAGCGGGATGAGCGCCTGGAGAAGGATCGTGAGTTCGGCCGCGGTGCTCGGCGCGGCTCCGGCGACGAAGGGTACGACATAAAGCCCGGTGAACGGGACGACGCCGAATCCCAGGCCGTAGACGATCCATTTGAGCTGCTTGCGGACGATGAAACTCGGATGGCGGAGCGTGCCGTGGACGATCGTCGCCAGCGCCCAAAGGGTGTACAGGGCGAAATAGGCTAAATCCCATTTTTCCAGGGACGAGTAGAAACTAAGAAGCCGAAGCTCGCCGAGCCCCCGGGCGACCGGGAGGAAAAGAACGATTCGGGCCAGGAGCAGCAGAGCTCCGGGAATATAGAGGAGAAACGCGATCCCGGGCCGGTCCCGCAGCAGCTTTTTACGCTGGGGAAAAATCATGAAGTAGTGGACGAGAAGGGGGGGGAAGATCAGAAAGGCGATTTTATCCAGCCCGTAAAACAGGCCGTCAAGCAGGTCGAATTCCCCGGTGAACGAGAACACGTAAAACATGTAAAGGAAGGCCGACAGAAAGTAGTAATGGACATTGGTCCGGCGCAGCGGCCGGGCGGTGTTGAGGAAGACGATCAGGGCGATGATGATCGTCATCAGGCCGATGAGGGCCAGGTAGAAATAAATGATATTAGCGCCCTTTTCGACCGGGAAAAACGTTCCCGTATAGGTGATGACGTCGCCTTCCCGGTAAATTTCGTAGGTGATTTTCTGTCCCTGTTTCCAGACCTGCCAGAGGTTTTTTAAAAGGTCGATCTTGTTCTGGATGATGACCTTGCCGGGCGCGAGGTTGTGCGTGACCGAGTAAAGGACGTCGCCCTTCTTCAAATTGAAAAGGTAGGCCGGACCGTTCTTGTCGACCTTGATGGCCGTCAAACGGTTCTCCTTCATCGCCCAGACGACGCCGTCCGAAGGTTCTTTCCAGGCGATTTGGCGGTATACGTTGAGCCCGCCCAGAACGAGCAGAACCGCCAGGAGAACGAGAAACCAATGCGCCCGGTTTTTCACGTTTCAATCCAAAAAATTGAATTCCGGAGGGTGGATTCAAACGCGGAACGGCTTCCAAGTATCATGAAATCAGTCCAGAATATGCCGGCGGGACGCGCGGGCGGCCCAAATGATCGTCGGCTGACGCATCAGCCGCTGGAGGGATTTGTCCACTTTGACTCCGAGTGGTTTGGTGTTTTGGGACAACAACAATCGCATATAATCGGTGGCCGGCCGCTTGGCCGGGTCCGTGTCCTGCGGTTCGTTGTCCACCGGAGGCGTTTGCTGTCCAAGCCCAAGGACGGCCGTCAGAAGGAAGGACGGCAGGAGGACCCGCATCAATACCCGTTTTCTCTTCATCCCGCATTATTAAATACCGCCCGGCGGCCGGAAGTCAAATCCGCTTTCTTCAATTTTGCGGCCGCGACGGGAAGGTTGTCCTGACGACGGTGATGAGGGGACACGAAGCGAAAAAATCGGGCTGAGACGAAACGGGGGCCCCGGGCCGCGGATTTCCCCGGCGCTGTTTACGGACGCCCGGAAAATTGACACCGTCCGGGGTTTGACCTAATCTAATAACCGGTTTCCCAAACGGGAAAAAAGGCAGGATTCGTGCGCCATGTCTTCATACGTATGCCGGATTGCCGATGATGCGGGGGCGGTCCTCCGCCGGACGTATCCGGCCGCTACTTCTGAGGACTGCCGCCGGCATTTCGAATCGGAAGGATTTTGCGTCCTTTCCGTCCGCCGCGAGCGGCGGAAACTCTCGACCCTCCTCCGCGGATCCGACAGGAAGATCAAACCCCGCGATTTCATCATGTTCAACCAGGAATTCACGGCGATGATCCGGGCCGGATTCCCGGTTCTCCGCTGCCTGGAGGCGATCGGCGGCCGGACGAAGAATCCCGCCTTGAAAAGCGTCCTGGGCCGGGTGGAAAACGACATCCGTCACGGCAAGGCGCTGTCCGAGGCTTTTGCCCCGTTCGAAGACCGGTTTTCGAAAGTCTACACGGCTGCCCTGATGGCCGGCGAAATCAGCGGAACGCTCCCCGAAACGATCGGACAGTATATCGGTTACGCTAAAACCGTCGACCGGACGCGCCGCCGGATCCGCTCGGCGATGACGTATCCCACCCTGATCATCTGTTTTTCCCTGGTCCTGCTTTTTCTCATGCTGAATTTCGTCCTGCCGAATTTTTCGGAATTCTATGCCGATTTCGAGACGCAACTCCCTTATCTGACCTCGCTGCTCATCAATTTTTCCCTGTTTGTCCGCCGGAACGCGATCATCTGGCCGACGCTTGCCGCCGTCCTGATATTCCTTTACTGGCGGATGAAACGAAACCGGGAGATGAGGCGCCGATGGGACGAGATGAAGCTCCGGGTGCCGCTGGCCCGCCCCCTGATCGTCGAATCGGCGGTTTCCCTGTTCAGCCGGACCTTGAGTCTTCTCCTGGGAGCGGGGGCTTCGCTCGTCGAGGCCGTCGGCCTGGCCTCCCAGGCCATCCCCAATAAATTCTTAGTGGGCCGGATGGAGACCGTCCCCGCCGACATCCGCAACGGCGAATCGTTGTCCGAAGCGCTGGGCAAAACGGTTTTTTTCCCGCCGATGGCCCTGGACCTTGTCCGTATCGGAGAATCCTCGGCGAATTTGAGCGGGATGCTCCGCGAGCTGGCCGACGTCACCGAGGAACGAATCCAGCAGAAACTCGACACCCTGGTAACGCTCGTCGAGCCCGTCGTCATCATCCTCACCGGCGTCCTGGTGGCGGGAATGCTCCTGGCCGTCTATCTCCCCATATTTCGTATCATTCAGGTGGTCCAATAAGATGAAACCTTCGACGCCCCGAGCCTCCGTTTCCGCCGAAGCCGACGACGCCCGCAAACTCGCCGAGCGCTGCGGCGTTCCCTTCACCGACCTCTCCGACGTCCGGATCGACCGGGAACTGGTCCAGTCGTTTCCCCCGGAATTTCTCTACCGGTCCAACGTCATCCCGCTCTCGGCCGACGGGGGGACGCTCCGCATCGCCGTCGCCGACCCGTCCGATCTGGAGACGATCGACACCGTCCAGACCCTGTCCGGGCGGAAAGTCGTCGTTTCGGCCGCTCCGCTGCGGGCCATCCAGGAAGCCCTCCGCAAAAGCGAGACCGTCCTTCAAGTCCTCAAGGGAGCCACCGAAGGATTCATCCAACAGCTCGTGGAAAAGGAAGGCGGGGAGGAGGAGGAGGTCATCTCCCTGGAGAAACTGGCCGGCCAGGACGGCTCGATCATCAAGCTGGTCAATACGATCATTTTCACGGCCGTCCAAAAGCGGGCCTCGGACATCCATATCGAGTCCAAGGACGACAACGTCCACGTCAAATACCGTATCGACGGCGTCCTCGGCGAGGCCATGGAGCCGATAGACAAGAAATTCCAGGCGCCGATCATCTCCCGGATCAAGGTCATGTCCGACCTGGACATTGCCGAACGCCGCGTCCCCCAGGACGGCCGGTTCCGGCTGAAAATCAAGGACAAGACCATCGACTTCCGCGTTTCGATCATGCCCTCCATCTACGGCGAGGATTCCGTTGTCCGGATTCTCGATAAGGAGATGATCACCGAGGCGATCTCCGAGCTCAAACTCGACCTGCTCGGATTTTCCGACGACGTCCTCCGCCGTTTCCGGCGCTACATCGCCCAGCCGTACGGCATGGTTCTCGTGACCGGGCCGACCGGAAGCGGCAAGACGACGACGCTGTATGCGGCCCTGACCGAAATCCGTTCGATCGAGGACAAGATCATCACGATCGAGGACCCGGTCGAATACCAGGTCGACGGCATCACCCAGATTCCGGTCAACGAAAAGAAGGGTCTGACGTTCGCCCGCGGCCTGCGCTCGATCCTCCGCCATGACCCCGACAAAATCATGGTCGGCGAAATCCGCGACCCGGAAACCGCCCAGATCGCCATTCAGTCCGCCCTGACCGGGCATCTCGTCTTCACCACCGTCCACGCCAACAACGTCTTCGACGTCATCGGCCGCTTCCTCCACATGCAGGTCGATCCCTACAGTTTCATCTCCGCCCTGAACTGCATCCTGGCCCAGCGTCTGGTCCGGCTCCTCTGCCCGAGGTGCAAGACCGTCGTCCATTACCGCGACGAGCAGCTGCGGGAATCGGGCCTCGATCCGGCCCGCTGCCGGGACCAGGTCTTTTACGAGGCGGCGGGATGTGCGGATTGCGGGTTCACCGGCTACCATGGAAGAACGGCCATCGCCGAGGTCCTCGACCTCTCGGACGCAATCCGGGAGATGATCCTGATCCGGAAGCCTCTTTCCGAGGTCCGGAAGAC